>JBDTDT010000041.1:0-61776 GCA_039922995.1 Nitrosospira sp. | reverse complement strand
GGCAAACGTCCGCTGAAACCAGATCCAGAATATCGCTACCCCAAGCATGGTCAACAGACCAAATTTGTACCACTTCGAGTCGTACCACAGCGACATGTCGTAGTCGCGTCCCCCTGACCCCGCGTGGTTGCTCGATGTTCCCAGTGTTGTTGCCATTTTGGTAACCTCCTAAGTCAAATACTGAAAAATACTATCAACTCACAGTAACGAACCATATTAAACTCCGCCAGCGAAATTTAGACGCTGGCTACTTTCGAAAGTTCCTAAAATTTTATTGCGAGTAATTTCTGCCAGGTATGAGAAACTGGCAGCTCTCTATAGGAAAATGTTGGAAAAAGATCTTCTCCTCAACGTGTCTCGACCGCTATTCCTTGCATGAGGTGGGCGTTTGTACTTCGAGGGGCCCCGGAAGCGGTAAAATTGCAGCGGCGATGGAATTCCAGAAGTGCTCCATTGCCTACCGACGGTTCAACTTTTCCATTCGTGCCAAATACGAAATACCCCTGAGACATGCCATGAATTTTTCTAAAAAATCCTGCTTTCTTCTGTTGTTCTGTTTATTCACCCCTTTAGCGGAGGCGGGTGCGATAAGCAGCCTCAAGGCTTTTGTCAAGGATACGCGTACCGTTCGCGCGGTATTTCTACAAACCGTTCTCGATAAAAATGCCCGCGTGGTGCAGAGAGGGAGCGGCATCATGCAATTCGAGCGTCCAGGCAAGTTTCGATGGGTATACGAAAAGCCGTACGAGCAATTGATTGTCGGGGACGGCACGAGGATATGGTTTTATGACCGTGATCTTAATCAAGTGACCATACGCAAGCTGGATCTTGCCATCGGCAGCAGTCCGGCTGCGTTGCTGGCGGGTAGCAGCGATATCGAGACCAGTTTTGACCTGGCTGAAATCGGCTTACAGGGAGATACGGAATGGCTTGAAGCAAAGCCAAAGACAGCGGAAGGAACCTTCGAATGGGTGCGCCTGGGATTTACGCCGCAGGGCGAGTTGAAAGCAATGGAATTGCACGACAATTTTGGCCAGACTACCGTACTTACATTTTCCCGACTCGAGCAAAACCCCAAGCTTGCGCCGGAGTTGTTTAAATTCAAGCCTCCGGAAGGCGCGGACGTGATCAGTGACTGATTTGTTCGAGAAGCATGAGCCCGAAGCGCCGCTCGCGGAACGGTTGCGTCCCCGGGAACTGAAGGACGTTGTGGGCCAACCGCATTTGCTGGAGGCAGGCAGACCCTTGTGCCTTGCGTTTGAATCCGGCAAGCCTCATTCAATGATACTCTGGGGGCCGCCCGGCACCGGCAAAACGACTTTGGCGCGGCTGATGGCCCTGGTGTTTGACGTTGAATTCATTTCCTTGTCCGCGGTATTGTCGGGGGTCAAGGATATCCGCGAAGCGGTGGAACGGGCACGAACCGTATTGCAGCAATCGGGTCGCCACACCATTCTATTCGTGGATGAGGTGCATCGATTCAATAAATCCCAGCAGGATGCATTCCTGCCTTTTGTTGAGCAAGGGCTGGTGACATTCATCGGCGCCACTACTCAGAATCCGTCGTTCGAGGTCAACAGCGCACTATTGTCGCGTGCGCAGGTTTACGTGCTTACTGCATTGTCCGAGGATGAGCTGCTTATTTTATTCGAGCGCGCCGAGCACCTTGCATTGCCGGGATTGAGCTTTACCGATGAAGCCAGGCTGCTATTGATCAGATATGCCGACGGCGATGCTCGGCGCTTGCTCAATTTCCTGGAACAGGTAAAAACCGCAGCGGCGACCGAGGTCATTACGGAAATAGGCGTTGATTATATCCGCCATGCGATTTCTCAAGGCATGCGCCGTTTTGATAAAGGCGGGGATGAATTCTACGATCAAATTTCAGCACTTCACAAATCCCTGCGCGGTTCCAGTCCGGATGCCGCGCTTTACTGGATGTGCCGCATGCTGGACGGTGGCGCGGACCCACTTTACATCGCGCGCCGGTTGATTCGGGCTGCGGCGGAAGACGTTGGCCTGGCTGATCCCCGTGCGTTGCGCATAGCACTGGATGCTTCCGAGACCTACGAACGCCTGGGTAGCCCGGAGGGCGAACTGGCATTGGCGCAGGCGGTGTTGTATCTTGCCTGCGCACCCAAGAGCAACGCCGCCTACCTCGCGTATAATAAGACTCGGTCTTTTATAGCCGGCGATAAGTCGCATCGCGTACCGGAGCATTTGCGCAATGCGCCGACCCGGCTGATGAAGGAATTGGGCTTCGGACGCGAATACCGCTACGCACATGATGGTCCCGACGCCTACGCAGCCGGTGAAGATTATTTTCCGGAAAACATGTCTGGGGTTAAATTTTATGAACCGACGACGCGTGGGCTTGAGGGAAAAATTTCGGAAAGGCTTGCGTACTTGCGCGAGCTGGATATCCGGGCGAAAAAGAAGGCATAGGTTATTCTGCAGAGTGTAGGGGTCTCTACGAATGGTCTCTACGAATTTCAGTATTTATTTGGGATTTGCATGCTAGATATTCAGTTATTACGCACGGATCTGGCGAGCGTCGCCCAGCTCCTTGCCACGCGCGGCTATATTTTTCCCGTTACGGAATTCAACTCCCTGGAAGTGGAACGTAAGATTCTTCAGACCCGCACCCAGGAGCTTCAGGCGCGGAGAAACAATGCTTCCAGGCAGATCGGCAACGCTAAAAGCAGAGGTGAAGATGTTTCCGTTATCCTGGCGGAGGTGGCTAACCTCGGCGACGAACTGAAACAGCTCGAAGCTCAGCTTGAACAAACTCAAACGACATTGCAGCATATATTGCTGCAAATTCCCAATCTGCCGCATGGCAGCGTGCCGATGGGAAATAGCGAAGCCTATAACCGCGAGGTGCGCCGTTGGGGAACGCCACGCTCGTTTGATTTTACGGTACGGGATCATGTAAGCATTGGCGAGGGCCTGGGATTACTTGATTTCCAGACCGCCACGAAACTTAGCGGCGCGCGTTTCAGCCTGATGACAGGCGGGCTGGCACGGCTTCATCGTGCGCTTGCGCAGTTTATGCTGGACACGCATACGCAGGAGCATGGCTATACCGAGACATATGTGCCGTATCTGGTCAATGCGGACAGTCTGCGTGGTACGGGGCAGTTGCCGAAGTTTGAAGAAGATTTATTTAGAGTTCCTCGGATAAAAGACGAGGTGGAAAACAACTTGTATCAGCAAGCCAAGGCCGAGCAAGGAGAACTTTATACGCGAAATGGAATTTTGTTTCGGGAAGAAAATTGGTATTTAATTCCCACGTCAGAGGTCCCGCTTACTAATACCGTGCGCGATGAAATTGTTGCGCTCGAATCGTTGCCTATTAAGCTCACTGCCCATACCCCGTGTTTCCGCTCCGAAGCAGGAAGTTATGGCAGAGATACACGCGGCATGATCCGCCAGCATCAGTTCGATAAAGTGGAGTTGGTGCAAATCGTGCATCCGCAACAATCCTATGAAGCGCTGGAGGAACTGACGGGGCATGCCGAAAATATTCTTCAGAAATTGGAACTGCCTTATCGCATAATGGCGCTTTGCACCGCCGACATGGGTTTTGCAGCTGCTAAAACATACGATATCGAAGTGTGGCTGCCTCAGCAGAATACTTACCGCGAAATTTCTTCCTGCAGCAACTGCGAGGCATTTCAGGCGCGGCGCATGCAGGCGCGCTTTCGCAATGAGAAAGGCAAACCGGAACTATTGCATACATTGAATGGTTCGGGATTGGCAGTAGGCCGGACGCTGGTGGCCATCCTGGAAAACTTCCAGGATGCGGACGGCAGTGTGTCGGTTCCCGAAGTTCTGCGTCAATATATGGGCGGTCTTGACCGGCTTGTGGCGCAGGACCTGAATTAAATCGAGGATCAATTATTTCACTACTTCAGGAGGCCTTTAGCATGCAGAATGAAACTGGCGGCGAGCCCGCTCATGATATCGCGGCGGATACATCCGCGCTTGAAGCCGATGTACGCAGCACTATTGCGAAGGGCGGGGACGTCAAGCGGGCGGTGCAAAACCTGACACTGCAGAAGTTGAGTGAAAAAGACCATGACCTCGAATCACTGGGCCGCATCATGACGGCTGTGATACGGGGCGCGCGTGAAGGGGCGCAGCAGCAAGTAAAAGAAACCTCGGCGCAGACGCAAGCATCATTAGCACAGATTACTGATGCCGTCGCGGGGCTCGACGCAGCGCTGGCACAGCTTGCCGAGGCATCGAAGCTGGCTGTCGAGGAAGCGGCAGGCCGTGCTCAAAAATTTTCCAGGGAAGAGCTCGCGCGCGCGAGAACCGACCTGGAAAGCCTGGAAGCTTTATTCCTGGATACCCTCAAAATTTCGGCATCGGCCGCTAAGGGAGCGGTAGCAGATACCCTGCATGATCTGCTGGCTCACGCGAAGCGCAACGGCACCGCTGTGGGGTCTCAGATGAAAGACACGCTGACAGTGATTGCCCATCAGATGACGCTGGTTGGTCATGCCCAGTTGCGGGAAGGCATACATTTCACCCAGGCCACTGCTGAACTCATGCGTAAAATTGCGGCCGGCGTACTCACCGGTATTGCGGAGCGAGTCAAGCCGGACGATAAAGCGGGAAACTAGGGCCTGTTAACGCTTATTTCACGCCCGCGTTGCTACACGAAAAACGCGGAGGCAAGGCGCGAAGCGCAGGACATAGTGGGCCTATGGCCAAGCTTTGCAACGCGGCCTCCGCATTTTTCGTGCGCAACCCGAAGGGCTGGACGAAATCCGTCGCCGTCGCGGGCGCGAAATAAGCGTTAACAGGCCCTGAGTAATCCGGCGTCGTCAGAACCCCGGACCTCGGAGTTCCTCCGGCGCATTGCCTATACATCTATATGCAGGCATTCCGGGGAGTTGCGGAGGCCGCTTTTTCGTGAATACAGTCAGGCCCTGCAGCCATCCGCATCGCAGGCAGCATCCCCGGCATTCGCCGGGCTTGCGGCCGGTACTTCCGCGGATTCATCGGTTTCTTCGGAAAGCAGCGCGCCAATCGAGAATCCAACTGTCAGGTCACTCACATGCCCAAATTTATGCAGGCGGATATGCCCCGTTTTGTCGATCAGAATGAGGGTCGGGGTCCCTTGCATCTGGTACGTACGCATTGTTAGCGGTACGCCTTGCGGCGCCCCGTCGTACTTGTCGATACCGATCGGAAAACGCAAGCGATACTCGTGAATAAATACTTCAAGCGCGTCCGGGCCCATAACCGGGTGGTGCTCAAAGACGGTGTGCAGCCCTATCACCGCTACCCGGTCTGGATCAAACTCCTGGTATATTCTCTGCGCCTGCGGAATGCCGACCTGAACGCAACCCGGACAGAAAATCTGAAAAGTATGCAGCGCAATGACTTTGCCGCGCAATGAGGCAAGCGTAAGGGGCTGAGGTGTATTGAGCCACGCCGATATCTGTAGCTCGGGAGCGATATTCCCGTTGATGGTATTCGCTTGCATCATGATCTTTATATTTCAATAATCTGCATTAAACGTCTTACCGTCCGCGCCTGATATCTACGCTATCCTCGCCTCTCACCCTGATCTTGCCGGGTGCTTCGGGTTTGGCCGCGCGTAGTATGGGGTAGTGCTGGGTGAATACCATATCGTCCGCAGCATTGGCTTTATGGCATGCCGCGCAGGCATCCTCAGCTTGTGCCACCGCACTCGGCTTATCGCCAAAGCCAAAGTAGGCCCAGTTGCCTGGCGTGTTGGGGAAGCGCTTCTTGTCCTTGACCGAAGCTGCTATGCCGCCAAACTCGCCCTGAAAGTATCCGTTGCCGCTGGACGATTTTTTGTCTCCCACGCTAACCATTTCCAGCACAAAAATGGTTCCGTTGCGAAATTTCCCGGTTCTCTTCCAGTACGCCCAGCTCGAAGGATCAATATAGACATTGTGGAACTCGGGAAATGCCGGCTTGCCATCATTCATATCCTTCGGGGTGACCGGAGCGCCTACAAAGATCCACTCCCGGTACTTGGTTGGATGGAGCAATTCCCCCGCCCTGTTGAATCTGGCATAGACGGTATCCAGCGCGTCGGCCGAAGTCGACTGCGTCATCAACACGCTCGAAAGAAGCAAGGGTGCAATGGCGCCCACCAATGCTTTCTGAAAAAATCGATGCTGTAGCATGATCAACCCCCCTGAATGGTTCAGTTGCAGAACAATCTCCAGCGCCTACCCGCTTAATACTAGCCAGACTTGTTTTCCGCGTCAAGAAAGAATCGAACCTGCCCAGGATGGAACCACGGCATCGTCGTACCATCCCGAACATCGTCATGTCGTATGAATATTATTTTCCCTAAATCAGATAATATACTTTTTGAATGAAATGGCGGACGATATATGACAAACATGAAGCTTCTGCGAGGTATGCACTTACCTTTTTCCCCGAAACGAGGCGATTACGGCTGCATGATTGCGCAAGGATTCAAAACACCGCACGGAAATTATTTCAGCTATGCTTTCCACATTTTTACACAACAGTTTGCACAGGAAAGCAAGGCCATTAATTGTTGCAAGGATAAAAAATAACCCCTCGAACAAAGGGGAGATAATATCCGCAAAAAAGAAAATCACCACGTTCTGAATAGGGAAAATTACCCCTTTTTAGATAAGGGGAAATTAACGCTTTTTAGAATAGGGGCATTATTAATTTTGACTAACAGATGACGTTTCTTCCTTGTACGCCCAATTCTGATGTGATAGAATTTTATTCTGTTTTGTCTGCTGCAGGAGGGGCAAAAAGTGGGAGCTGGCGCAACGGAATCGAGTTGAATATACTAAGCGTTTAACCGGGCTGGTAGGGAAGTCAAAGGATGGTAATTCCTTTAAAAACCATAGCTTGCTTGAATAAAAGATCGATTATTCTGCGTGCAGATAATGCTTTTATATTAAATAATAAGCGAGAAGCATATAAAGGATAATCTGGGTTCGGATTATATTTTATTGCTGGTTTTCGGCCGCTTTGTTTCAATCGCAATGGGTCGCTAATTGAAAAACCCCCATCGACTGGATGTTAGATAAAATCGAGCCCTGAATTTTTTAATTGGAAACTTTGAACTTATACGCATGCCGCTTATTCTTAGTGTTTGGAATTTGTGCCAAGTCATAGAATAGCACAATTACCGACATTAGCAACGTGGTTATTTTTGTAGAACAGAATCCGGATAGCGGCGATATCTGCAGCGAATATCAGGTAGCGTCAATCTGGACGGAAAGATCTGGATGCGGTCCGTGCGGGCCGGGCTAACATTGGGGTTTGTAATTATTGGGTCGTACTGTAAACAGCAATCAAGTGGGGGGAAATATGAGCAGTAAAGCAACAGTAGCCCTGGTAGGAGTTTTTACGCTCGCCTTGTATTCCGGACTAAGCATGGCGGCTGCCGACCCTTATCAGTTGAACTTGCAGCAACCGCAGTCGATCATTGCGCAGCAGACATACGATCAGCATACGATGGTCATGTGGATTTGCGTGGTGATCTTTGTTGGCGTGTTCGGCACCATGTTTTACTCGGTGCTCAAGCATCGCAAGGATGCCGGTTACAAAGCGGCGAATTTCCATCACAGCACCACGGTCGAGATCATCTGGACCATCATCCCGTTCTTCATCCTTATCGGCATGGCCTACCCCGCCACCAAGACTATCATCGCCATGAAGGATACCTCCAGTCCGGATATCACCATCAAGGCCACGGGCTATCAATGGAAATGGGGCTACGATTACCTTATCGGCGAGGGGGAGGGAATCAGCTTTCTGAGCGCCTTGTCCACGCCCCGGGCACAACGGGAGAACAGGGAGCCCAAAGGCGAGAATTACCTGCTCGAAGTGGACAATCCGGTCGTGGTCCCGGTAGGCAAGAAAGTTCGCGTGCTTCTGACCGCCAACGACGTGCTTCATGCCTGGTGGGTGCCTGCCTTCGGGGTCAAGCAGGACGCCATCCCCGGATTCATACGCGATGTCTGGTTCACGGCCGAGAAGACCGGCACCTATCGCGGCCAGTGCGCCGAACTATGCGGCAAGGAGCATGGGTTCATGCCCATCGTTATAGAGGTAGTGGAACCGGAGAAGTATACCCAGTGGGTGGCGGCGCAGACCAAGAAATCTGCCGCGACGACAGTGGATGTCAACAAGGTATTCACGATAGAAGAATTGAAGGCCGAGGGCGAGAAAGTCTATGCGGGCAACTGCGTTGCCTGTCATCAGCTCAATGGCAAGGGCATCCCCGGCACGTTTGCTGCGCTTGACGGATCGAAAATTGCCAATGGTCCCAAAGCCGAGCATCTCAACATCGTAATGAATGGCAAGACCGGCACAGCCATGGCGCCTTTCAAGCACCTGTCGGATGTGCAAATCGCGGCGGTGGTTACCTACGAACGCAATGCCTGGGGCAATACGACGGGCGACGTAGTCCAGCCATCAGAAATCAACGACCTCAGAAAATAGCATCAAGGAGAAAACCATGGCAGCTGTACACGATCACGATATTGGACACGCGCACGACCACCACCCCACCGGCATGATGCGGTGGTTAATGACCACTAACCACAAGGACATCGGCACCATGTACCTGTGGTTCAGCTTCGTGATGTTCCTGACAGGGGGCGTTATGGCGCTGACGATCCGCGCCGAGTTGTTTATGCCCGGGATACAGATCGTCCAGCCCGAGTTCTTCAATCAGCTCACGACCATGCACGGTCTGGTGATGGTGTTCGGCGCCATCATGCCGGCGTTTGTCGGTTTCGCCAACTGGCAGGTGCCGCTGATGATCGGCGCACCGGACATGGCTTTCGCCCGCATGAACAACTGGAGCTTCTGGCTGTTGATTCCAGCGGCGCTGCTGCTGATAGTGTCGTTCTTTGTTCCGGGGGGCGCCGCGGCAGGCGGCTGGACGATTTATCCTCCATTATCGATACAAATGGGCATGGGCATGGATATGGCTATTTTTGCTCTTCATATCATGGGTGCTGCTTCCATCATGGGGTCGATCAATATTATCACCACCATTCTCAACATGCGGGCGCCCGGTATGACGCTGATGAAAATGCCGCTGTTCGTCTGGACGTGGCTGATTACAGCGTATCTGCTGGTCCTAGCGATGCCCGTGCTGGCTGGAGCCGTCACCATGCTGCTGACCGACCGCAACTTCGGCACCAACTTCTTTAATGCGGCGGGCGGCGGCGATCCGGTGATGTTCCAGCATGTCTTCTGGTTCTTCGGGCATCCGGAAGTCTATATCATGATTTTGCCGGCATTCGGCATCGTCTCGGAAATCATCCCGACTTTCGCGCGCAAGCCTTTATTTGGCTACTCCTCGATGGTGTACGCCACTGCCTCCATCGCCATCCTGTCCTGCATCGTCTGGGCGCATCACATGTTCACTGCCGGTATGCCGGTAACCGGCCAGCTGTTCTTCATGTATGCAACCATGCTGATCGCCATACCCACGGGCGTAAAGGTCTTCAACTGGACTGCCACCATGTGGCGTGGGTCCATGACTTTTGAAACCCCCATGCTGTTCGCCATCGGCTTCATTTTCCTGTTTACCATTGGCGGTTTCAGCGGCATCATCTGCGCGATCGTCCCGATTGATATTCAGGTGCAGGATACCTACTATGTCATTGCGCACTTTCACTATGTGCTGGTGTCGGGAGCGTTGTTTTCCATATTTGGCGGAGTTTATTACTGGCTGCCGAAATGGACCGGGCACATGTATGACGAAACATTGGGTAAATGGCATTTCTGGCTGTCGATGTTCTTTTTCAATCTCGCCTTCTTTGTGCAGCACTTCCTGGGGTTGGCGGGCATGCCGCGTCGTGTTCCCGACTATGCGCTGCAGTTCGCCGACTTCAACATGATTTCCAGCATCGGCGCCTTCGGTTTTGGTTTCAGCCAGTTGCTATTCCTCTACGTGGTGTTGAAGTGCATCCGCGGCGGCGAAAAAGCACCCGCTATGCCTTGGGAAGGTGGCAAAACGCTGGAATGGACCTTGCCATCCCCTCCGCCTTACCATAGTTTTGAAACACCTCCAGTTGTAAAGTAGGAACAACAGGTACGATATGTCAGCAGAAGACTCGGAAAGAAGGCGTGGAGCAATCAGAACAGCGCTGATTCTGCTGGCGATCGTGGCGGTACTTTTCCTTTCAGTCATTATAAGAAAATGGTAATGAGCACACTCCAGGCCAATTCCACCGTAATGAAAAAGTTGTTGATTTTTTCGGCGGTCATGTTTGGCTTCGGTTTTGCGCTCATCCCATTTTATGAAAAGATTTGTGAGGTTACAGGTATTAACAATCTGCTGCAGGCCGATGCGCTAACGGAAAATACGCAGGTGGATACCAGTCGCTGGGTAACAGTACAGCTGGATGCCAATACGCGTGGGCTGCCTTGGCAGTTCAAGCCGCTGCAATCCAGCTTGCGGGTGCATCCTGGCGAGCTGGTGCAGGTGATGTATGAAGTCAGGAATGATTCGAATCGCGAGGTCAACGGTCAGGCCATACCTAGCTATAGTCCGCAGCTGCTTGCCAAGCACTTGAAGAAGCTGGAGTGTTTTTGCTTCAGCAAGCAGGTATTAAAACCGAACGAGGTGAGGCAGATGCCGGTACAATTCATGATTGAACCCAGTCTGCCCGATGATTTTGATACCGTGACCATTTCCTATACGTTCTTTGAGCTCGGCAGCGGCAATGCGGCGAACGTGTATGGGTGGGTGGAGAAGAGTTGAAAGACAGCGGCGATAAACCAGTCAAGGGAACATTCCTACAAGCGATGAAGGCTGTATCCTGGGCATTTTTTGGTGTGCGAAAACATACCGATCACGACCATGATGCGGCAACGTTGACGATGGGGCAAGTCATCATTGCCGGGATTTTTGGTGCAGCGCTGTTCGTGGCGAGCGTGGTATTGCTGGTTAAATTTGTAACGAGTTAGAAATTAATTAATTATACGCGGGAGATTGAACATGAGCCAAGAAGCAGGTCACGGTCATTATTACGTTCCAGCGCCATCCATCTGGCCTATGGTTGGGGCAATAGCGCTGTTTTTCATGGGGTTCGGTGCGGCATTCTCGGTCAACAGACTTCCGCTCGGTTATGGCATGCTGGCAACCGGCTTTGCCATACTTGTATACATGCTTTTCGGCTGGTTCGGTCAGGTGGCGCGGGAAAGTGAGAGCGGCAAGTTCAACTCACAGGTGGGTAAATCCTTCCGCTGGGGAATGAGCTGGTTTATTTTTACCGAAGTAATGTTTTTTGCCGCCTTCTTCGGAGCGCTGTTTTATATGCGGGTCATTACGATCCCTGACCTTGCTGGTCTGGAAAGTAAAATACTCTGGCCTGATTTCTCGGGAGGCTGGCCTACAGCGGGTCCGTGGATTACGGAGAAGTTCACGCCTATGGGGGCGTGGGGTCTTCCAGCCATCAATACCTTGATACTGCTGACATCGGGTGTAACCGTTACCTGGGCGCATTGGGCGCTCAAGCTGAACAAGCGTGGACAACTCAAGCTGGGGTTGTTCCTGACGTTTGCTTTGGGATTCCTCTTTGTAGGCCTGCAGGCGTATGAATATGGCCATGCCTATTCCGACCTCAACCTCAAACTCACGACGGGAGCCTATGGCGCATCATTTTTCATGCTGACAGGGTTTCACGGTTTCCATGTCACATTGGGTTCCATCATGCTGTTGGTCATATGGTGTCGCGTGATGGCGGGCCATTTCACGCCCGAAAATCATTTTGGATTTGAGGGCGTCGCTTGGTATTGGCACTTTGTAGACGTGGTTTGGTTGGGATTATTTATTTTCGTCTACTGGCTGATATAAACAGGTCATTAATTGCTGGGCGGGAAGAAGCCCAGGTAGGTACCCAGCATTAATAAGCCAAACAAAAGCAATGACAGACTGATGCGAAGGGTCAGGGACCGGACTGCACGTGTACCCTGCCCCTTGTCCCTGACCATGTAATACAAGGCGGATCCTAGGCTGGCAAGTATGAGAATCAGAAATAGCACAACGACGATTTTCAAGATTAATTCCGGTAATTGTTGGATTCGGGAATAAGTTTAGCCGACTTCTGCACACTATCCAATGACTATTTCAGGCTGGCGGTTCACGCTGCGATTATGGTCAACAGTAGTTGCAGCGGTTGTTATAGTCATCATGCTGCAACTGGGCAATTGGCAGCTTTCCCGGGCGCAGGAGAAGGAATCGAGGCAGGAACGGCTTGATATACTTTCGCAGCAGCCGGCGATAGCGTTACCCGCAACGCCGGTCAAGCTGGAGGATTTTCAATACCGCCGGGTTGAAGCACGTGGAACGTATGAGCCCATGTACACGATATATCTTGATAACAAGATATATCGGGGAATTCCCGGGTACCAGGTTGTCACGCCGCTAAGAATCGGTGCAAGTTCTATGCATGTTCTGGTGAACAGAGGTTGGGTGGCCGGGGATCTTGATCGCAGCAAGTTGCCCAAGGTCTCTACTCCGGATGGTTCAATAATCGTATCAGGTGTTGCTACGACAGCAATACAGAAAACGCTGGAGCTCTCTAAAGAAATGGTGTCTGGCCAAGTTTGGGAGAACCTGGATCTTGAACGCTATCGCAGCACCACTGGGCTTTTGTTGCAGCCAGTGATGATCCTGCAGCAAGACGAAATTGAGGATGGTTTGGTGCGCCAATGGGCGCGGCCGGATTCGGGTGCCGGCAAGAACCTTGGTTATGCGTTTCAATGGTTCGCGATGGCGTTGGCCGTATTCATTATTTATTTGGTGTTAAGTGTCAAACGAGATCGCTCCAAAAGCAGCTAGAAAAAGTAGGCGTACCATAGTCTTATTGCTGGTCGCGATGTGCGCGCCGTTTATTGCTTCTTATCTGCTTTATTTTTGGGAAGTAAGACCTGCAAGCATCAATTACGGAGAATTGCTGCCGGTTAAACCCGTCGCGGGGACTGGGCTGAATCTACTTGACGATACCATCTTTCGTATCCGCCAGTTGCGGGGAAAATGGGTGTTGCTCACGGTGGATTCAGGAAAATGCGATGAGCAATGCCGGAAGAAATTATATTACATGCGCCAAGTACGTTTGGTTCAAAACAAGGAGATGAATCGGATAGAGCGCTTATGGCTGATCGACGATGACAAAGCGCCCGACCCGCAAATCTTTAAAGAGTACAAGGATAGCTGGTTTGTTAATGCGAAAGATAGCGAAATACTCGGCGTAATTCCAGCAAAAGTATCGCAACACGATCACATTTATCTTATAGATCCCATGGGTAACCTGATGATGCGTTTTCCCAAGGACCCGGATCCTGCGAAGATGGTAAAGGATCTTAAACGATTGCTTCAGGTCTCCCAAATGGAACACGCAATGGGTTCGGCGGACATGAAGCATTGAAACATCAATTGACGGTATTGACATTTTCAGCAAGGATAATTTTTGAACAACTGCAGCGATTTCTTCAAAATCGGTTATGAGCAGGCATTTCACCTGCGGTGGGTTAGGAGATAAAATTTATGGCTACTAATTTGGCTTGGCAGCAAACCGCTTCACGCATGCAGGAATTTTACCGCCTGACTAAACCAAGGGTGGTGTCCCTCATCGTTTTCACGGCATTTATCGGTATGTTTCTGGCGGTTCCCGGCGCTGTTCCGTTAAATGCGCTGATATTTGGAACATTGGGAATAGCGCTCGTGGCGGGTGCGGCTGCGGCAGTAAACTGCCTGGTTGAACAAAAGCTCGACGCCGTGATGGCGCGTACACGTGGCCGACCCCTGCCGCGCGGTAAAGTTACCTCGCCAGAAACCCTATTTTTCCTGGCGTTGATCGGAGGCTCGGGCCTGCTGATCCTTCACGAGTTGGTAAATCCGCTGACCATGTGGCTTACCCTCGGTACTTTTGTCGGTTATGCGATTATCTATACGGTGATACTGAAGCCCATGACGCCGCAGAACATCGTTATTGGCGGTGCTTCCGGTGCCATGCCGCCCGTGCTGGGCTGGGCGGCCGCAACGGGCGAAGTAACCGCCGACGCGTTGCTGTTGTTTCTTATAATCTTCGCGTGGACGCCCCCCCATTTCTGGGCTCTGGCGCTCTATCGCAAGCTGGAATATGCAAAAGTTGGAATGCCGATGTTGCCGGTAACTCACGGCGACAAATTTACCCAATTGCACGTCCTGCTATATACGCTGATACTTATTGCCGTAACGTTGATGCCCTACGCCACGCAAATGAGTGGGCTGATTTATCTCGTCGGCGCGGCGGTATTAGACGCCGTATTTCTGTATTACGCGGTAAAGATCTATCTTGATTATAGTGATCAAATCGCCCGGAAGGCTTTTCGTTATTCGATCCTCTATTTAGCAGCGCTATTTGTCGTATTGCTGGTGGACCATTACATCCGGTTTTGAGCTGCTTCCCGATGTATCGTAGTCCATGGGTCTTTTTAATATGGGCAGCGGCGGCTATTTTTCTGGCAGGGTGCGGTAGCAATACCGCCAAGTCGGTATTTCTCTCGACGGACATCACCGGCGCAGACTTCGGTAAGGATTTCAAGCTAGCCGATCATACGGGCAAGGTACGATCCCTCGCTGATTTCAAAGGTAAAGCGGTAGTATTGTTTTTCGGGTTTATCCATTGTCCTGATATCTGCCCAGCGACCATGATGGAGCTTGCCGCCGCCCTGCAAAAACTTGGTCCGGATGCCGCGCGTGTGCAGGTATTATTCGTTACGGTGGACCCCGAACGGGATACCCCCGCGCTGTTTAAGCAATATCTGGCTACATTCAACCCGACATTTCTAGGTTTATCCGGCGATGCGGAAGCAACCAGGACTATTGCCAATGACTTTAAAGTCGCATATCAGAAGCAGATGGGAAAGTCGCCGGACTCTCATACGATAGATCATTCATCGGGAAGCTACATCTTTGACCCAAAGGGAAAATTAAGACTATATGCGAGCAATGGCGCGGGACGGGATCTTTTCGCTCGAGATATCGCAGAATTATTGAAAACGTCCGGATAGCAAAAGCAGCAAAAAAAGCAGAAGCCGCAAGAGGAAGACTTGCTTTCCGGAGCTGTATCGTCTGACCTGCGCCAAATCAGGGAAATAATTTACCTGGGTTCAGAATATTACAAGGGTCAAACACTCTCTTGATTTCCTTCATCAATGCCAGGGTCGTTTCATCGATCTCTTTGCCGACATAGGCACGTTTTTCCGAACCCACCCCATGCTCCCCGGACAATGTCCCATTAAGTTTGATTACGAGGTCGAATATCTCGTTCAAACACTTTTCCGCCCGATCCATCTCATTAGCGATATCCGGATTGACTAGCAGGTTCACATGAATATTCCCATTGCCAGCGTGACCAAAATTGACATTGGTGATCCCGTATCTATTGCTCAGCTGCGCCAGTCCATCCAGGAATTCCGGCAGGGCTGAAACGGGCACCACGACATCCTCGTTAATTTTCTTTGGCGCAATATCGCGCAATAACGGCGATAGGGTCTTTCGGGCCAACCATAAAGCAGAGGCGTCAACCGCTTCTTCCGCGTGTATCAGCCCTGAATTGCGACATGCCGATAAAACCGATGCGCGCGATTCAGCAATAAAATGGGAAGGTCCATCGACTTCTATCATCAGCATGGCCCGCGTATCTTCAGGCAGCATGTCAGGAGAGTGGCCACGTATCAGGTTGAGTGCGCCTGAATCCAGAAACTCAAGCGCGCTAGGGGTCTGAGAAAGCGCCATGATCTGAAGGATTGCCGACGCACAACTCCTGACGTCCCGGTAATGGGCTGTAAGACCGCTGCGAGCCTCGGGCAAGGGAGTTAGCTTAAGCGTTGCTTCGGTGATAACCGCAAGCGTACCTTCGGAACCGACCAAAAGCCGCGTAAGATCGTAGCCTACCACGCCCTTGGTGGTATAACACCCAGTCTTGATAGACTTGCCTCCGCCAGTCACTGCTTTCAGCCCAAGTACATGATCGCGGGTTGTGCCATATTTCACGGCATGAGGTCCGCCTGCGGAAGTCGCCAGGTTTCCCCCTATACTTGAGTAGGCCGCGCTGGATGGATCCGGCGGCCAAAAAAACCCATGCGGCATGGCGGCGTCTTGCACAGATTGGTTGAGGACTCCCGGCTCAGCCACAATCACCCGATTGGCGGGATCAACCGCGATAATGCGCAGCATACGTTCCAGGGACAATGCTACGCCGCCCTGCTCCGGCAGGCTACCTCCCGATGTCCCGGTGCCGCGCCCCCGCGGCGTAAGCGGAACCCTGTATTCATTGCAAAGCGCCACAACCGCCTGTATCTCTGCTGTCGAAACGGAAAACACCACCGCATCGGGAGGAAATATTTTGCGGCTATTGTCATAGGCGTAGGCATAGCAATCCACTGGATCCGTAAGCAACTGGCCGGAAGGCAAAAGATTACGGAGCCGGGAAAGAAAGCTGACGGGAAGCATTAACGAACCGTGCTCAACCCTGATACTCAAACACCTTCACCACCTTCTTTACCCCACTGGTAGAGCCGGCTATCTCGACCGCACTCTGCGCTTCCCCACGGTTCACAAGTCCCAGCAGATATACCACGCCATTCTCCGTGACGACTTTTACATGGTTGACCTGAAACTTGCCCGCATCGATAAAGCGGCCCTTGACCTTAGACGTAACCAACGCATCATTGCTGCGCGACATAAACGAACTCACCTCAGCCACCGCGATTTCATTGGTGACATTACGCACATTCTCCACGCCCGAAAGAAGGATTCCGATATCATTCCTGATCTTCTCGGAGGGAACCTCGCCGGTAAGCAGCACGTTACGATTAAAGCTTGTGACATTGACGTGGACGTTGTCACCAAATTTCTCGCTGATACGCCGGCCACCCTTCATCTCAATCCCCTCATCCTCCACAAACATTCCACTTGTACGCCGATCCTGAGATACCGCCACACCTGCGCCGACGCCGGATACGACGCCGGTAGCAAGCAAAAGGGCGCAACCATGCAGGAATGGAAGCAGCAAAACCAGCACAAGCAACCGCAAGTTCAAACGTTTCATTGATTTCCTCTCCAACAATAAACAATCAGCATATGCGCCCCACCTGCGTCATCGCGGGCCCTCCTCGCAGCATCCAGGTCAGGAAGACGTAAATTCCTGCTACTCACCAAAAGCATTCTTGACCCACTCCACTGCTTCACCATTACGTCCGGTCAGCAATATCGCATCAAAGCGGCAAGGGGGCGCCGTCCTCAGGCCGGCAAGATAATGCCGTGCCGTGCGTAACAACTTGGCCTGCTTAAACGGGGTAATGCTGGCAGCTGCGCCGCCAAAGGCAGAGCTCCCGCGCAACCGCACCTCGATGAACACCAGGGTCTCCTTATCAAGCATGACAAGATCGATCTCGCCAAAACGGCAACGGTAATTCCTCTGAAGCAAAACAAGCTGTCGCTGTAGAAGGAACATCTCCGCATATCGCTCGGCTTCACTGCCCTTCATATCAAAAACGTCTCAGATAATAACAAATAGCAAGAGACCGCATCGCAACCACATTTATCCATAATTGTACGGTATATCGTCTCAATTCCGTCGGCTATGTCTTCCCCTCTACTACCCGCTCTATTATTCGTTTGCGCTGAAGAATATAAAAAACTCCCCACAGGAAAGCCGAATCATTAATCATCCGATCAATTATTATATGAGGATGCGACTCAATTGATCCAGGCAACCCTATCCAAATAAATAGTTAAACATCGCGACGATCTTCGCCTCGCAGTGAATCTATAGAGATATTGCCATTTCCCAGGCGTCGCAATCGCCAGATTTCCCGACAAACCTGTTGCAGTCCAGTATCCATCGCCTGGCCGGCTTCATGCGAATGGAAAAAAGGAACAGGTTGACTTATAGTAGGGCAACCATTTAAGCAGATAATCAAAACAAAGTGCACAGCCGCAACAATATGCCATTACCGGGCACGCTTTATGTCGTTGCCACCCCCATCGGAAATCTGCGCGACATCAGCCTTCGCGCGCTGGATGTACTCGGGAACGCGGATGTAATCGCCGCGGAAGATACCCGCACCACGGCGCATTTGCTGGCATATCATTCCATAGCGCGAAAAATGATGACTGTGCATCAGCACAATGAGCGCACCGCGGCAAAAAAAGTGATAAATCTGCTGGCTCAAGGCAACTCCGTTGCACTTGTCACCGACGCAGGTACGCCGGGCATCTCTGATCCCGGGGCTATTCTGATCCGCCTAACGCAGGAGCAGGGCTACAAAGTGGTCCCGGTGCCCGGTGCCAATGCGGCAGTGTGTGCCCTGTCGGGTGCAGGAATTACCGTACCCCATTTTCTGTTTTACGGCTTCCTTCCCGCCAGCGCCGGATCACGCAGGCAGGAATTGGAAACCCTCAAATCGCAGCTTTATACGCTGGTATTTTACGAAACGCCCCATCGCATTCTTGAGTGCATCGCCGATCTGGTCGAAGTACTGGGGCCACGCCGCCAACTCGTTATCGCCAGAGAACTGACAAAACTGTTTGAGACGATTCACATCTGCACATTGGATAGCGCGCTTGCATGGCTGCAAGCTGACCCCGACCGGCAAAAGGGAGAATTCGTGCTGATTTTGTCTGGAGCGGAAGCACCGAGGACAAAGGAACTCAGTGATCGGGCTCGCAATACGCTGAACATTCTGTTACGAGAAATGCCGCTGAAACAGGCGGTAAAACTTGCCACCGACATAACCGGAGAAAGCAAGAATATGCTGTATGCGCAAGCGCTGGCCTCAAAGGAAAAGGCAAATCAAAGACTCCCGGAGAGGTAATTCATCCATCCAGGACCTGAATTGCCGGAGAAAAAGTCATGCGCAGCATTTCCGGACGATGGCCAGCGCGCGCCATCTTTGATCCCGCAAGGGCCTTCGGTTATAATACCTCGTCGCATGGCTACAGTTTGACGACGCCCTTGCGAACGTGGGTAGTCCCCACTTACATTTAAAATCTTTTTGGAGATATCGACTATGAAAACACCTGCTATTTTCTATCACGCTGGCTGTCCTGTATGTGTCGAGGCCGAGCGTCAGATTGCTGACGCACTGGATCCCACTCGCTACGACGTGGAGCTCGTACACCTTGGCGAGCACGCGGATCGTATAGCAGCTGCCGAGGCGGCTGGCGTGAAGTCGGTGCCGGCAATTGTGATCAATGGAGCACCTTTCCATATTAACTTTGGCGCTCCGCTTTCTGCGTTAAAGTCCTAATTGCGGAGAATGGCGAACAAATATGTTCGCCATTTCCGCAGAATTTATTTGTCATTAGATAAAACAGGATTTTCTGCTGCACAACTTTCCAACGTCAGCGGATGCCTCAAATATCAGGCAGGGAGCATTTCATAACATTCCATCGCATCAGCATACAGCCGGAATACAGGATGCTCCATTCTCAACGTGCCCGGACCATGGGTCAACAACGACTACCTTAGAAGGAAATAATGGAACTCATCTTGTGGCGTCATGCGGAAGCTGAGGATGGTGCGCCGGATAGCGCACGCAAACTTACCGACAAAGGAGTAAAGCAAGCTCTGGGCATGGCCGCATGGCTAAGACTGCGATTGCCGGAAAACACGCGCATAATAGCCAGTCCCACCGAGCGCACTCAGCAAACCGCAGCTGCACTGGATGGCAGGTTTGAAACCGTCAAGGAAATTGGACCGAGCGCCTCGGCCAAATCGATTCTCGCTGCTGCCGGCTGGCCAGAGGCTAAAGGCGCGGTGGTGGTGGTAGGCCATCAGCCTACACTCGGAGAAGTCGCGGCTTTACTCTTGTCCGGCGACCTTAGAGGGTGGAGCGTACGGAAAGGCGCAGTATGGTGGTTTAGCCATAAAAGAAGGGGGGATATCGCTGAAATAATTTTGCGGACAAGCATTTCCCCCGATATGTTGTAGCTGAGCTTGCAATGGCTTTCGAAAAAAGAGAACGCGTCCTATAGAACAGCTTGAAAAGTATTTTGTTTTTGCCCTGACGATGTTTGAGGTTACCGGGCTCATCGCTATTTTCAGCATACAATATTGCCCAAGCTATTTTTTTAAGTATTTTCGCCAATGAGTCTAGGAACTCATCGATCAAGGTCTGCTCTCCGCTGTAATTTTTATCTTCCCCAGATATTGCGGTTTCTTAGTCAACGCCCTGATGCTAACGAACCTGTGGGTCACGGCATGCCGGTCGTGTACAATGCAAAGATACTTTCGGATACCGGATGGCGGTGCTACGGCCATTTCCGGCACCCAAACGAATCGCTCTCTATTTGCCTTAAGACAAAATAGGATTTCGGTAATTTCGCGCGATTTCCTGCCCGACCTGAGTTTCCCGCTTGCCATCCACTTTTGCTGCCAAGGTAAACTCTTCGCTCTGCCGTATCTACTATGACCAACCTCAATACCGAACCGAAAACAGCCGGGAGTCAATCTCTGGGCATTCTTAGCCTCGCTGCTCTCGGGGTAGTATACGGCGATATTGGTACCAGCCCTTTGTATGTCATGAAGACCATTTTTGACCCCGCCCACGGACTCGTTGCCAATGCGGATAACGTAATTGGCATCATCTCGCTCATTTTCTGGGCACTCATGATCGTGGTGTCACTCAAATACATAACGTTGATCCTTCGTGCGGACAATAATGGCGAGGGAGGCATTATGGCATTGCTGGCGCTCGCCAGTTTCTCGGTGGGAAACCATCCTAAATTGCGCAATATTCTCTTTCTCATCGGTGCCTTCGGCGCAGCGTTATTTTACGGCGATGGGGTCATCACACCGGCGATCTCTGTATTAAGCGCAGTAGAAGGGCTGGAAGTGGCGACGCCGCTACTACAGCCATACGTGTTGCCGGTTACATTAGCTTTGCTGATCATGCTTTTTCTGCTTCAGCAGCGCGGTACGGGAGGAATCGGCGTCATGTTTGGGCCGATTACGCTGGTGTGGTTCTGCACACTCGGACTTGTGGGACTTGTCAATATTGGTGCCGCGCCCCAGATATTGATGGCACTTAACCCTCTTCATGCAGGAGTTTTTTGCTTGAACAATGGATGGCTCGCCTTCGTTGCGTTCGGAGCTGTAGTGCTGGCGGTCACGGGAGGCGAGGCACTCTACGCGGATATGGGACATTTTGGTGCGAAGCCTATCCGTTTGGCCTGGTACGGGTGCGTCTTGCCAGCGCTTACCCTGAATTATCTTGGGCAGGGAGCGCTCCTTCTCTCTAATCCCTTGGCGATTTCCAACCCTTTTTATCTTCTATTCCCGGAGTGGGCGCTTTATCCGGCCGTGGGGCTGGCGACCATTGCTACCGTAATTGCGTCGCAAGCCGTCATTTCCGGCGTTTTTTCAATGACCAAACAAGCCATCCAGCTAGGATTTTTGCCACGCATGCAGATCAAGTACACTTCTGATCGAAAGATTGGCCAGATATACATCCCTTTTGTCAATTGGACACTGCTGGCGGTGGTGATTATGGCAGTGCTGGGGTTTGGTTCCTCCTCCAGTCTCGCATCCGCTTACGGTTTCGCCGTGACCGCCACGATGGTGATTGAAACCATACTTACGTTATTCGTGCTTCGTTATGCGTGGAAGTACTCCTGGTTTTTAGCCGTCTTTGCGACGGCGATTTTTGTTACGATCGATGCGACCTTTTTCGCGGCCACCACCCTGAAACTTGCCCAGGGCGGTTGGTTTCCGCTCGCAATCGGATTGGTAATTTTTACCATAATGGTTACCTGGCATCGAGGACGCCAGATCCTGTTCGAACACCTACACTCGGCTGCTATACCGCTCCAGCCGTTTCTCGAATCATTGAGTGTTCATCCACCAGTACGTGTTGCGGGCACATCGATCTTCCTGACCGCTGATCCGGATGGTGTGCCTCATGCGCTGCTGCATAATCTCGCACATAACCAGGTCTTGCACGAGCGTGTGGTGATCCTGACCGTCCTTTATAGGGAAACCCCACGGGTTCCAGCGAGCCAGCGAATATCGGTAAAACCCCTGGTGAATAACTGTTATCAAATTACAGTCCAATATGGCTTCAAGGATCAACCCAATCTGCCGTATGCGCTTGAAATGTGCGAACCTCATGGGCTTGTGTTCGAACCGCTGAAAACATCCTATTTTCTTAGCCGAGATATCGTCGTCGCGAGTCCCGGTGCAGGAATGGCATTATGGCGGGAACGGCTTTTTGCAACCATGGCTCGCAATGCCAGCAGTGCCGCGGAATATTTCAAGCTGCCCGCTAATCGGGTTCTCGAACTGGGAGCGCGAGTCGAGATATAACCTTTATTTTTTTTGAATCGGTTGTGTGCAAAGGAAGGCGATTTCCGGAGATCCCTGCTGCAATATTTGCCAAAGTGCGCGAAAGGTAAAATTTATACCGGCCTTGCACTGATTCCTGAAGCTTCCCAATTGGCGCATTCCAATGCTCCTGAACGCGATAATCGGTCGGCCGGGGTGGTGGAAAAAGCAGGTCGGGTAATGATTTCCGTGTTACCCAACGTGCGGTCCAGTTTGATATCGTGTAACTCAAGTGGCGCGCCCAACACGATTCGAACGTGTGACCCCCGCCTTCGGAGGGCGGTACTCTATCCAGCTGAGCTATGGGCGCGAATGAATTAAGAATAAACTTAGGCGGATCGCTAGAATAGCTTTTTTTGAATCTCCCGTCCAACGTAAATGCATTTACGCTTTTGCTTCCGCAGGCATCAACCTATACAATAACCATTTTTTTCTTGGGGAGTTATTGTGAGCGGCATTGAAGAAGAAGGACATTCCTCGGCCATCAAGACGCCGAAACAATTGATCACGGTTTTGCTAGCCGCTTTCATATTTCCCGTCGTAATTATTATGCTCCTGGCACAGTACGTCACTGGCGATCCTGAGGTGGATCAAAATAATCCTGCATTTTCGGATGAAGCTGTGGCAAGGCGTCTGAAACCGGTGGGAACATTGATGTTCGCGAGCGATTCTCCGCAGGATGCCGGAAAATCCGTAGAAACCGCTCAGGCAGGAAGTGGAGGAGCAGTTGCTCCCGCCCCGAGTGCCGATGGCGGAGATAAAGCAAAGACCATCTATACAACGAGTTGTGCAGCGTGTCATACAACCGGTGCAGCAGGCGCACCTAAACTTGGCGACAAATCGACGTGGGATCCGCGCATCAAGAGCGGTATGGACATGCTTTACAACAGTGCGCTCAAAGGCAAGAATGCAATGCCTGCCAAAGGTGGAAACGCCAGTTTATCCGATGCCGATGTCAAGACTGTGGTCGATTATATGGTGAGTCAGGCGAAATGACGAAATGATTTTTTGCTGCCTTTGAGGCACGGTGAAATAAGGGCGATAGGGGGAAATCCCTGTCGCCCTTTTTATTGACTTGACAGGACGCATATCTAAAAATAGATTCCATAGTCTTCCGCGATTTAAATTGTTTTCCCGAAAATATGGCTACTTTCGCAATAGGTGATTTGCAAGGCTGTTATGTGCAATTCAGGCAACTTCTTGACCTCATCCGCTTTAATTGTGAAAAAGACAGATTATGGCTGGTGGGCGATATCGTTAACCGCGGCCCCGATTCACTATCCACGTTACGTTTTGTCAAAGGGTTAAAGGACGCGGTTGTATTGGTGCTGGGAAATCATGACCTGCACCTGCTGATGGTGGCTGAAGGTTGCGTAAAATTGCACCGGAGCGATACCCTGCAGGAAATACTCGATGCGCCAGATAGGAATGAATTGCTTTTCTGGCTACGGCATCAGCGGCTACTGCATACCGAGGGGAATCATGCCATGGTGCACGCCGGGTTGTTGCCATCCTGGAGCCTGCCGCAAGCCGTCACGCTTGCGCGGTTAGTCGAAGACACCCTGCGCGGTAAGGATTTCCACAAGTGCTGCATCCATATGTACGGTAATCAGCCTGATCGGTGGGATGACAGCATCGAAGGCTACTCGCGCTTGCGATTGATTATCAATGCAATGACAAGAATGCGCGTGTGCACGCCTGATGGAAAGATGGATTTTTCTTACAAAGGAGCAGCAGCGGGCATTCCAGTTGGCTATCTACCGTGGTTCGAGGTTCCGAATCGCGCGAGCGGAGACGCTACTATTATTTGTGGCCACTGGTCGGCGCTAGGTCTCACAATTAAAGATAACCTGATAGCGCTGGATACAGGCTGCCTGTGGGGGGGCAGCCTAACCGCTATTCGTCTGGAAGACCGGAAGGTTTTCCAGGTACCTTGTGCGGCAGCGGCAGGGATAAAGCATTAGCAATAGCTTGCTCGGCATAACGTGCCAGTTCCCGCCGGTTCTTTCCGCTGCAATGGATAGGGTCGGCGAAGATCAATTCCACCTCAATCCATCGCTGCCTTAATATTTGCCTTACGGAGTCCATCATTGAGATATTGACATACGCCGCTGACTTGCTGATTGTTCCTGTACCGTCACTATAATGTATCGCTATCGGATACAACATGGCGGCTACGGCTATGGCTGGCTGAAGTAGCGATGCATGAAAATGTCGAAGCGCAGTGCCGTCGTTAGTTGTTCCTTCCGGGAATACCGCCACTCGGTCTCCGATATTCAATGCATTGCCGATGTCCTGGTTTATTCTCGCGGTATCGCTACGCTTTGTGCGCTCGATGAATAATGTTCCCGCATTTCGGCTCAGCCAGCCAAGTAAGGGCCAGCTACGAATCTCGGATTTTGCTACAAAACGAGCGGGGCAAACCGCATTAAGAGAATATACATCCAGCCAGGAAACATGGTTAGCTGCAAGCATTACCCGTTGCATGTCTGGTGCAGGCGTTTCGCCACGGTAGCGCAATCGGATACACAGAATTTTAAGGAGCCCTGCTGACCAGTTTTGCGCCATACGGCGTTGCGTTGGCTGATTCAGGTGCGGATATACTGCAGATTGGACCAAGCCGGAAATGATATGCAGCAACAAACGAACGAGACGAAAGATTTGTGTCAGCCGGCTGGTATTAGCATTTGACATGACCTATTATCGCATCAAATAACCGAGGGCGCCTTAAGCTTTACGTCACACAAACTCTCTACCCGGTGCATGGTCGCTCCAAACGACTATTGATAGGTATATCAACGCGTCATTAAAATAGCCGCCATTTCGCCGCCCATCTTTTATAGAAGAATGCGGCTGCCAAAAATCTCGAAATACCGTTGGTCGATTGCGTCCCGGCTCAAGTGATGATTTTGTCCCCCACGCTCAGCAATTTTTAGCGCCCCCATTAGCGCGCCAAGTTGCCCGGTGCTCTGCCAATCCATCTCGTTAGCGATTCCATAGAGAAGTCCCGCACGGAAGGCATCCCCGCACCCAGTCGGATCTACCAATTTATCAGCTTTGACGCTTGGAATTTCGATCCGCTGACCATCGGAGTAAATGACAGCTCCATTTGCGCCTTTTGTGACAATCAACCCTTTTACGAGTTTCGCCAGCGCTTCCAGTGTGCGCCCAGTGCGCTCCTGAATGAGCTGTCCTTCATAGTCGTTGACTGCGAGGTAGTCGGCTTTGCTGACAAAATCCAGCAGTTCTTCGCCATTGAACATCGGCAGTCCCTGACCCGGGTCGAACATAAACGGAATGCCCGCTTCATGGAATTCCCGCGCATGTTGTATCATGCCATCACGCCCGTCCGGAGCGACAATGCCAAGATTCACATCTTTGGCACTGCTTACATGATTTTCATGCGAAAAATTCATTGCACCCGGATGAAAGGCTGTGATCTGATTATCTGCTAGATCGGTGGTGATAAACGCTTGCGCAGTGAAGGTGCCGCGTACGGGGCGCATGTGCGTTTTTACCAGATCCAGATCGCTCAGGCGACTGGCATATGGCTGATAGTCGTCGCCCACTGTGGCCATGATGAGCGGTTTGCCGCCTATCATCTGCAGGTTGTAAGCGATATTCCCCGCACAGCCGCCAAATTCACGCCGCATATCCGGAACCAGGAAAGAGACATTCAAAATATGAATATTTTCTGGCAGGATATGATTTTTGAAGTGGTCGTTAAACACCATGATGGTGTCGTAAGCGATGGAGCCGCAGATAAGTGTATGCATAGGTATGTGCTTAGAATGCTGGCTGGCTTTTATTTCAACTTAAATCAGACGGCTTCCACGTTAAATCGAGTTCCCGCGCGGCCTTGACGTCGTCCAATCTGCGTACGGGGGTATTATGGGGTGCGCTTTTTACCATATCCGGCTGGGTAAATGCTTCTTCCAGAATTTCTTTCATGGATGCGACAAAGGCATCAAGCGTTTCCTTCGATTCGGTTTCAGCAGGCTCAATCAACAAACACTCCGGAACCAGCAATGGAAAATAAGTGGTGGGTGCATGATACCCTTTATCCAGCAACCGCTTGGCAACATTCATCGCGGTCACTCCAGTTTTTTCCTTGAGGTCTTTCAGTGTGACGATAAATTCATGGCTGGCGCGACGAGTAGGATAAGCGATTTCGAAACCCGCCTTGCTCAGCTCTGCCATCAAATAATTGGCGTTAAGGGTGGCGAACTCGGCTACTCGATGCATGCCTTCCGCTCCAAGCAAACGCACATAGACATATGCTCGAAGAAGTACGCCTGCATTACCCATGTGCGCTGACAGCCTGCCAATGGATTGCGGCATTTCCTTTTCCCCAATCCAGCGATAGGCATTTCCTTCAAATGCGACAATGGGTACGGGCATGAATGGTAATAAACGTGGAGCCACTCCTACGGGTGCCGAACCTGGGCCTCCCCCGCCATGAGGTGTTGAAAAAGTCTTGTGCAGATTAATGTGAATGACGTCGAACCCCATGTCGCCGGGCTTTACTTTACCAAGTATCGCATTCAGATTTGCTCCATCGTAATAGAGCAATCCACCAGCCTGGTGGACGACTCTGCTCATTTCCGCTACGCTCTTTTCAAATACCCCGAGCGTGGAAGGATTAGTCAGCATCAACCCTGCCGTCTGCGGCCCAACAGCCGCTTTCAACGCGTCCATATCCACATCGCCTTCCTTATCCGTGGCTATCTCCACTACTTTGTAGCCGCACATTACTGCCGTGGCGGGGTTGGTGCCATGAGCTGCGTCGGGCACAATGATTTCGGTGCGAGCAGAGTCGCCGCGCGACTCATGATAGGCGCGTATCATCGCAATGCCGATCAATTCACCCTGAGCCCCCGCCATTGGCGTAAGGCTTACGCCTGCCATGCCGGTTACATCCTTCAATATCTCCTGGAGTTCATACATGCATGCGAGAAAGCCCTGCCCGGTACTTTCCGGCGCCCTGGGATGCCGCGCCAAAAATTGCGGCAGCATGGCCAGGGAATTGCACGCGCGCGGGTTGTATTTCATCGTGCAGGAGCCAAGCGGATAAAACTGGGTGTCTATCGAAAAATTCTTTTGCGACAGCCGCGTGTAATGACGCACCGCATCCATTTCAGATACTTCCGGCAGCATGGGAGGTACTTTACGCAGCAGATTCTGGGGAATGCCTGCTATTTCCGTAGCGGTTGCTGGAGATTGAGAATAATTGTGCCGCCCTGGGCGGGAGTGTTCAAATATCAACATTGATTGGAATCCGGGTTTTCGGTCAGTATTTATTAAAGGATCTCTTTAACAAGAATCAAGGTTCTATGCGGATTCGCGTCACGGTCTACCTTATTCAGCTTTACTGTATATTTGTTGCTGGCAAGTGACTTGCGAACCTGTATGGGACCTGAATGCTTAGAGATCCCGGAACTATTTCAGCGCAGCCAAGGCTGCATCGTAATCAGGTTCGTCCTTTATTTCCGGTACCAATTCAGCGTGAATCACTTTGTCGCTTTCATCCAGCACCAACACGGCACGGGCCGTGATGCCGGCCAGCGGACTATCGGTGATGGCGACGCCATAATTTTTCATGAACTCGGATCCTCGCATGGTGGACAGCACCACCACTTTGTCCAATCCTTCGATGTCGCAGAAGCGGCTCATTGCGAAAGGCAGGTCAGCGGCGATTATCAGTACAACGGTATTATCCATGTTGCTGGCTTTTTCGTTGAACTTGCGGGTAGACATGGCACAGACAGGGGTATCCAGGCTGGGAACGATGTTAAGTACCTTTTTCTTTCCGGAAAAATCAGCCAGCGTTACATCCTTTAGATCCTTGTTCACCAGTGAGAATGCCGGCGCCTTGTCGCCTACTTTTGGGAAATTGCCTTCAACTTTTATGGGATTGCCTGCAAGAGTGACCATACTGTTCTCCTTAGGTTGAGAGTAAATGCAACTGAAGATCGTAAACCGAAATTACGTTATAAAACTATCAAGTACTTGGCTTAAACGCTTCGCATAATTTTCCAGGTCCCCAGGCGTTTTCGTTTCCGTGGCGCACAATAGTATCGCGCTGCCAAGCTCGGGATAATATTCCTCTAGATTCAGCCCTCCCAGTATTCCTTGGTCTTTGAGCGCGCGCAATACATCTGCCGCCGGGACAGGCAGCGAAACGATCGCTTCATGAAACAATGATCCTTTGAAAATTCTTTTCACTCCTTTCAGGGCTTCCAATTTTTCGAGCAGCGCCAGGACGTTTGCATGAGACTGGACGGCAATGCGCCGCAAGCCTTCCGGTCCGGTTAACGCCATGTAAATGGTAGCCGCAGTGACCATCAGTCCCTGATTGGTGCAAATGTTCGAGGTGGCTTTGGAACGTCGAATATGCTGTTCGCGGGCTTGCAACGTAAGGACAAAACCAGGTTTCCCGGCCTGGTCCGTCGTGCGGCCAATAATTCGTCCCGGCATTTGGCGCACCAGCGCCTGCTTGCAAGCCATGAAACCGAAATAGGGTCCGCCGCTTGAAAGCGGGATCCCCAACGGCTGGCCTTCCCCTACCGCTATATCCGCACCCTTGCTGCCCCATTCGCCGGGTGGAGTAAGCACCGCCATCGCCATGGGATTGACCACGCCGATAGCAAATCCATTCCTGCTGTGCGCCCAATCCGTGAGGGCATCGACCTGTTCGAGTATGCCGAAGAAATTGGGCTGTGGAATAACAAGTGCCGCAAACTCCTCCTTGCACAACTCATCCAGCGTTTCGATCAACGTTTGACCAGACTCTCTGCAATAAGGTATCTCGACCACGTCAATACCCTGATTTCTGACGATCGTGCGCACCACGCTACGATAGACAGGATGAATAGTGGACGGCATCAGGATATGGCGCGAGGATTTATGCGAGCGCACTGCCATCAATGCTGCTTCAGCCAGCGCGGACGCGCCGTCATACATGCTGGCATTGGATACATCCATCCCGGTCAGTGATGCCATCATGGTCTGGTATTCGTAGAGCAGTTGCAGCGTGCCCTGACTTGCCTCCGCCTGATATGGAGTATATGAGGAATAAAACTCGCCTCGGGTGGTAATCTGCCATACGGCGGCGGGGATATGGTGTTCATAAGCGCCTGCGCCGATGAAATTGAGATAGCGGCCGTCTACCTCGGCCCGTTCCAGCATCAGGCGTGAAATTTCCATTTCACTCAATCCGGGAGGCACGCGTTTCAGGCTGCCGCTCTTTAGAGCAGGAGGAATTTCATCGAACAGATTATCGATAGTGTCTGCACCGATGCTTGCAAGCATCGTGCGTATATCTTCTTCAGTATGGGGAATGAACGGCATGGTCTGTTCCGGGAATCATTGGTATAAGGTGGAAAACGTGAGAAGTAAAAATTGAAGCGAGAAAATATCCCCGCTTCAATTTCGCTTGTGCCTCAATCTTCCTCACTTTCGAGGATTTTCTGATAGCCTGCGGCATCAAGCAGATTGTTTAGATCGGCAGCATTTACGGGCTTCAGTTTGAAAAGCCATGCTGCGTAGGCATCCTCATTGATTTTTTGAGGTGATGATTCAAGATCTGTGTTGATCGCCGTTACCTCTCCCGCGATAGGAGCATATACGTCAGCCGCTGCCTTGACCGACTCCACGACGGCGCATTCTTCGCTCTGACTGAGCTTACGCCCCACATCCGGGGTTTGCACGAACACCATGTCCCCCAGCAACTCTTGAGCATGCTGAGTAATACCGACAGTCGCTGTGCTGTCATCTTCAAGCCTTACCCATTCATGGGATTTGGTATATCTTAAATTGTTTGGGATATTCATGTTTTTACTCCGGAATTAAATGACATTGCTCTGCTGTCAAAAATCAAATCAAACTTTTGCCGTTTCGCACGAACGGATATTTCACTACTTTTGCTCGTAGCATCTTGTCCCGCACCCATACGCGTACTTCATCTCCAGCGGTTATATTTGATGGCAGGCGTGCAAGCGCGATAGACTGATTAAGCGTCGGAGAAAATCCGCCGCTGGTAATCTCGCCCTCGCCGCCGTCGGCTTGCGCAGTTACTTTCTGGTGGCTGCGCAAGACGCCGCGTTCCAGCAAAATCAGGCCAATCAATTGTTTTGTCGTGGGCGCTTCCAGCAGCGCTTGTCTACCGATAAAGTCACGATCGCTTTTTAGATCAACTGTCCAGGCCAAGCCGGATTCCAATGGACTGGTCCCTTCATCCATATCCTGGCCATAAAGATTCATTCCCGCTTCAAGCCGTAAGGTGTCGCGTGCTCCGAGTCCTGCAGGCGCGACGCCTGCTGCATGAAGCGCATGCCAGAAATCCGCCGCATCATTCGAGGGCAGGATGATTTCAAAGCCGTCTTCGCCAGTGTAGCCGGTACGAGCGATAAAATATTTATCGTATGTTATGGCGTGGAACAGTTTCAGGTTCTCGGTCGCCGCCTGAGCCCCGGCAATAACCTGCCAAACTTTAGCGCGGGCATTCGGTCCCTGCACGGCGATCATGGCCAAATCCCGTCGGGGAATGATTTCCAGCTCAGGCGCGAGCTCATCACGCTGAGCCAGCATCCATGCGATATCCTTGTCAGCGGTACCGGCATTTACAACCATGCGGAAATGGGATTCGGTCAGAAAATAAACGATGAGATCGTCTATTACGCCACCCCGGGGATTAAGCATGCAACTGTAGAGGGCCTTACCGGCTTGCGTTAGCTTGTCTACGTTATTGGCGAGCACCCGCCGCAAAAAAAAACGTGCAGCTTCGCCCTTGATATCCACCGCCAACATATGAGACACGTCGAACATGCCCGCGTCACTTCGCACCTTATGATGCTCGTCGAGCTGCGAACCATAATGCAGGGGCATTTCCCACCCGCCGAAATCGACCATCTTGGCCTTCATGTCGTGGTGAGCTTGATTAAGAGAAGTTGTTTTCACAAAATGGTGTCCCAAAATAAAAAAGGCGAAGTCACTCGCATGACCTCACCCCTCTGTCCTTTTTACCTGAGAGATCGCAGAATATCTTTCCGCTTGCCCCTTCGGTGGCCGAACTCAACGTCGGCGCTCTCCAGATTGCCTGACCCAAGCGGTTCTCAAAGACCAGATCGATCTGATCTCCGCCTGAGCGATTCCGGGGGGTTGCGCCTTCGGCGGCGACGATGAAATCGGCGCGCTCTTCCGCTTGGACATTAATAAATGGCAGAAACGTGAACTATACTCCAGCAACCGGGATCAAGACAAGGCAAATAGCATGCAGGAATTAGGTAATCAACGAATTTATATTTATAGTGATGTCTTAAGTCAGTCCGGTGGGATTCGAATTCGGAGTTTTATATGTTCGGAGAAAAGGTGCAGGCCGCGCCGCAGTTGAATAATGAAGAGGTTCGGTGGCGGCAGCGGGAAAAAGACTTTAAGCAGGATTTACTCGACGACTGCCCGGTATTTATGCCAGCCTGTGAATACGCCGCGGATTGCTGAACGTGTGAGGCAATAATGTATCTTAGCCATTTTGGGTTTTCTGAACAGCCGTTTGCTCGCGTTTCCGTCTCCAATTTTTTTTACGACGGGGCCAGCAGAGGCGCAACACTGGATGCGCTCATTTATGTGCTGACGCATGGCGAAGGTGTCGAAGGCATCGTCAAGGTTATCGGGGAAGACGGCAGCGGGAAGAGTACGCTATGCCGACTATTGATGAAGCGATTGCCGCCCAACATACAAACTATTTATTTCGCCAAGCGGGATCTGTCGCGGGAAGAACTTCTTTATTCGCTCGCCGAGGAGTTGAAGTTTGAGGTGGCTTCGGACCAAACTTCCGCTGTGCCTGCTCCCGTCACGGTATGCGATCTGAGAAACGCGCTGATCGAGAAATATGCCTCTGGCGGGCAAGTGGTATTGTTGGTGGATGAAGCTCATACCCTTGCGAGGGAGACTCTGGAGGTATTAGGTTTGCTATACGATGTCGAATCCGCCCGTCGCAAGCTGCTGCAAATCGTCCTGTTTGGTCAAAGCGAACTGGAAAATACCTTGGCGTTACCATCCATGCGACAATTCAAGGATCGAGTTGCCCACCATTTTTCGATGTGGCCATTCAGCGCTCAAGCGGTGGCGGACTATCTGAGGTTCCGCATGCATGCGGCAGGCTATCGCGGCCCAGACATTTTTTCATCTCAAGCAGTGAGATTGATTACCGTGGCTTCTGGCGGACTGCTCCAACGCGTAAACATTCTTGCCGATAAGTCCTTGATAAAGGCGTTTACCGCCGAGACGCGTGACATCGACGCGCCTCTTGTCAAGGTGGCAATGAAGGACGCTGGAATTAAACATCGCTCCATCTGGCGGAATGGGTCGGATTTGCCGAATCGCCGCCTGGGGGGGATGGTCGGGATTCTTGCTGTTTTGGCGTTGGGCGTGTTGGGTTGGCAAGCCCAGCGCTCTACGAAAACGGATGTTTTGCCTCCCGTTGCCTCGCGACCCGTTGAAATGGCCGCATCGGCCGTGGTTTCGGCCCCAATCTATCCCCCGGCGGCAATGCTGCCTCCCAGTGATCCCGCTTCGGTCCCGGTACCTGGACCCAATGCACCGCCTTCACGGACATTATCTCCCTCCCCGCCGCCCCAATTGGCTTCGTCCTCTGGACCGGGGACAGGAGTAAATGTTTCCGCGCAAGAAAATTCGGCGGCCATTACTGAACAACACGGTTCGGCCAAGCTGGATATTGGCGGGGTCAAGTTGACGGGTGAGAAATTATTGGGGCAGAGAGTTGAAGCGACCAAACGAATGATGGCTAAGACAGATAAAAATTACTACAGCATTCAATTGTTTGTCACCGATAATATCCAACCTGACCGTATGGAGCGTTTTTTGGCCCGCGCCCAGAATCTGGTCGATTTATCCGACTTGTTCATGCATTCGGTGGATAACGAAGGTCAGGCGCACTTCAGGGTTACGTACGGAATTTATCCCACGCGTGACGAGGCCAGCAAGGCGATGGGTGAGCTCCCGCAAAAATACAGAACTGCTTTTACTCCGGAGCTCTATACGTTGGGCGAACTACGCTAATCCCGATCCGCATCTGATTGCCGGTCTATGCGAGACGCGCTGCCTTACGAGAATCGCATCCGTCCGTAACAGGTTCATAGTACTTGGTGATCTGGTGCTCCAGGAAGCGTGTTAACACTCGGGCTAAGCACGCGTCGTTCACATATGGAGTCCGTCGTACAATGCCGACAATGCTAAAATGTTCCTTCTCGCCACCTGGATCGAATAGGCAGGGTTAAAGACAATGATTGGAATTCTAATTATCTCCCACGGCAATTTGGGCGACAGCCTGATCCACTGTGCGGATCATGTCATGGGGCAAAAATCCCTTTACTTGATGCATCTAAGCGTCTCCATCCGGGATGATCCCGATGCCGTTATGTCCAGAGCGCTGGAATTAGTGAGTCAACTCGATTGCGGTAACGGTGTGTTGGTGTTTAGCGACATTTGCGGCGCAACCCCATGCAATATCGCCAGTCGACTGGTCAATCCCGGCAAGGTGGAGTGCCTCGCCGGCGTCAATCTGCCGATGCTGGTGCGAGCGCTAACTTATCGTAACGAGCCCCTTTCAATAGCAGGAGAAAAAGCATTCACCGGTGGTAGAGAGGGTGTCATGCGCATTTATCCGGAATCGCACAATGTTGTATAAAGAGGTGGAAATCCTGAACAAACTTGGGCTTCATGCGCGTGCTTCCGCACGGCTCACCCAGTTGGCCAGTCAATTTCAAAGCGAGGTATGGTTGTCGCGGAATGATCGCAAAGTGAATGCGAAAAGCATCATGGGGGTTATGATGCTGGCCGCGAGCAAGGGAGTCATCCTGGGCATTGAAACAATCGGTGCGGATGAAGCCGAGGCGATGCAGGCACTGATAAACCTGATTGAAGATTGTTTCGGAGAAAGCGAATGACCTTTGCATTGCACGGGGTGGGTGTTTCCGGCGGCATTGCCATAGGTCATGCCTATCTTGCTTCCCATGCCGCGCTGGAAGTGGCGCATCATATCGTGCCAAAGGATCAAGTTAGCAATGAAATATCCCGGCTGGACACCGCTTTTATGGCGGTTCGCGAAGAGCTTAAGGCGCTACATGCCTCTGTTGTTAGCGGACCCGCCGCCGCCGAGTATGGAGCGTTTCTCGATTTGCACAGGATGATCCTGGACGATCCCACGCTATCTACCGCAGCCAAAACTTATATTGCCCAGAACCAGTGTAATGCCGAATGGGCCATTACCCAACAGATGGGTGTATTGATGGCGCAGTTCGAAGAGATCGAGGATGCGTATCTGCGCGAACGCAAAACTGATGTAATCCAGGTTGTGGAACGAGTGCTGAAAGTCTTGCTGGGACATCCAGGCTATGTTCCTGCCTCGCTAAAGCGTGATGGCGACAGTATTCTGGTTGCACATGATTTAAGTCCCGCCGATGTGATTCAATATAAGCAGGACCGTTTTATCGCCTTCCTCACTGATTTGGGCGGCTTGACTTCGCACACGGCTATTGTCGCCCGTAGCCTCAACATTCCGTCCATAGTGGCGCTGCATCATGCCCGTAGGCTGATCAGCGATAATGATATGCTGATTGTGGATGGCAACCAGGGTGTAGTAATTGTTGATCCTGACAAGCATGTGCTGTCGGAATACCGGTTGCGCCAGAGTCAATTTGAGCTGGAAAAGCAGAAGCTGAAGCGCATCAGAACGACCGTTGCCGCAACGCTCGATGGTACGGCGGTAGAATTGCATGCCAATATCGAACTACCGCAGGATATAGAACAGGTGAAAGAGAGCGGTGCCACCGGCATTGGCCTGTTTCGGAGCGAGTTCCTGTTTCTCAATCGTAACAGTCTGCCGGACGAGGACGAACAATTCGAAGCTTATCGCACCGTGGCGCGTAAAATGCGGGGTCTGCCGGTGACGATACGGACGTTCGATCTGGGTGCCGACAAGAACCTTGACAGTGCTAAACGGGTGGCAGCCAATCCGGCGCTGGGGTTACGCGCTATCCGGCTATGCCTGGCCGAACCGCAGATGTTCAATACGCAGCTGCGCGCGATTCTGCGCGCGTCGCGTTATGGCCAGATTCGCATCCTGGTGCCTATGCTCTCCAGTGTTTCCGAAATTACGCAGACATTGCACTTGATTGAAAACGCCAAACAAAGTTTGCGCCACGAAAAGATTCCCTTCGACGAGAAAATTCAAATAGGGGGCATGATAGAGATTCCTGCCGCGGCGCTATGTCTTGATATTTTTATGCGTAAGCTGGATTTCCTATCCATCGGTACCAATGATTTAATTCAGTACACGCTTGCGATAGATCGTGCCGATGATTCTGTGGCACACCTCTACGACTCATTGCATCCCGCGGTGCTGCGGCTGGTGGCACACATTATTCGCGGTGCCAATCGAACCGGAATATCCGTTGCGGTCTGCGGAGAAATCGCGGGAGATACATTGTTTACCCGGCTGCTGCTGGGTTTTGGCTTACGCCTGTTTTCCATGCACCCGGCACAGCTGCTGACCGTGAAACGCGAAGTATTGAGGAGTAATCTCCCCGATATTATACCGCTGACGCAAAAAATGCTTAAAGCCGATGATCCTGTCAAAATCCAGGCATTATTGATGAAGCTGAATGGATGATTCGCCTGAATATTTCCACAAATAATTCCTGGCGATCCTACCTGTTTGCCTATTCATTTTCTGGCTAAAGACGAATATAAAAAAGCTGATCTGGCTAAAGACGAATATAAAAAAGCTGACACAGGTTTTGTTGAACGTAGGCAAATGTTTTCCGTACGACAAAGTATCGGCGGAATGTCGGCCGCCAGTCCGCCTGGCGGATGCCCGCAAAGTGGATTTTTTGAGAACTGTTTGATTATAATGATTGCTTGCGAACGGTATCAGTACTATCCCGCCGCACCGGTGGAGTTTTAATGCTGCCAGGATAATGTGTGGAATCAAGAATAGTATTTTCCAGGATGTCTTTGCGATGCTGTTTTTTTGCATATTGCCCAGTCAATTCTCTTCCTCATAGATAGTTCCTTCTGAAGATTTCTTTCCGTTCATGCAAGATTCGAGTTCAATTGACATCGTCGCGCCGCAAAGTGTGTGTTTCCATACGCCGTTGCATTTGAAGAGTGGCGCCGTGCTTGAAAACTATGAGTTGGCATATGAAACCTACGGAGAACTCAACGCGGCCAGATCCAATGCAGTGCTGGTATGCCATGCGCTTTCCGGCAATCATCATTTGGCGGGTTTTTATGCAGATAATCCCAAGAGTGTAGGCTGGTGGAATAATATGATCGGTTCGGGCAAGTCTATCGATACACGCAAGTTTTTCGTGGTGGGGGTGAACAACCTTGGAGGCTGCCACGGTTCTACCGGACCTGCCAGCATCAATCCCAAGACAGGTAAATGCTATGGTGCAGATTTTCCGGTAGTGACTGTAGAAGACTGGGTGCAAACCCAGGCACGGTTGGCGGACCACCTTGGTATTGATCAGTTTGCTGCGGTGGCGGGTGGCAGTCTTGGCGGAATGCAGGCGATGCAATGGACGCTCGATTTTCCGGATAGGATACGGAATGCACTGGTTATTGCTGCTGCCGCCAAATTAACCGCGCAGAATATCGCATTCAATGATGTGGCACGTCAAGCCATCATTACTGACCAGGATTTTCATGGTGGAGATTACTATTCGCACGGTGTAGTGCCACGGAGGGGTTTAAGGCTTGCACGTATGCTTGGGCATATTACCTATTTGTCAGACGATTCGATGGCGGCAAAATTTGGACGGGAATTGCGTAATGGAGCGCTTGCATTCGGCTTCGATGTGGAGTTTGAAATCGAGTCATACTTGCGTTACCAGGGAGATAAATTCGTCGATCAATTTGATGCCAATACCTATTTGCTGATGACCAAGGCGCTGGATTATTTTGATCCCGCACATCAGCACAACAGTGACCTGGGAGCGGCATTCCGTACCGCCCAGGCAAACTTCCTGGTACTGTCATTCACTACCGATTGGCGTTTTTCGCCGGAACGCTCGCGTGCCATTGTCAAAGCGTTGCTGGATAACGAGTTGAATGTCAGCTATGCAGAAATCACTTCCAGTCACGGCCATGACTCCTTCTTGATGGAAGATCGCCACTATCACAAACTGGTGCGAGCCTATATGGACAACATTGCCACGTAAGCGGCAAGTTACCTCTGTGGACTCTAAAATTCATGTTTGCAGCGCCTGCTTCGCGCGTTATTTAGCCGGTTCCCCATGATTGCTCGCATTCTTCCAAGCCAGCTAAGCATTATTGAAGTGTCGAATTTAAAAGGGCTTGATTGGGAGTTCCATGAATAACGCGCGCGCAGCCCGTCAGCTATTACGCACTCACCGCTTTGGCGTCTTATGCACCTTATCGAAGAAATTCAATGGCCATCCGTTCGGCTCCATTACGCCCTATCTAGTGGATCACGATGGTAGTCTGGTCATCCTCATTAGCAGTTTGGCGGAACACACCAAGAATATCCGGTATGACTCTCGCGTGAGTCTTGTCACGTGCAGCAGGGATCAGACCGACATTCAGTCGCAAGGGCGCGTTACGGTGATGGGCGTGGCCCAATTCATCCCGGATGGTCGGTACGAGATCGGCGCGCGCTATCTGCGTTATTTTCCGGAAGCGCAAAGCTACCTCACACTGGGTGATTTTTCTTTCTGCCGCATCGTGCCGCAGACGCTGCGCTATATTGGCGGATTTGGCGAAATCCATTGGGTTTCAGCCGCCAATTGCCGGGTGCCACCCTACCCGCTGGTCGGTCAGGAAGAGGATGTCATCGCGCATATGAATGCAGCTCATCGCGACACGATGCGCTGCTATTGCCATCATTTCCACCAATGCGAGACCCTGAATGTGGAGATGCTGGGCATCGACTGTGACGGTTTCGATGTGCGCACCGATGATAAAACACTACGATTCAACTTTGTGGATATGGCGCTCGATGCGCAACATGCGCGGCATGCCTTGGTCGCAATGTCGCAAAGAGCAAGATAATTCCCTGCTTTCCTCCTTGATGGAATCGCATATTGCCTTACACGCATCTTGTTATGTCCTCGTCAGTTGAGTGGAGCAAAATATGCAGTCTTAGAAGGCTGGTCTGTCGAATAGGAATGCTCTTCCTTCCAAAGCGACTATCCGGAGAGCTTACTGGCTACTTATTAATCGTCCGATAGATTAGACGTAGTTGAAGTCATCTGAGCCTCCTGTCAAAGAATATCGCGTGGAATATTTGAGAGGAATTTGATGCATATGGGTTGGTTTATCCGAAGCCGCTACCGGCGGGTCTAATAGCTCGAGTAGACTCAAATACAGCAAAGCTGGTCGGTCTGGGTGTAATTGTTATTAAGCGCTACAATATTCCGAATTTCGCACCTCATTCTTGCCTGTTTTGCCTGTTTGATTTTGACGAGACCGTCAGATCAGATAACCAATGGCGGCGAGTCTATAAACAAAATCTTTGAAACGGGGTGGATAAGCCTGTGAGTACCGAGAACGTGACGGATATTATTACCCCATCCACAGCATCCTGGGCTGTTTCCCGGCCCGACTTTGCCGCCATTGCCGAATGGGTGAGGCCGTGCGCGAAAGTACTCGATCTTGGCTGCGGCGATGGCTCGTTGCTTCGCTTTTTGCGCGATACACGTGATGTGCGTGGCTATGGCGTGGAAATTGACGATGCTAATGTTCTGGCATGTTTTAACAATGGTGTGAATGTGATTCAAAGCGATCTGGAATCGGGCCTATTAAATTTCGAATCGGGATCGTTCGATTACGTAGTTCTCTCGCAAACACTACAGGCAGTAAAAAATACGGAGAATATCGTCAAAGAAATGCTGCGGGTGAGCAAGGAAGGAATCGTATCGTTCCCGAATTTTGGTTACTGGAAAAACCGCCTTCAGGTGCTATTCGGCCATATGCCGGTTTCGGAAACGCTTCCCTATCAGTGGTTCGAAACACCCAATATTCACAACTGTACGCTTGGCGATTTTGAAGAATTTTGCCACCAGCATGGTGCACGTATCCTCGAACGCAGGGTAATGAACCGGGATCATCAGGTTACTTTTTTACCTAATTTGCTGGGAATGCTGGCGTTTTATCGGTTTGAACAGCAGAAATGATCTTAATCCGGTAGTTGGACAGGTTGAAGTGTGTGGTTTTGGAAGGCAGGCAAGGCGGGGTAACATGGAATGGCTATCCATTCTTGGCAGTTGCACACAACCATGCACCACAAAAATGGCGCGGTTCACCCTGTAGCGGGCTCATCAATAAGGTGAAGGTCAGATATGGAGCAAAAGTTCATTATGGATCAAGGTGTTAAATTCGGCTATCAACTGCTGGATTTAGAATGATGATTCATAAGCATCAACTGCGATGCGGCGGGTGTTCGACGGATTCAAATTTTGCCCGTCCGGCCAACCATACTAATACTAGTACCGGTAGACCCAGCAATGCGGTACCAGTAAAAAAACTGGCATAACCGTAGGCATCGACAAAGTCGCCACTGAACCCGGCGATGAATTTCGGCAACAACAGCATCACCGAACTGAACAACGCGTACTGTGTGGCGGAATAGGCGGAGTTGGTCAGGCTGGAAAGATAAGCTATAAAAGCCGATGAGGCTATGCCGGCCGACAGATTATCGGCAGAAATGGTGAATATCAAGCCGGTCACATCGTGTCCGCGGCCGGCCAGCCAGACAAATAGCAAATTGGTCAGTGCCGACAGCACTGCGCCCAGAAATAATGTACGCATGATGCCGATTTTTGCTGTGAGTACTCCGCCTATGGCTGCCCCGGCAATCGTCATGATGACTCCATAGACTTTGGATATTGTTGCCACCTCGTCCTTAGTGTAACCCATGTCTACATAAAAAGGATTGCTCATCACTCCCATGACAACATCCGATATGCGGTAAGTGGCGATCAAAGCGAGAATCAGCAAGGCCTGATGGCCGTGGCGCACGATAAAATCCCGAAAAGGCGCCACCATAGCCCCATACAGCCAAGCCAGCATCTGCGTGAGCCGTGCGTTGAGATTCAAGTGTGCAATGGTTTTTCGGGCGTATTCTTCGTTTTCCGAGATAAGTCGAGTGACGGGAACCTCCGGCTCGCGGATGATAAGGGTGGTGATAATGCCTACAATCATGCAGGCAGCCATTGCCAGGTAAGCGGTCCGCCAAGGCGTATAGTCGTAAGTGGCCTCCGATGGATCCACTGCCGCAGCTATCCACAACACGCCGGCAGAAGCGAGGATCATCGCCATGCGATAACCCGCCTGATAGGTGGCGGCCATGGCACCCTGGAGTCTCGGCGCTACGGCTTCAATTCGATAGGCGTCCAGCGCGATATCCTGAGTAGCGGAAGCGAAAGCGACAGAGAGAGCAAAAAAAACCGTATACGCCAGGTTGTCGACCGGGTCCGTGCTGGCCATGCCGGCCAGCGCAATGACTATTACAATTTGCGACAGCAATAGCCATGCACGCCGCCGGCCCAGCCACCGCGTTAATAGCGGCAACGACAAACGATCCACCAGCGGCGACCACATCCATTTAAAGCCATAAGCTAATCCGATCCAGCTCAAGTGGCCGATAGTGGAGCGATCAATCCCTGCTTCGCGCAACCAGAATGAAAGAGTGCCAAGTACCAATAAGAGCGGCAACCCTGCAGAGAAGCCCAGTGACAGCATTCCCAGCACGCGTGGATGGGTGTAAATGCGAAAAGCATGCAACCAGCCGGACAGGGCGGCAGGCATTATTCTAAATCTGGCATTCAGATGAGGTGGTTATACCGTAAGACGAGCGATTAACTATCAGATTCTCAAGCATAAACTGTAATTATAGTCGATGGTTAGCGGTGAATGATCGGAAAAACGTTCCGCTTTGTAAATTGAGGCGTCAGTTGCTTTACCGGCAATTTCAGGTGTGGCGATCTGATAGTCAATGCGCCAACCGACGTTCTTTGCCCAGGCTTGTCCCCGATTGGACCACCAAGTGTATTGCTCAGCCTCAGGGTTGATTCGCCGAAATACATCGACAAATTTAAGTTCGTCAAAAACTCCGGTAAGCCAGATGCGCTCCTCCGGCAGAAAGCCGGAGTTTTTCTGGTTGGAACGCCAGTTTTTTAGATCGATTTCCTTGTGAGCAATATTCCAGTCTCCGCATAATATGATTTCCCTGCCGCAATCTGCGAGTTCCCTGAGCATGGGAAGAAAGCACTCCAGGAAAAAGAATTTGGCTGCTTGCCGCTGTTCGCCGCTGGAACCCGAAGGAAAGTAGATGGATATTACGCTCAATGCGCCAAAGTCAGCGCGTAGATAGCGCCCTTCCGCATCAATTTCCGCGATGCCCACCCCTTCAATGATATTGTCCGGCTTGCGTCGACTATAAATGCCTACTCCGCTGTACCCCTTCTTTGCCGCATAGTGAAAATAGCCATGATAGCCATCGGGTGAGAGTATTTCGGCAGTAACGTCGGAAGCCTGGGCTTTCAGTTCCTGTACGCATACAATGTCCGCTTGCTGTATTGCCAGCCACCGGCAAAAACCTTTGCTGGCGGCGGAGCGTACGCCATTCAGATTAAGCGTTATAATTCTCACGTCTGTTTTTTCCAGTTTGTCATACCGATGTCCGATTTCCGGCAGGAGTTTATAGAGTTTGCGATCAGCCGCAATGTGTTGTGCTTCGGTGAATTCAAAACCAAGGCGGGGCGAATGTCGCCGTATTTTTTCAATGCCGGATTGTTCAGCGACGGCGACTCCCTTCGAAAGCTGGGACAATTTTACGCCAAAGCCATTCTTGCTGCCCAGCTTCCGTTTGACATGTTATTTGGTCCTGCTTACAAAGGAATCCCGCTGGTTAGTGCTATTGCAATTGCTCTGGCCGAGAACGGATATAACTATCCTTTCTGTTTCAATCGCAAAGAGGTGAAAGACCATGGCGAAGGCGGGAATCTTGTTGGAGCGCCACTTGCAGGACGGGTGCTGATCGTGGACGATGTTATTTCTGCAGGCATTTCGGTACGTGAATCTGTTAACCATATTCGCATTTCTGGCGCCATATCCTGTGGAGTCATCATTGCCCTTGACCGGAAGGAGCGAGGTAACGGAGAGCTTTCGGCTACGCAGGAAATTCAGCACGCATATGGGGTTCAGGTCGCCAGCATCATCAACTTGGAAGATATTATAAATTATCTTGAGGACAAGAAGAATCTGGGGAATAATCTTCGCGCGGTAGAAAACTACCGTAAGCAATATGGCGTTGACTGACCCAGAATATTATACGAGAAACAGTTTTCGGGTTCAGTAGTGGCCACGACAGGACCCGTTTATGCAGTCGCGTCGGTGTGAGCCAACAATCTACTGAATGGTCGCATTCAGTATGTATTTTCTTGCGGCATGGTCGGCAACGCAGTTTCCCCTTTGGAATCGAAGTATCTCCCAATAGCAAATCCCGTTCCACCTAATTGCCCACGCAACTGGTAGTCGACCTTGGTATGATCGCCGGTGGCCAGTCCAAAAGCATGACGGACGATCGCCGTGGCAGGTACCGTTACCGGCACCGTGATGACCCTTTCGCTAAAGCGTGGTATCGTGCCTTGCTGATCACTGACCCCACTCGCGAAACTTATCCCGCGTAAATTCAGATCGAGTGCGACGCCGTCGTAATCAATGGGTTTGCCATCGTGATTCTGAACTCTTAGATGGACTGCAAAGCGTGCTTCCATGCCTTTTCCTTCCAGGGGGTCTATTCCGGCTACGGAGACACGGAGGGGCTCATGCAGTCCGAGCGTCGCGCATCCGGATAAAAAGAAAAATAATGCGGAAATAAGGGAAATGTAACGCTTCATACGGCTCCACCGTTTGTGAATTCGGATAATAACTCGAATATTTTATGGGTAAAGGTTTTTTGCTATCTTTTGTTTGGGCATTTGCTTTATGTCTATAGCCCGGATGCCTGTACAAATGAGTGGCCGTTCTGATCAGCGCTAAAATTCGTGCTGCTTTCCGTACATTGCTTTCGGGAAGCATCTTGCCTGTTCCATATCTTGGTTTCGGCGAATAGCTGAATGAGGAAACGACACCTGGATTTCAACTGGGAAGTGTATGATTCATTCGATTTGGTGATACCATCTCCATCGAAGCTGGCTAGACAGTCGCCGCTTGCCTCTCGGTAATGAAGGCAAGGGGAGGAAAGTCCGGGCTCCACAGAGCAGGATGCCGGTTAATGACCGGCCGCCGTAAGGCGAGGAACAGGGCCACAGAGACGAGCGTATTAAGTTACGGTGAAACGCGGTAACCTCCATCCGGAGCAAGACCAAATAGGCAGGCGATGATGCTGCTCGCTGAGTCTGCGGGTAGGTTGCTTGAGCGCACGGGCAATCGTGCGCCTAGAGGAATGATTGTCCAAGACAGAACCCGGCTTATCGGCCAGCTTCACCTATTCGTGTTCCAATAAAAACGCGGCTTCAACCTGATTGAGGTTGAAGCCGCGTGGAGACGGGGTTCTGGATTGTATTAGTGATCCATGGCCGGGGTTGAATTCTCATTGGGTTTTTTGAGCTGCTCCATGAGATCATTGTTCCATTTACCCTCGACATTCACATGTGCTGCGGCACCCAGCAACACCGAGTCGATCAGGCTGTGGTTGAGGTATACATAAAGCCCGGGCTGCCTGAATTCATACAATGCCACACCCGAACCGCCACCGGGGACGAACCAGGTTTCCTGATTGGTGAGAGGAGGGTCGCTGAACTTGCCGCCCTGCCATACCAGATCACCATGACCACCGATCAGGTGCGGGCGTGTATCCCGATTGGCCTGGGAGTGAATGAACAATACTTTTTCGCCTACGTTGGCCTTGAGCGCATGGTCGCCGGTCAGGGCACCCACTGCGCCATTGAAGACAACATGGGTCGGGATCAATCCCTTGGCCGCTTCAAGCATGTCTGCCATGCCTTCGGCAGGCTGGGAATAGGATTTGTATTTGCCATCCTTGTCCTTGGGCAAGTACAGATCCTGTTCGCCTACGTAATAGGCCCGGTCATAGCGCACCGGTTTGCCTTTGTTGTCTTTCAGGCCGTCCCGCGGCAATACCATGACGGCGCCATTCATGCCGGAGATGACATGGAACGGAATCATGGTTCCCCCCGGGGCGCAGTGGTAGACAAATACGCCAGCCTTGATGGCTTTCCAGCGCACCACCACGTCTTCGCCAGGCGCTACCAGCGTCAAGCCCGCGCTGCCTAGCGCACCCGTGGAGGCATGAAAGTCAACATTGTGTGCCATGGTGCTGGTCTTCGGATTGACCAGCGTCAGTTCAACATAGTCACCTTCATGCACAACGATCAGCGGACCCGGTACCGTGCCGTTGAAAGTCAGTGCCCACATCTTGGTGCCATCCGGTGCAATCTGCACCAGCTTCTCGATGGTTTCCATGCGCACCTTGACTACCTTCGGACCCCCTTTGGCAACCTGATCATGCTTGGGCAAAAACGGGGGCGCCACCAGTTCCTGCGTTACCACGGGTAACTTGGAAATGTCCGTCGCCGCCATTACCGGTACCGCACTCATACACAGTAATCCTAATCCAATCACTCCTTGAACAGCTTTGTTCATTCTTCCCTCCATATATGTTTATTCACCACGCAAATACCCTTTGCGTCATTTCTTTCCGCCTGTGTGTGCTAGCCCCTTACATCCCACTCTTTCCTGAAGAGCATCTCTAAAAACTCAAAGTTGCCGGCAACCGCATCCGCCCGCCCGTTGCCTTGCGCTCAGTTCCATTCAGTTGCCACCACGGCGCGAACGGAATGCTGATGCAACACAGGTCTGGCGGGTAGGGAGCATTTTTCCGAGAATAACGAAATAGCGCGATAAAATTTGGATTTTTAGAGATGCTCTAAAGAGCGAAGAGCCCGATAACTATACAGCTTTAACATATACCTGTCCATGCTAAGTCAAATCTTGGGATGGCTTTCCAGGGAAAATATTCTCAGTATATTTTGCAGGAAATTCCTGGCACCCGGTAGGGAAAAGGAATATAAAAAGCGATCTATGTTTCTCGATCCGTATGGAAAATGGTGGTCACATATTGAGGTCTGAGCCGTGAGGTGCTTGCAAGGCTCAGTTGTTTGCGGATTTGTCCAGATATACTCTGCTTCCTATACCCGGTCACTTTGTTATACAATTCGCGATTATATTGATCCAGTAAAGTACTGGCATACGATTAATTTGCGGGCAAGAAACCGGAGATACTATGAACAAAACGTTTGATTGGGCAATAAGGTTGGCGTGGGCCATGTTGGTTGCACTGATAACGGTGCCAGTCCAGGCGCAACTTATGCTCGCTCACGAAGGGCATCATTCGGGGGACTGCGCCATCAAGTCGGGAGCTTTTCCTGTAGCCTTCAGCGCCTATGAAAAACCAAAGGGAGATCTTCCACCTACACACGCTTATTGTGATCATGTTCCGGAGACCGGGGAGCTATATTTCACGGTGGATTTGGCAGACCTGGAGTCTCGTGAGATCCCCATTGCAATGCGCTTGGTGATGGAGGGGCATGGAGAAGGTGGGCATGAGATTATGTCCGTGCCAGCCAAGCAGTACCCATCAGGAAGTATTACGTTTTCGGTTAATCTTGAAGAGCTTGGTCAATATGCCTTACTTTTGGAGACGGAGAAAGCCGGAAAAATGACTACGGCAGTTCGCATTCCGATACATGTGGGCGGCGGCGGCGGTCATGATGGGCATGGATCAGGTTTTGGCGTAACGGAGATCGCACTATTGCTGGCTGCAGGTGGTATTGGAGCTTTCTTCTGGCTGCGTCGTCGGACAGATGTTAAAGCTTCCTGATATGCTGACCGAACCACCATATATATAAAAAAGTGGTGAGTTGAGCCCTCGGGATCAGGCTGAGGGCGTTGTGTTTGCTATAAAGTGATGAGAAGGAGCGTACGCGACGATTATGCTACCCGGAAGGTAGCGACGCTCGTCGGCAGCGACACTGCTTGTAAAAATCATATCCCGCGTTTCCTGCTGCTTTTTACGCTTCACACTGCCTCCTACCCGCTAGCAAATGGTAACTCATCCGGTTTGTTGAAGGCGATTAGGGGTTACCAGCGGCAATGTCCAGCGGAGCAAGTGATTCGGATGACCGTATCACTTGCTCCGCTTTACCCTTTGAAAGCGCAAATACGTGGTTTGCAGCATTAACCACTGCTGGCTGATGAGATACCGCGACAATGGTAAAATTCTGTGCCAGCCTCTGTAGGGTTTCGCAAATTATCTGTTCGCTCTCTGGATCCAGGGCGCTCGTTGGCTCATCCAGGAGAAGGAAGAGCGGTTGATGGGCGAGTGCTCTGGCAATTGCTATCCGCTGTCGCTGTCCACCTGAGAGGAGTCCGCCACGTTCACCCACAACAGTCTGCAAACCGTCCGGAAGAGCGCTTACGAAGTCCCAGGCACCGGCCTGGCGTAGCGCGCGTTCCGCATCCGCATACACCAGATCAGGCGCACCGACAAGGATGTTGGTAAGAATGGTATCGTGGAGCAGAATTGTTTCTTGGGACACATAACCTATCAAATGGCGCCACAGACGTAAATTAATTTCGCGCAGGGATATGCCATCGATCAGAATCTCACCGGACTTGGGTTCAGCTAAACCGCAGAGTAGATCAAGAAGAGTACTTTTGCCGACACCGGACATTCCGGTAATGGTAGTAAAGGATTTCACGGGTATATCAATATTGAGATCACGAAATATCGTTTTAATCCCGTAGTCGAAATTTATGTGTTTGAGGCTGATTCCCTGTTGCAATGTGGGCTCCAGCGTGCCCGCAGTTCTTTCGGCCGCGGCCTGCGCTTCTTCAGTCGCTGTCCGCATCGCCCAATAAGCACTTTCCTGCGCTGTAAGGTGTTGGTAACGCCGTTGTGTTTTATTGAGCAAGCCCAAAATGCGGGTTAGCAGGAAGGCCATCACCATCACTTCAGGTAGTGAAAGCTCCCACATTACTAGCGCCAGATATAAACCGCTTGCTGTCAAGGCAGCAAGTATGGGCTCTTGCAAAGCCATTAAAGCTTCCCTGCTCATGACTTCCCTGCGCGTAGCTTTCTCCAGTTGCTGCGTATGCTCATGAAGGATGGCATCGGCCACATTGTCGCGCCCCATGGCCTTCAGGGATTTTACTGAACCGAGTATGTCGGAAAGGTAGGTCAACAGATGGCGCAGGAGATGAGTCTGCTTTGAGCCCGCCCGACGCGTGGCGCGTACCAACCGGCTTAGCACCAGCAGAAGAATCATGCCGATGAGAAGAGAGGTGAGGGTCGCCTGCCATGAAATAAATAAAGCCACGATAGCATAGACCAGTACTTGCATTGAAAGAGCAAGAACATTTGCACTATGCTCAAAGCCGTTTGCAGCGCGATAGGCTTCCGTGGCGACTGAATTGGCGAGCGAGCCGATGGGCTGGCGCAAATAATACTGCCAACGGCTGGCGAGCAGCGCCTTGATGAGTTCCAAACGCAGTGTGGTCGCGACATGCGCTACGGTATAACCCACCTGCCTGTTAGCTAAAAGCAATATCAGACTCTTGATAATCATTCCACCAACGATAATCAGCAACATTACACCTATCGTGGGTTCGATCCCTATCCCTTGCAAAGCCCGTACTATTACGCGTCCAATATCCGAGTCCCCGGTGTCACCTATGGCAACCGAAAGTAGAGGCAGGAGAGCAGTCAGACTGAGGCCCTCAGCAACACCCGCCGCCAGCAGCGCTAGTAGAACGTAAGCGCTCCGTCGAGGAAAAACCATACTGTAGGTAAGAAGGGTTCGCATGCCGTTAATTGAATTTACTGATTATTTTATCCACCAGATTGATGTAGCAGATGACAGATTTTGTGATCGACACAAGGGCGAATCGTTCCAAGCAGATATCTGAGTAGCTTAGTGTCTGCGCGCAGGGCGCTATTGGAAAATAATGTCACGCAACTCTGCAAAAGATTGGCCGACATAATTCATCTGTTCGCTGGTGTGGACCGCGCTTACGCTGCAACGTACCAGTGATTTGCCATCAGGTGCTGCGGGAGGCAATATCAAATTGACATAGATTTTACGCTCGAGCAAACCTTTCCACAGCGCCAGCGCCTGCTGCGGTGTATCAAGTATGTTTGCGATCACAGGGCTAGGCTCCGGGCCAAGCTGATAGCCGAGTTCGCGAAGCCGGGAATAAAGTTGACGTGCGTTTTTCCAAAGCTGTTGACGCAGTTCAATGCCGTCATGCAATAATTTGAGTGCTGCGCGCGTTGATGCGATAGTGGCTGGTGTGGGCGATGCCGTGAATATGTATGGCCGGCTGACGTAACGCAATTGATCGAGCTGAGGATGATTGCTTACGCAGTAGCCTCCAATACCCCCAAGACTTTTACTAAAAGTACCGGTAATAAAATCGACTTTGTCACTGAGTCCCGTTTCCTCCGCCAGACCCTGACCTGTCGGGCCCAGGACACCCAGTGAATGTGCCTCGTCTAGCAGAAGGATGCTGTTGTAAGAGTTTTTTAATCTGACAATATCAGCGAGTGGGGCTTGGTCACCCAGCATGCTGTAAATACCTTCAGCAATGATAAGAGTCGATCGCGACCGCTCTCCGAGACGCCGGAGACGTTTATCGAGGTCCGTCATATCATTGTGCCGGAACCTGATTATCTCGGCACCGCTCAAACGGCATCCATCATAAATGCTTGCGTGAGAGTCGCCATCGATGAGCACAACATCACCAGCCCCCGCCAAGCCGGAGATTGTGGCGAGGTTTGCCTGATAACCGGTTGTAAAGACAATGCACGATTGACAGTGGTAAAAATCTGCAAGCTCGCGCTCAAGCGCACGATGTCCGCCATAGCTCCCATTGGCCATACGTGAGCCGGTGGTACCGGTGCCTTCGCTATCAATCGCTGCATGCGCGGCCTGCAGGCATTCTGGTGCGAACGTGAGTCCGAGATAATTATTCGTACCCAGAAACAGTATGCGATGGCTCCCTATTTTTGCCTCTGTCGAAGAATATACCTCTTCTATGGGGGTGCCAAAAACTTCGATGCCTTCAGGTAGCAAGGCTTTTCTCGCTGCAGCCACTGTATCCAATTTGTTTAACAAACTCATTGTTTTGCGGATTTTATTTGATGAATTAAATTTGCAAGCTCATGAACGGTCTGAACATCTGCGAGAGCGTTGATAGGTATGGAAATATCAAACTCATCCTCGATTTCCATTATTAAATTCAATAACTTGACAGAATCGATAGCAAGCTGATTAATAAGATCCGTTTGGGGCGTAATTTCCACATCAGGGCCGGTAAATTGCTTAAGGTGGTGGTAAAGTTTCTGCAGAATATCAGGGTAGTTGCTCGCCATAGCTCAATTCCGGATAAACTCGATTATAGAAAAATTATATCGCCTGAGGTAAGGCATCACGCAAACCGATACGAGGTTGCCAATGGGGAAGCGCAAGGGTTAGAGGGGTAATATCGCACACCCAGTCAAGATGTTGCAGTTCTCTAACTTTACCGGGAGTTAACATTGGTGAATAATTCAGCAATCGGGCCGACCACAAATTGAAATTCGCGATCAACGAAACAAGTGGCGCAGGCAAGAAGATACAATATACCCGCCGCTTCCAAACCTCTTGCGCGATGGCGGCTACCGATTGACTGTCATAACCTCCCGGCTTTCCGTCATCCAGTTCATAGACGCCATGCACGGGAATTCCAGTGGAAAGCCAGCAAAGAATAGCTGCCACCAAGTCATCCACATGCAGTAAACCGAAGCGCATTGAAGGCTGCCCCACCATCGGTAATATCCCGAGACGGGTGATTCTGAAGAGTGGACTCATTTCTTTGTCACCCGGACCATAAACCGCAGTGGGACGGAAAACCGCACATGGCATGATATGTGAATGGTCAATCACTAGCTGCTCAGCCATACACTTACTGGTTGCGTACCAAGAAAGCTCTGGCTGCCTGGCAGCCAAGGAAGATATGAGGAGAAAACGGGGGGGGAAGTCCTGCTGTATCGAAGCACCCACAAGATTGCCCGTGCCCTCTACATTGGAATGAACGAAGTCCTCAAGAGAGCTACCCCGAACTTGGCCGGCACAATGTACAACAGCAGAAACACCTTTGACAAGATTTCGCAACGCATTTAGATTATCTAAATCACCTTCAATCCATTGCGTAAATTCATCATCAACCCGAGGAGATCTGGTTAAAGCCCTGACCTTCCACCCACCCTTGAGGAGGGATTTCAGAAGCACGCTACCAATAAAGCCGGTGGCACCGGTCACTGCCACCAATGGCCCCGACATATGCTGATTAGCTGTCCGCGGACTCGGCCGATAGCTGGTCTGTAAGCGTTGTCCGTTGTATAAATCCCTGGCGCGCGGCAAAACGTGATAATTTACCGGATGACGTACGGGGCAAGGTATGCGGTGGAACCAATTCAACAAGACAATTAACACCGAACGCCATATATACGAGCCGCTGCAACCGACTGGTAAGAGATTGACGGTCTGTTGTCGAAGTCAGGCGACACTCTATAACCAGCACGATCGTTGTAATATCATTAGTGTCGGTTATGCCAAAGGCAGAGGCTTCCCGGGTTCTCACCTCAGGTTGCTGTTCCGCAAGCTCTTCTATATCCTGGGCGCGAATGTTGCGGCCATTGACAATAATCACGTCCGTACGACGGCCCGTGACATATAGATCCCCTTCAAATAGGAAGCCAAGGTCACCCGTATCTAGCCAGTTACCAGGTTTCAGCGTTTTTTGGGTATCTTCGGGATTATTAAAATAGCCTGTCATAATACTGCTACCATGCACCAGTACACTGCCCACCCTCAAATCTGGCAATTCCTGCCCGGCATCATCGATAACCTTGACTGTGTGTTCGGGCAAGGGGCGGCCGCAATTTACAAATTCACTATATTTCCTTCCTTCCGCTTGTAAGCGGACCGCCATTTTTTTGTCAACCAGCGTGCCGGCATCAACCCGCAAACTCTGGAAACCTCGACCAACTTGAGAGAAGGTAACGGCAAGCGTCGATTCAGCCAGTCCATAACAGGGCAGAAATGCCCGTGCATCAAAACCCGCAGGCGCAAATTTCTCGGCAAAATTTCTCAAAGTATCTGGGCGGATCATTTCCGCGCCAACGCCTGCTGCACGCCAGCAACTAAGATCAAGATCTTCCAAATCCGAATCACGGACGCGAAGGGTGCAAAGTTTGAGTCCAAATGGTTGGCTAAACGCGACGGTAGAACGATTTCGACTAATCAAGCGTAGCCATTGCAGAGGTCTGATGGCGAAATCACGAGTGGCCAGATAATCAACGGAAACTTGTGCCACCATGGGCGCCATTACCATGCCCACCAATCCCATATCATGATAAAAGGGCAGCCAGGACGCACAACGATCACCAGGGCGTATTTCCAGCCCATTACGAACGATCCCCTGCAGGTTGCTCATCAATGCCCTTTCGGTAATGATTACTCCTCGCGGGATACGAGTGCTACCTGAGGTAAATTGAAGGTAAGCGGTTTCATCCGGATGATTGGTTAGTAGCGGCATATCCAGAAGGGGGAGTTTCCCCAATTGTTCGGGAGTGCCCACCCACTGCAATCCTTGCAAGCCTTCGGCAGCTTCTTTGAGAAAACCGATATAATCGACATTGGCCAGGGCGACGCTTGCCTGGCCGCCTTCAAGCATTCCATGTAGCTGTTGAACATACACTGCATGGCTGCCAAGGTTGACTGGAACCGGCATTGCGAAAGGAATGAGCCCTGCGTAGCGGCAGGCGAAAAATAATTCGACAAATTCCGGAGTGGTGTCGGCAATAATAGCTACGCGTGCACCATAGGGTAATCCAAGGCCCGCCAAGCGTTGGGCCGAAACGCACGCGGTTTGTCTTAACGTCTGATAAGGAAGGACTGAGCCAAGGTTGCCTTTGGCATCGTAAAAGTTATAGCCGGCATTCCCACCTGCTGCATATTCCAAAGCGGCGGTCAAGGTTTCAAAGTCGGCCAATCTTTGCGCTTGAATATTGTGCGTTGGTGTTGGGATTGCCGCTATTGGCGACTCGTTTGATGATCGAGGATCAAACGCTTGCGTTAGCGGAGCGCCCAACTTCGCTATTGTTGAACTCAAGGTCTTCCCCTCCAAATTAATGGTACTTGTCATCTTTTTATAGTAAAAAAGGATTCTGGTCGGACATGCGTTAGTTATGGTTATTAAACTGTTTACCGCTTGCTTAAAATTTTAATCCTGTGCTGAAATAACACCGACTTAACCTAATAAAGACGCTATTCTTAATCACCTAACAAATATGCCTTAATTCAATCGATTACCCAGTTTATACTATTGCAAATTTCTCTATCAAGGCAATATTATGACCAATTTCGTGGTTACTTTACGCTTCGCTATACCGCCAGTTTTCAGCATGTGAAGTGTCATTGAGATATTTTTAAGCCTTAACGCAAGACCTACAGAAACGATAGGAGCCATTCTGGACGAGTTGTGGATCAATATAAAGAGATTTTGGTGAATGGAAGGGTAATGTGTAGCTTTTTTGCAACAAAATTTTGTTAAGAATGGATGGCTTATTTCGCAGGTCTATTTTTGACATCATAAATCATGTGGTGACTTTCGTCATGCATCTAATGATTACTCCTCCCGCCGGCCACGCTTTACGGAGGCTTGTTTACAGATCGCCTAGGTTCACTCAAGCTGAGAGTTTTAACAAGAATTAGGTTGCTCAACCTTATAGATTTTGCTCATTTACCGGGGACTACAAAACTTTACTCCGAACTTTTAATCAGAAAGTATGTTTGGATAAGCCGGCTGTGTTTCACATTTCTTGTTTATGTCCTTCCATGCTTTCTGTTTTCTGGGCTGGAAGCTGGATTTAAAAATATTCTAAGCCATCACCCACGTTTTTGCGTCCGCGTAGTCGTTAAAAACCCTGATATTGGCATCAGTGAAAAGATTGGATACCCAAGCGCCCCAAGCCTGCCATTGATTCTCGGTGATCACTGCAATCCGATTGAATTCGTTGCCATGCTCCCGGACGAATTTAATGTCCTCCCATGCGACGTCAACGGTATAGCCCACCATATCGCGCCAGTCAATCAATACATTAATCTGGCCTTCAGAACGAGGCTTGTAGAGCACCTGCTCCTCAAACTCCTTATAATCCGCCAAGGTAAATTCGCCGAAGACAGCAATGGTGATTAGATTGTCGGTTTCCTGAACGGTAATCATGGGTTAGTATTCATTATAGATACTGGAAATGCCAGCTTAAATATGCGATTCGATTTCCCTGCGCAGAAATTCATGAAAGTGCGCCATGCCATCTTCCATTGGCGATTGATACGGTCCGGTTTCATTAATCCCTTGTTCATATAATGCACGACGCCCAGCGGTTATCAGCTTGCAAATTTCGTCATCCTCGATTGCGGTTTCGTGATAGGCAGCCTGCTCCGCATCAATAAACTCACGTTCGAACAAAGCGATGTCTTCAGGATAATAGAACTCCACGATGTTTTTGCATCGTTCTGTTTCGATTGGCAGCAGCGTGCTGATAACCAACACATGAGGATACCATTCTAGCATGATGTTGGGATAGTAGAGCATCCAGATGGCTCCATGAGCGGGTGTCTTGTTCTCAGTTTGACGTAGCAACTGTTTATGCCAGATGGCGTATACTGGCGTGCCGGGGTGGATAAAATTATGATTTATCCCTACAGTCTGAACGTTGTACCACTCACCAAACTCCCATTTCAACTCGGCGGTATTAACAAAGTTGCTTAGACCGGGATGGCATGATTCGACGTGATAATCTTCCAGGTACACTTCGATAAAGGTTTTCCAATTACAGGCGTACTCTTCTATCTGTACTCGTTCCAGCACATGGCCGGAAAAATCGAAATTCTTCAAGACGCCCAGATGAGACATGTCGTGCGCGACATTCCGCTTGCCGGCAAAGAGCAAGCCATTCCAATTCTGCAGCGGCGTGTTGCCTAGATTAAGGCAAGGATTTTGGGTAAAATGGGGAGCGCCTAGTAGCGTACCATTTATATCATAAGTCCAACGGTGTATTGGGCAAACGATATTTTTGGCATTTCCGCGACCTTTAAGAAGAAGAGATTGTCGATGACGGCAAACGTTGGAAAGCAGTTCGATGCCATTTTTGTTGCGTACCAGCATCTTGGCGTTATTCATCCATTCCAGCACATAATAGTCACCCACGTTCGGAAGCATAATTTCATGACCGACATAACTTGCCCCCTGATCGAATAAATGGCGTATTTCCAGATCAAGGATAAGGGGATCGAGATACCAGTCGACCGGTAATTGCGTCGGCGTTCGGGCCGGAAGGGAAATATCAACTAGATTGGACATATCCGGTACTTTGTGCTCCAAGGAGGTAAAAAATGGTTACCGTGTCAGCAATTCAAGGTTTGCTGAATTAAATTCAGTGAGTCAAGCGGCGAGAGCGTGATATCTTTTCTAAAACGACTATAATCGCGACTAAAGACTTCATTCAAGAAAGTTTCATGTATTTAATTGACCTGACCCTGCTTATTGCGTTATTTTTGCGGTTCCCCGGTAATGCATCTATTCCGTGACGTTGTGCCTATCATGACAAAGCTCGCTAAACCCGTCAAATTTTCGCAGCCAGAAAGTTTTGAAGCCGCATTGACGGAATTGGAAAATATTGTAGTTGAAATGGAAGCGGGACAGATGCCTCTCGAAGTTTCGCTCTCAGCCCATAGGCGTGGCGCCGAGTTGCTGCAATATTGCCAGTCGAAGCTACAGGATGCGCAACAGCAGATACGTCTCTTCGAAGCTGATACATTGAAAAATTTCTCCCCATCCGGTATCGATGATCGCTGATTTCCAGGATTGGGCGAGAAGCCGCCAGGTACGCATAGAAACTTCCTTGCAAGCCCTGCTTCCCGCCGCAAATATTGCTCCCGAGCGCCTGCATGACGCCATGCGCTATACCGTTCTAGGGGGAGGCAAGCGCATACGTCCGCTGCTTGCCTTTGCATCCGGGGAGTTGAGCCGGGCAGACGATGAACGTGTAACTATCGCCGCCGCCGCAGTGGAATTAATACATGCCTATTCACTGGTGCATGACGATCTGCCTTGCATGGATGACGATGTGCTGCGTCGCGGTAAGCCTACGTGCCATATAGAATATGATGAGGCCATTGCGTTACTTGCAGGGGACAGTTTGCAAAGCCTAGCCTTTCAATTGTTGGCAGAATATCATTTGGCGGATACCCCGCAAATGCAACTGGAAATGATTAAGCGGTTGGCGCAGGCTTCGGGATCGCGCGGAATGGCGGGTGGGCAGGCAGTTGATCTTGCCAGTGTTGGCAAGACATTGAGTCTGCCGGAACTGGAGTTTATGCATATTCATAAGACCGGTGCGCTTATTCGTGCCGCAGTAATGCTCGGCGCCTATTGCGGGAACAGCTTGAGCGAGAGCCAGTTGATGAATCTTGATCATTTCGCCAAGTGCATAGGCCTTGCATTCCAGGTGGTGGACGACATTCTCGATACGGAGGCTACTACTGCGACTTTAGGCAAAACCGCCGGCAAGGATGCCGAAAATAACAAACCAACGTACGTAAGCATTCTTGGGGGAAATCAGGCACGTGAACTGGCCGGAGAATTACGACGCGAAGCCTATCAGTCGCTGGAGGTTTTTGGTGCAGAGGCAGGAAGATTGCGGCAAGTAACCGATTTCATTATCCACCGCGATTTTTGAGACTGATGTTTTATAGTAAAGAATATTACAATTTTTAGGGTTTAAATGTATCCATTGCTTGATACCATCAATGCCGCTTCCAAGTTGCGGGCGTTGGAACGTAAGATGCTTCCACAGCTCGCCGATGAGTTACGCCAATTCCTGGTCGAATCGGTATCTAAAACGGGTGGCCATCTTTCTTCCAATCTTGGTACGGTCGAGTTGACTATCGCGCTGCACTATGTATTTAACACCCCATATGATCGTCTGGTATGGGACGTGGGTCATCAGACCTACGCTCACAAAATCCTCACCGGCCGCAGGGGAGGAATGAGCAAACTACGCATGAAAGGTGGTGTCGCGGGCTTTCCCCGCCGTGACGAAAGCGAATATGACGCCTTCGGTACCGCACACTCAAGTACATCCATCAGCGCTGCTTTAGGCATGGCGGTGGCAGCGCAACAGGAGGGGGAAAACCGGTGTGTGGTAGCGATAATCGGTGATGGGGCCATGAGCGCAGGCATGGCGTTCGAGGCATTGAATAACGCCGGCGCGATGAATACTAATTTGCTGGTGATCCTGAACGACAATGATATGTCAATATCGCGTCCGGTAGGAGCGCTCAACAATTATCTGGCAAGGCTAATGTCAGGCCAGTTTTATGCGACTGCGCGCCGTGCCGGCGAGAAAATGCTGGGCGTGGTCCCACCGATGCTGGAGTTAGCCAAGCGAGCCGAAGAACATGTAAAGGGCATGGTGACGCCTAGCACATTGTTTGAGGAATTCGGTTTTAATTATATCGGCCCCATTGATGGTCATGATCTTGACATACTGGTGACTACGCTCAATAACATCAAACATCTGGATGGTCCCCAGTTTCTGCATATCGTCACGCGCAAAGGCGCAGGCTATAAGGCAGCGGAGGATGACCCTATTCTTTATCACGGGGTAACAAAATTTAATCCGGATGCAGGTATCGTTCCCAAAGCCGCGAGCAAGCCTGCCTATACACAGATTTTTGGAGACTGGCTGTGCGATATGGCGGCATTGGATCAGCGCCTGATCGGCATTACTCCGGCGATGCGTGAAGGTTCTGGATTGGTGAGATTCTCCCAGGAATATCCCGAACGCTATTTTGACGTTGGCATCGCAGAGCAACACGCGGTTACTTTCGCGGCGGGTCTGGCTTGCGACGGTATGAAACCGGTAGTAGCCATTTACTCAACTTTTTTGCAAAGGGCATACGATCAGTTGATCCACGACGTTGCGATTCAAAACCTTCCGGTGGTATTCGCCATTGACCGCGCGGGGTTGGTAGGCGCGGACGGACCTACTCATGCCGGTAGCTTTGATTTAACCTATTTACGATGCATTCCGAATATTACCGTAATGACTCCTGCAGACGAGAATGAATGTCGTCAAATGCTTTATACCGCATTTCAGATGGATACGCCGACAGCGGTACGATATCCACGCGGAGTGGGGACTGGCGTTACGGCTCAGAAAGAAATGCATATGCTCCCGATAGGCCGTGGCGAAATTCGGCGCAACGGGGAAAAAGTTGCCCTCCTGGCTTTTGGCAGCATGCTCAAGCCCTGTCTGGAAGCCGCAGAAGAATTAAATGCCACCGCTGTCAATATGCGTTTTGTCAAACCGTTAGATAATGATCTGGTCGCCTCTTTAGCGGCAAATTACGAATTATTGGTGACAGTGGAGGAAAACACCATCATGGGTGGGGCGGGTAGCGCAGTTCTGGAATCGCTCTCAATCAGAGGCTTGACTATTCCGGTGCTACAATTGGGCTTACCGGATATTTTTATAGATCAGGGCGATTCGTCACAAATGCTGGCCGATTGCGGATTGGATAAGGCGGGAATCGTCAGATCCGTAAGGGCGAGGTTTTCCGGATAGTTGACTATCCGGTTTCCGATTTATACTTATACATTCGGTATTCCTCGCAGGCGTCATGAATAACATGAACTTTCCCATTGCGGATGTGCAAAGCATCCTGGATACAAGATCCATCGCGATAGATAAAGCGGGCGTCAAGGCTATTCGTTATCCAGTAAAAATAACGGATAGAGGTAATAGCGTACAACATACCATTGCTGTATTCAACATGTATGTAAATTTACCTCATAATCTCAAAGGGGTACATATGTCGCGTTTTGTGGAGATACTCAACAGCCACGAACGCGAAATTTCCGTAGAATCGTTCGAAAGTGTTCTGCGCGCCATGGTAGAGAAGCTCGAGACCGAATCTGGAGCTATCGAAATGACCTTCCCTTATTTTGTCGACAAGATGGCTCCGGTTTCCCGGGTAAAAAGCCTGCTGGATTATGAGGTGACTTTTATCGGTGAAATCAGGAAAGGAAGTTACGGGTTTACCATGAAGGTAATTGTACCGGTAACCAGCCTATGTCCATGCTCCAAGCAAATTTCTGCCTACGGTGCCCATAATCAGCGTTCTCACGTGTCCATATCAATTCGCACAAACAGCTTTATCTGGATCGAGGAACTCATAAAAATGGCAGAGGATCATGCATCATGTGAGCTCTATGGGCTGCTGAAACGCTCGGATGAGAAGTACGTTACCGAGAGGGCGTATGACAACCCCAAATTCGTTGAGGACGTGGTGCGCGATGTAGCTGCTGTACTAAATCTGGACACGCGTATAGTCGCCTACGTAGTGGAATCAGAAAACTTTGAATCCATTCACAATCATTCAGCCTACGCCCTGATTGAGCGAAATAAACAAAAAGATGGAGAGTGAATTTGGCGTTATCCGGAAATTAGCCTTGAAGGGGTACATTGCAAATTGTGTTCCCGCCAAGAATGTCTGGACCTGTGCCACCGTTTGCAGCTCGCTTCATCCATGTCGATCATCATGTTGCGCATAATGACCGATTAGAATCTCAGGCTTTCAGACTCACTTTATGTGGGAAATCGTAGCCTCCTTTAGACTCATTTCATATTGGAAGAGGCTACTGATTGACGTAGCAATGCCACTATTGCTACCATTGTAAAGATATTTCTCCAGAAAAATTCTCGATAAAATATGGAGAACCGATGAATGTTCGGTTTTCTGGTCTGCTTCAAGTATGTAAAGAATTTCTTGGGAACCGAGATAGTCGGGTAGTACCCGCCATTACTATTTTCAAAACCTTAATACGGCGATCTTCGCCTGAAATACCCGAAACGATAGGGGTAAAACCAAGATGTATCTGGTCGGCAGGTACTTTTATCATCGACAAGTTGAGGAAAAAACTTACCTCGGGGTAAAAACAACGGAGCAGCTTGTCAATTTCAAGCCAGTAATAAGAGAAGATGTTTGTGTAATCATCAATCGGCAAAACTTTTATTTCAAGCGAATATCTTGCTAAAAATGTTGACCTTTAAGAGATCGCCATAAACATTTTCGTTGCAGGATGGAATCTTGAGCCTGGCATGCGGGATTCAGCCCTGATTTCATTGCGGCGCATGACATCGGTTTATCCGATTCTAGACCCTACATCATTGTGTGAGGTGGCAGGATCCAGGGTTTTTGCCGCCATCATGCACGAGAAACTGGATGGCAGCATGTTACGCTGCGTTTATCGCACGGCGGTAGAAATCTGCTTCTATGACGGCTGTCTTGTCGGGCCCTCTGGTAGATTCACCCCGCGAGAGTTGTCCGCCCACTGGGGGGAAGTCGGGACCACTATCGAGGGCCAGTTCTCAGCAGTTCGAGCCAATCTGGAAACGCCACGTCTGGAGGTGCGTGTCGATTTTCTCGGCATGGGCCAAGTTTACTATTGGACCAGCGTCGGTCGTTGGCTACTTAGCAATAGCGTGGAACTCATCGCACGAACCATTCAGTCTACCGATCTCGATCCCGTTGGGATGAGTTTGGCGCTTTCTCTCGGCAGTGTGTCGGGGGATCGGACTCTTCACCGGTCAGTTAGGGTATTGCCTGCTGCAGCGCATTGGCATTGGGAGGGAGTAAACAACGACCCTATGAAAATTTGCGACTACCCTGAGAATCGTTTCTGGGATCGTCCTCGCACTTTCTCGTTCGAACGTTCAGAGGCGGTCCAGCTTGAGGAGAAACTTGACGGAATTTGTGCAGAGCTTTCAAAGCAACGGGGAGTCCTGGAATGCCCAATTACGGGGGGGCGAGACAGCCGTGCTCTGGTTGGATTGATGATAAAGGGGCGAATTTCAACTCGATACTACACCGATGCGTTCCCTGGAAGCGAAGAAGACGTTAGCATTGGACAACAGATTGCACAGAGACTCAATCTCCCATATCAAGTCGCTAGCAAAGACATCGAACGCCTCTCACAAGAATGGTCCAATATGGTTGAAAGGCTCGTGCGCCAAAATGACGGGATGGTTAGTCTTTGGCAGATAGGCGACGTTTTATGGACGCCAAGGCCAGAGGGATCGCCAAGCATTCGACTCTGGGGGATCGGTGGGGAAATTGCACGAGGGCACTACGATAATCCTATTTGGCACTACGGGTTGAAGACAGCGAGTTTTGCGAAACGGTTTCTTTCAGGCAAGTTGTTGGAACGATCGGCGCTGATTACCCACGAATCCGTTGCCATAGCTGCCAAGTTTCTTGAGCAATGGGTAGACCAGAAGTTGGATGAAGGATGCCCAATCGCCGACATACTGGACGTTTTCTACACATTCGAGCGTGTGCGCCGCTGGGCTGCATCCAATGCCCGAAAGGTGCGTCCTTGGGTGGATGTCTTTTCACCATTCTGTACACGCCCGTTTGTGGAAGCCGCCTTTGGGCTGGCCCCCTCGCTTCGTTTCTCCGAACCAATTCATTATCAGCTTCTACGGCTAAATCCGGAACTTCACCGGGTGCCGTTCTCCACCGAACCATGGCGAAGCCAGAATTCCAACCTCGGCATGCTTCACATGATATGGAGAAAAAAAATCAGACGCGCGCATCCATCGCGCAACATGGGCATTAGTTACCAAACACTGCTCCTTGAACGCAATCTTAAGGAAGTGCGGGATTTCTGTCGTAGTCGACATAACTCGTGTGTTTGGAATTACGTCCGGCGACCCCAGTTCGAATCACTTCTCGATATAAACACTCCCTCGGAAACGCGGCAAAAGCAACTTCCCCTAATGCTACAAATTTTAACACTACTCTATTACGAACAGCTTCTGAACCGGCATATCATGTCTTAATATTTGGCCGGTCTGGGCTTGTGGGCTTCATCGCAAGAAGCTAGGAGTCAGAGTTAGTGCAGCCTTATTCTTGCGAGAAAGGCGCTTAGCAATAGCAGTTTCCGGATTTGAGCAGGCTTCTGCCGTTTTTTTAGCGCGGATCGACCGTTGTTTTTTCTGCTTCATCCTCCACGCGGCGTCATATGGAGCGTAAGCTTCCCCCTTTAAGAGACAAGCAAGAAGTAGAACTTTCTGGCAGGATTTTGCCTGGAGGTTCACATGAAGAAATCGAGATTTACGGAAAGCCAAATTGTTGGGATATTGAAGGAAGCCGAT
>JBDTDT010000040.1:0-7139 GCA_039922995.1 Nitrosospira sp. | reverse complement strand
GAGTTTTCGAAGCCCGGCTTCATCCTGGCTGATATCGGGATAGATCTCGCTATAAGTGCCCTCAAGATAGGTGTTGCCCACGAGTGCGGGTCCGCCGTGTCCGGGACCGGAGACATAAATCATGTTGGCATCATATTTCCTGATGACCCGGTTCAGGTGCGCATAAATGAAGTTTTGCCCGGGAGTCGTGCCCCAGTGCCCCAGCAGCATGTGCTTCACATCCGCGTTGGTCAGCGGCCGCTTCAGCAGCGGATTGTCGTAGAGATAGATTTGCCCGACCGACAGATAGTTGGCAGCGCGCCAATAGGCATCCATCTTGTTGAGCAGTTCCGGGGAAAGAGTCTTTGTCTCCATGCTTCAATTCTCCTTTTATCGACCAAGGCCGAGAACGCGGCAACCCCTCGGCTAAATGCGTTTTTATCAGTGCAAATAACGCGTACTGGAACCCGGCTGGTGCCGCGAAAATCATGCCCTCATCGCCGCATTTCACTTTTATATGAGTTCGACGCCAAGGAACCCAATCCCTTCGCAAACGCGGGCGTGGATCAAGGGCACATCTTTTCCGATAACACTCTCAAATACCAATGTGTCCAGGTCCCCAAACCCCGCCGTGAATGCAACAATCCATTACTTTATTTGGTAGCAAAGCAGGCACTGCCTCAGCCACCCGCACGTCCTTTCTCACAGTCGAGCAAGCACGCATGTCGGAACTAGTCCCGACACGCTAAGCAGCACAGATTGGAAATTGACCATCTCTTTGAATTGTTTTGTCGAGATCCTCAATGCACCCCAGATACGGGATCGTGAGCGCCGGAGCGAGTGCTCATCGGCATCCCGCTTGTATTCATGTGCCTCGTTGACCTCAGGAAGATGAAGCCGCGTCTTTTGTTAAGACGTTAGTCCCACCTTGAACCAGACTATATGCAACTGAGCATCATTGACCGGAAATTATCAAAAAACCCCATTTTCTTTGATAAATCCGGAATTCTTTTATCCGGATCGATAAATTTGTCCTCATCCCGGAAATTCTGATTGTCGTAAATGGTGACATTGGCCTTGGGACCGGTTTCGAGGCTGCGAACCTTGTTTTCCCAATTGCTACCAAACGGATCGATCATCTTTGCCACATTGATCGGGCCTATCAACAGCAAACTATTACCCTCAAAGTTCCTCTTGTCGTACAACTTCACCCAGCAACCTTTGTTCATTGCCAGATCCCTCGAAACCTGCACGGGAACCATCACGATTACCGGCACCTCGACTATCATTTCCCCGTCTTTTTTTATCGACTTTGAAGGCAGTTTATTCTTGTCCGCTTTGATATTATCGGAGGATTGCTGTGCGTAAACACTACCCGTCGCGACGCATATACCAAACACCACAGCGGCGGCAGCCAGGAAATTACGGGAATTCTTTATCAGAATACTCATGTTGTGTTCCTTAGAAAAATTTGTTGAAAAGGCTGTCGTCCATGTGCATCGTGCTCCAAAAAACGGACAGACCAAGTTGCGGTATTCTGTAGACGCTACCCTGATTGGATTATTACACCCTCCCCATTTTTAAGCGGAACTGTGATGGGTAGATAAATGCTCCAAAGAAGTGCATCGGCGTCAATAGGCAACGATTATGTTGTCTACTACGTTTCGCACACCAGGAGTTCCCCAAGCGGAATGCGTCGCCAAATCACGTTCGGACCAACTTTGGACTGTCCCTGTTAACGTAACATCGGCGCCCTGCACCTCAACCGAAATCTTTTGCGCATCGTCCTTGGCATGCCGCTTCAATGCTGCCTCAATGTCTGACTTGACGGCACTCGAGGACACCTTGGGTCTGATATTAATATTGTTGCTTACACCCGTAACACCCATAAGATAGCGAATCCCCCTTGCCGCAGTCTGCCGTTGAAATTCCCACTCCACTTCACCAGATAGCGTGACCCAGCCGTTTTCGACCATGACTTTGATACAGTCCTTCGGCAAATACGAGATCGTCCAATCTAAAACGTTTTCTACCGAACGCGCGATATCGGCATCATTTCGCTTGCTCAATCCGGGGAGCTTAACGTCCATCTCAATTGCCAAAGCCTTAACACCCGACACGCGTTGGGTAGCGCGCTCGGCATTCCACTTTTCTGTATAACTGCTCACGTGACCGGCCAAGGTCACGATTCCATCCTTGACCTCAACGCCTATCTGCGCGGCGTGGACAGAAGGCTCCCAGTTAAGTTCTGCGATAATGTCCTGTTTCAGTTGTGCATCGGTTTTCATGGTGGTCTCTCACATTTTGTTAAAGGAGATTGAGTGTGGGGGAGAGAACGCAATCCGATCTGTGCGATAACAAGCTTAGGGCAGGTATTTCTGGGCATTGCTTCTCAATAGGGGGAGGCAGTTTAGAGACGTACTGACCAATCATAATCGCCCATGCGAAGTTTGGAGACCAAGAATTGGCGGTTCATACGTCCAGCTAGTCCCCATGACTACCTGCAGGAATTGACAGGACCTTTCAATGCCCCGCCTGGGGTCAACCAGATCAATAAAATTTAGAAGGGGAAATGTCAACGCAGGTAAAACAGGAACGAGCAGAGATCCATCCGAAAGAGAGAATTGAGCCCAAAAACTAATAAAGCTTGCGAAAAAGTGCGAAGTTACCTCAATAAAAGAGCCTGACGAGTGTGGTTCTACCAATAATGCATGTTTGCACCTGTAAAATTCTACAGCTATTCAGACAAGTAACCGCATGATGTAATTACCTTACACCTTCTATAGTTAGAAACCTTTGAACAGCTCTAGGATCTTTGATATTTGCTTATGGCAATAGGTGACCTGCCGCGACAGCAGCTAATTAAAAGTCTTTTGGTACAGCCCACTGAGAAGGTTGCGGATGCCGCGATTAAGTTATAGGAGCGAATGGCGACCCAGATCATTTCCATTGTCGGTGAGAATGATTTCAATTGGAGTTCAACTCCACGAATTTTCTGGAACATATACGTACGACACTCGAGAAAACGAATCTGGAGCAGTACCACCTCGAACACGAACTGGCCGAAAGTATTTTTATGCAGGATTGGGCATTTACCGGTGGTGTCACACGCGCTTGCAGAGTCGGGCATAAAGATTGTGATCGATGACTTTGGCATTGGCTGTTGTCCGCCGACGATTGCGCCAAGCGAGATCATGAGGCGGATCAAGGGACGCTCATCAAGCAAGCTGTTTGAAGAGTTTCCGCACTTGAAGAAAAAGTATTGGGGGAGGCATTTTTGGGCGAGAAGGTATTTTTGTGCCACGGTGGGGCAAATGACAGAAGAGATGATCAAGCAGTATTTGAAGCATCACTTTGAACCGAGGCCGAACGATGATTTTAAAATGGAACCCGAGTCGGGCGTGTCGTTCAGTCGACCCGTATCTGGACTTTCAGTCCGTAATTCCAAACACCGGCTTTTGCCAGTGGTTGTTGAGTTAGGGAATAAAAAAATGAATTCAGATCATGATTCGCCGCCACCCCGGGCTAACGAGCCTGCTTCATTGGAAGAAACACTTGAAAAAAGCCAGCGTGTTGAGGAAAAGATAGCGTCTTGTACTCTTGAGCTTTCTGCCTTCAATGAAACGGTCAAAACGGAAATAGCAGCTGGGAGTACGTTGCAACAAGTGGAAACAAAGCTTTATCAAAATAAAAATGCAGAGGAGAAGATGATCGAGTGCGCCGGCGAGCTTCATGAGGTCAATAAAGCGCTGGCTCAGGAAATTGATGACCGTAATGAACTTAGTCGCGAATTAAGGGCAACCGGGCAAAAGTTGTTTGCCACACAAGGAGAGAAGGAGCGCTTACGCGTCACACTTAATCATGTCCGTGATGGCGTGATCACCACCGACATGTCCGGTCGGGTGACCTATTTAAATATGGTCGCGGAAACCATGACGGGCTGGACTTCGCAGGAGGCAAAAGGACACCCTCTGCCAGAAGTATTCAACATCATCCATTCACAAACCAATGAAAGCGCTCCTAACCCGGTTGAGCTGGTTTTTCAAGGTAAGACAGACGTGGGCCTGGCGATTCATACGGTTCTGATACAGCGAAGCGGCCATACTTTTGATATTGAAGACTCTGCTGCCCCGCTACGGGATCAGCATGGCACACTCATTGGTGCCGTGTTGATATTCCACGACGTAACACAAGCCTTGGATATGGCAGCACAGATAACTTATTTGGCCTCCCATGACGCGTTGACCGGCCTTATTAACCGGCGCGAGTTCGAACGACGCCTGGAGCATGCGCTACAGACCGGAAAACAGGACGGCGAGCAGCATACATTATTGTATCTCGATCTCGATCAGTTCAAGATCGTGAACGATACCTGTGGCCATAAAGCCGGCGACGAGTTGTTAAAGCAATTGACCAGCATATTGCGAGCCCGGCTTCGTACAAACGATACGCTAGCCCGGGTGGGAGGCGATGAATTTGGCGTATTACTGGAGAGCTGCCCGACGGAATCTGCGCTTCATTTGGCTGAACTGCTACGGCAGACAGTATATGAGTTTCGTTTCGTCTGGGAAGAAAAAATATTTCAGCTCGGCTTCAGTATCGGCCTAGTTACCTTCGGCAATGGAAGCGAGACTCTTCCCGACATTTTACGTAGGGCAGATGCAGCTTGTTATCTTGCCAAGGACAAGGGGCGTAATCGAGTACAAGTCTATACTACGGAAGACGCAGGGCTTGCGCAACGTCATGGCGAGATAGGGTGGGTCGGACGCATCCAGAAGGCGCTGGAAGAACAACGCTTCGTGCTGTACTCCCAAAAAATATTGCCGCTGGTAAATGACCGGGAGACCGGTGAGCACTATGAAGTGCTTTTGCGCATGCAGGACGAGGACGGGAAGCTGGTTCGACCCATGGCATTTATTCCGGCCGCCGAGCGTTACGGCCTCATGCCCCAGCTCGATCGGTGGGTCATCGCCACCGCTTTCGCACAATACAGCAGGCGTCATCCACCTGGGAGTGCTCTTGGTACCTGCGCCATCAATCTTTCGGGCGCATCAATCTGCGATGAAAACTTTTATGAATTCGTGGTGGCGCAGTTCGAGCTCTTCAACGTTCCTCATGCGGGGATCTGTTTCGAAATCACAGAAACCTCTGCCATTGCCAATTTGGCACAGGCATCAATACTGATCTGCAAATTAAAGGAGCTGGGCTGCCGCTTTGCGCTCGATGACTTTGGGAGCGGAATGTCCTCGTTCGCTTATCTAAAGCACTTGCCGGTCGATTATCTAAAAATCGATGGCGGGTTCGTGAAGGACATGATCGACGACCCAATAGACTATGCAATGGTCGAGGCAATCAATCATATAGGACATGTCATGAACATCGAGACCATCGCGGAATTTGTAGAGAACGATGCCATATTGGATGCCCTGCGAAGGATTGGCGTGAATTATGCGCAAGGATATGGTATTGAGAAACCCCGTTTAAGCTAGCTTTCAATGGCTTAAAATGAAATATGAAGGGTAGATTAATCGGCCCCGACTTTGCCACTCCACGTAGCCTACAATCTTTCGAACATTATCCTTTCGTAAAATTCTCATAAGGTCGTTCATAAGCGGAGCAAAGCCAGCTACCGATCAGTAAAACGATCATTGCCTGCTGTTATTTGCCCTTACCCTTGACGTTAGTCACCACTGCCTTAAGAAAGCATTCTGGTTGTCGATCGTAATAAGCGTGATGCAGGGTGTATTTAAAGACAGTTGAAAAAACAGCAAAGCGACCTATATTGAATAGAAATGCTGTTCATATAATTTCAGCATTGATGCGGACTATGCTCACCTTTTCAATGAAATGGAGGAAATATGGCTATTGCTCGTTATGAACCTTGGAGTTTACTGAATCAATTACACAGGGAATTGGACCGTACGCGTGAGGGCGGGAACGACGAGGGGTCAACCGCGACGGCTGAATGGGCACCGGCTGTCGATATCAAGGAGGAACCTGATAAATTCGTCTTGCAGGCGGACCTTCCAGGGGTGAAGCCAGAAGACATCGATATCAGCATGGAAAATGGCGTGCTGACGATCAAAGGTGAAAAGAAAACCGAAACGAAAACCGAAAAAGAGGGCTATAAACGAGTCGAACGCACATACGGCTCTTTCTACCGGCGCTTCAGTTTACCGGATACAGCAAATCCAGATGGGATATCGGCTAAATCAAATCATGGGGTGCTGGAAATCGTCATTCCCAAACGCGAAGCCGTGCAGCCCAAGAAAATCAACGTTACTGCGACCTGATAAATTAAGTGACCGAACGGAGGCCCCTCTCTCGGGGCTCCGTATTCATTAGGGGCCGATCAGCTCAAACGCTTGATAAACCCCATGCGAGGTTTAAATCGATGAAAAGAAGACTCCGCAGCCCGCTGCAAAGATTATTAATCTTTAGTGGTCGAGATTTGATCTGACACTGGTTGTCAGATTCACCTGACTGCTTTCGATACAAAACAGTCCATCGCTACTGCTCAGTGTTTGTGAAACTAGGAGCAGATGCTTTCGCTAAGATAGTGCGTAACCGGGAAATTTCGCAATGGCCGATACACCGAATACCTGATATGCCTACCGTAATTTAATTATCTCATTCATAAAATTATCTCAGGGATGCTCCACGGAGAAAGCCGATGAAAATTTTCGTCGCGGGCGCCACCGGCACTATTGGACTTCCCCTGTGCGCATACTTCGCGCGCTGTACCATGAAGTAACAGGGATGACTCGCGCTGGTGTAGGCCCCGACCGACTTCGCGAGCTTGGCGCAGGTGTGTCTTTGGCGGACGCCTTTCACCCCCAGTCTGCTCGGGAGGGTATCGAAGCCGCCTCGCGTGGCTTCCCTCGAACCCGGCCTCGCATTTCTTGAGATAGTTTTTCAGCGATCTAATTTTAGATTCTCTATATGTGATAATGTCCTTTATTATATATAGGAATTATGGTGGGATGCGTGCACCGACTGGGTTAGCTCAATCGGAACGGCGCTTTTACAAGCCTTTCAGCGTTGTTTTCGCATCAAACCAGATTGAAACGCGCGATCGGCTAACTGTGAATGTATCTATCGCTGAGCGTACGCAGATTCTGGATCAGTACATCGTGCGATGAAGCTATTTAAAAGGTATT
>JBDTDT010000039.1:0-43668 GCA_039922995.1 Nitrosospira sp. | reverse complement strand
CGGGTTCCACCGTTGCCAGCGGGAAATTTGCAATATCGGTGTTTTGCGCCGACAGCGTTTGCGCGGCGATATTTTGATAATCCTCGGCAGAGCGGCTTAAGGGTACCGCTGCACGCGCATCATAAGCAGCCAATTGACAACGCGTGAAGTAGTCGTTGACTTTATCCTTGATGGCATGGAAGGCATCAGCGGCCGCTTGCGTGTTTTCACCCAGAAACCGGATATCCTCATCTGTGTTTCCGCTGGATTGCCAATCCGAATAGGCAGCGACTTCGGCAAAAAAGGCATCGCTGATTTCCTGATTGATACCCGCATTCCCGCTTAAATCCGGAACGGAGCCGCGATACTTGATAATGTCTTCAACGGTTTTACGCGTTCCGGCATCTGCAATCTGTCCGGTATGAATCGCGCCATCGCCATTGAATTCCAGGCCTGCAACAAACTTCTCGATGTCAGCCACGTCTGCAAGGGAAATCTCGGTCGCATCAGCTTTATCCAGACACTTCAGGATATATTGCGCTGAAATGAGCACCTGCCGGCCTTCTTCACTGCTATCGTCTATATCGGCTAGCACCACAGAATCCGAACCTTTGACCAATAGATCGGAATTTCTCAGCAAACCCCCTGCCCACGCGATGGCTGAAAGTACCTCATTTGCGTGGACATGAGCATCCGCATCGTAGTCGATCAGGTCTAGTGTCTTGCTGTCGAATTCTATGCCGCGTGTCGGGCAACTCAGCGCCACCCACAATTTCTGATCCAGTTCCTTTAAGGCCAATAGGTCTGCGCCGCTGTCAATTTGCACTTGATCGAAACCGCCCGCGCGGAAGAAATTCCATGTATGTGCAGAAGTCATGATGTATCCTTATTATTTTTCAAAGAATGTAAGTGCCTTAGCAAGTTATAGATGTGTCGCCTGAGCATTGCAAGTGAAAAGTGATGATGTCAGTCTTTGAATGAAGTTTTTTTTCCTTCTGAAAGGAAGCGGAAAGAATCAGCAGTCCTGAATGGACGCAAGATATAGATAAAACAGGGCGATGGATTATCTTATTCCTGGCCCTGTCATACCGTCGAAGCCGAGTTTTGTTAATGTCTTCCGCTCCATTTCGGTTTGAACGCCAGTTGCAATGACTATAGCTCTGATACGATGAGCCAGATTGCATAATCCCTTCAGGAATTTCTGATTCTCTCTGTTTTGATCAATGCCATGCACGAAACTGGCATCCACTTTGACGTAATCCAGGCCAAGACCGGAAAGTTTCTGGAGTTCCGTGAAGTGGTGGCCAAAGTGATCCACACCGATACGGCAGCCGAGTTTCTTGAAAGTGTGGCAAAAGTCATGGAAAGCTTCAAATTTGCGGAACACGCCAAACTCCGGCACTTCAACCCAGAGCCGGCGGCAAAGGTCCGGATGCTGACCCAGCAAATCGATGAGTTTGTTGCGGAATTCCCAGGCGACGATAGTTTCAACCGAGAGATAGACCCCAAGCTCGCCGGAGGAAAGTTTCAGGGATTCGAGAGCGTGGCGGACGGTAGCCAGATCAATGAAACCCGTTAGGTCAAGACGTGCTGCGATGGCAATGAAATCCTTTGCGTCCAGCCAGCCTCCATTGCGCTGGGCCTGCATGCATATAACGGCTTCCCGGTGCAATTGTTCGCCGGTAGGACTCGCTACGGGGTGGAAATCGAGCTTGAAGCGGTCTTCGCTCAGTGCATCACTGAAAATGTTGCGCCAGTCGCCAATATTGGCGGTGAAGGAGGATGGGCCCGATTGATCGGCAATGACATGCCAGGCATTGCTGCCCATCCCTTCGGCGGTGGCCAGCGCGGCGTCAGCATTGGCAAGAAGTTCTCCGAGTTTGTCCCCGCGCCGATAACGAATGGCTCCGATGTGGCAGAAGTTGGTAATCTCACCACCAGATTGCGATAAAAGCGCGGTAAGTTCCGTGGTCAACCGATCTGCCAATTGGCTGGCATCATCGATATCGGGAATGATGAGCACAAAATCCGATCCATTCAAACGGGCGGCCAGATGATCGGAAGACTCAAGATCCGAAGCCTCGTCGGCAATACGACTCATGAGCGAGCCCGCCTGGAAAAGCAGTTTGTTTGTTTCGCTACGGCCAAGCTTCTGGTTGATTTTTTCCAGATCGTTAAGACGTACGAGGAGAAGGAAGCCGCTTTGTGTGCCGGTCCGCGAGGCATCTTCCCCATCCACTATTTCGCCAAGCTGGCTCATGAAGAGGTTGCGATTGGCCAAGCCCGTGACGGAGTCATGATTCATTTGATTATTCAGGACCGCCAGCCGCGAGGTTTCCTCGATAACCCGATTGTGCAGGCGTCTGATTAAATCGTTCGTTGCGCGTGTGATGCTGCGCAGTTCCAGTATGCGAGGTTCGGAAATGGTGAGGAAGCGCCGCTCCGTGATAGCCTCGGCCTGACTGGCCATTGCTGCCAAAGGCCTCATGATGCCACGCAGGATTATTATACCGATGAGTCCGCTAAGGATACCGACTGCCAAAAACCAGATTATCAGGCTTTCTGCCTGTTCCCAGAGCGCCTGATGAGCGAGATGAGCATGACCAACCACTTTGATAACGCCAAATTGCATCCAGTTCTCGGAGATTTCAGCACGCCCTGCCTCCGCATGTATAGGGAAGAGATCAATAAACCATCCGGGGACATTCGTATCGACACGATCCTGCATCCGTTCAGCGATCATCTTGCCATCCGGAGAGGTAATCGAGATACTTTCATACTGACCATTATCGAAGAGTGCTGCGATTTGCAGTCCGATCGTAACGGAATCCTTGCTCAGCTGAGATAGGGAAAGGGCGAGGGAATTGGCGTTATCGATATTTTTTCGCTGAAGCTGCTGTTCAAGATAGCTTCGTGTGCTGAGCATGCTTACGGCAAAGCTGCCTGTAAAACTTGTCAGCGTAACCAGTATAACGGCCAACCAGAGTAGTCGAAAAAGAGACATGAACGCCTGATTTTTTAGTTTTATTGAAGTTAAAGCGGAATCAGTCTCACCGGGTTGAGTAATTTGAGTCAAAGGGTATCATGGAGTGGACAATGATTTCAATTTTGAACCTGCGACTGCCGCCTTGAGACCCGGAGTTATGCTTCATTGGCAATAAAAAACCCACATCGAGAAATTTGCCGCGACGGAGCGATAATTCAACGCTTCGAATCCTGACTAACCTGCTTCGGATCCCCAGGATGCTTAACAGGCAGCAACGATCAAGCCTAATCGTATTGTCGACTAAATCGGCCTTACAGGTTAATAATCATCAATGCCACGATAGAAATGCTTATGCATACCGCTTTTATTTCCCATGAAGATTGCCTGCTGCATGACATGGGGCCATATCATCCTGAACGTCCGGCGCGGCTAACGGCGATTGAGGACGAGCTGATCGCTACCGGTCTGATGGATAAACTGGAACATCATGTTGCGCCACGGGCGACATACGAACAGCTGAAGCGAGTGCATACGTCGGAATATATCGCTTCACTGAATGCCAGGGCACCCGCTACAGGAATTTCGTTTCTCGATCCGGATACGTCGATGAATCCGCATAGCCTGAAAGCGGCCTATCGTGCTGCAGGTGCAGTTGTCCTGGCGGTCGATCTGGTGATTGGCCGAAATGTGGAAAATGCTTTTTGCAGCGTTCGCCCGCCAGGCCATCATGCCGAACGTGACCGGGCAATGGGATTCTGTTTTTTTAACAATATTGCGGTGGGAGTTGCCCACGCCATTCAAGTGCATGGCTTGGAGCGCATTGCGGTGGTGGATTTCGATGTGCATCACGGCAACGGCACCGAGGATATCTTTCAGGATGATCCGCGGATAATGATGGTTTCCACTTTCCAACATCCATTTTATCCATACAGCGGCGTGGGGGGACGTTCTGAACGCATGGTCAATATCCCGCTGGCTGCCGGCAGCGGTGGCGCCGAATTCCGCTCGGCGGTGAGCGAATTCTGGCTACCCGCCCTTGTGAAGTTCAAACCACAGATGCTGCTTATTTCCGCCGGTTTTGACGGGCATAGGGATGATGATCTTGCTTCACTGAATCTGCTGGAAACCGATTATGCATGGGTCACCGGAAGACTCAGGGAGGTCGCGCGAGAATATGCTCAAAACAGAATCGTGTCGAGCCTGGAAGGAGGGTATACATTACCCGCGCTGGGGCGAAGCGTGGCGGCTCACTTGAAAGCCCTGAGCGATTCGTAGCGATAATCGGCTGAAATTCCTGGCTGAGGTATTTCTCGCAAGATGTGTTTCGTAATGGGGCTATTATGTCTATGATGGGTATACCAATACCGCTTCGTTTGGATGGCAGGCTGTTTATGCGTGGGAAGATCAAGTATTGAAAACTGGCCGTAGCAAGCGCGTTCCTCTTATTCTTCTGGCCGTGCTGCTGGCTGCGGGTGTCATGATTTGGCAACACCATTCGGCTGCGGAGCAGAGCGTCAGGGTCGGTATACTGCACTCCCTGTCGGGTATCATGGCGCCAAGCGAAAAACCCCTTGTGGATGCGCTCCTGCTGGCGATCGCGGAGGCCAATGCGGCAGGCGGCATCAAGGGACAGAAGATTGATGCCGTGGTGGTCGATTGCCGGTCCGATGCGGCTTACTGTGCCCGGCAGGCGGAGCGCTTGATCACCGAAGAGCATGTGCAGGCTTTATTCGGCTGCTGGGCATCGGATTGCCGCAAGGCGGTGAAGGCAGTCGTAGAAACGCATCATCACCTGCTCTTTTATGCGCTGCAATATGAGGGACTGGAACAGTCGAATGAAGACCTGAGACAGTCGCCTAACATTCTCTATGGTGGCGCCGTGCCCAATCAGCTGATTATGCCGGCGATATATTGGGCGCTGAATAATCTCGGCAAGGCGGCTAATCGCAATAAGCGCGGCAAGCGGATTTATCTGGTCGGATCGGATTATAGATATTCGCATGTGGTGAATATCCTCATCAAGGACCTCCTGGCGGCACACGGCGCTGATGTGGTGGGGGAGCGCTACATGCCGTTGGGATCCGTCCTCATGGATAATCTGGCTGCGGACATTGTAAAACAAAAGCCGGATTTGATACTGAATACCCTCAGCGGTACTGACAATGGCTTGTTCTTTCAAGCGCTTGCCAGGAGTGGAATTGTTCCGGATGAGCCACCCGTATTATCGTTCAGTGTTACCGAGGTGGGGTTGACGGCCCAGGATGCCGAGACGATGGCCGGCCACTATGCGGCACGAAATTATTATCAAAGTATTTCGTCACCGAGGAACAAGGCTTTCGTGAACCGGTTCCACGATCGCTACGGTCAGCGTGCGGTGATAGACGGACCGATGGAAGCCTCCTACGTCAATATGCAGCTATGGGTCAACTCCGCACTTGAAGCAGGCTCGGCCGATGTGGCACAGGTGCAGCGCACGCTTCTGCGCCAGAGCCTGCCCGCGCCCGAAGGAGCAGTAGCCGTCGATCCCCTTACACACCATGTATGGAAGGTGGCGCGCATCGGTAAAGCCCGGCGTGACGGCCAATTCGATATCGTCTGGGATTCCGGGCGACCGCTGGTGCCAGCGTCATTTCCTCCCTATCGTTCGCGGGAGGAGTGGGATCATTTGCTGGAGACCGTTGCCGGGGAAAAACCTTGAAATTCACCTCCCTTACGCAGCGTTTTGCGGTCTGGTTCGCGGGCGTTTCCTTGCTGCCGATCCTGATTATTGGCTACAGCCTTTTGCATACATTTGAAATCGAGATGCAGAAAACGGCGATACAGCAGGTTTCGGCCATCGCGGATATGAAGGCGGAACAGATTGACAGTTATCTGCGCGAGCGCCTCCTTGACGCGCAGGTTATACAGTCGGCTGGCACCACGCGTATGGCCATGCGCGAGTTTTCCCGGGCATATGTCGAGAAAGGGGTGAAATCGGAGGCCTATCGCCGATTGGATGCCCAATACCGCGAACACTTCAAACGTTTCATCGAGGAGGCTGATTATTATGATCTGTTTCTGATTTCTCCCCAAGGCGACATTGTCTACACTGACGCTCATGAAGCCGATTTTGCTACCAATGTGATTACCGGCCCTTATCGAAATAGCGGTTTGGGTGTTGTGGCGCGCGAAGCGCTGGATATACTGCAGAGCGGTGTCTCGGATTTTGGACATTATCTGCCGTCACGCGACAGGATCGCGGCTTTCATAGCATTTCCCATCGTGGTTGACGGGAAGCTTGAAGGGGTTCTCGCGCTGCAGGTCTATAGTGAGCGCGTGTTCCAGGTGGTGCAGGACAATGCGGGGCTAGGGGCGAGCGGCGAAACCGTGCTGACCCGGCTTCTGAACGAGCGCACTGCACTGGTGATGGCGCCGCTGAAACACGAACCCGATGCGGCACTGGAGCTCAAGATATCCCTTCAAAATACCCCGTTTACGGCAGCGAGCCAAAGTGGCCTGCACGGCGAGCGGGGAGGGGGTCTGAAAAGGGATTACCGCGGCAAGGAAGTGGTCGCGGCGTGGCGGTATCTGCCTCGCATGAACTGGGCACTTGAGGTCAAGATGGATGCGGATGAGGTGTTTGCCTTCGTGCAGCGGGTACGTAATTTCAGTTTACTGATCTTGGGCCTGACACTTCTTGCCGCCATCCTTGGTGCTATCTTGTTTAGCCGGCGTGTGGTTACTACCCTGAAAAATCTCAGCCACAGCGCACAGCACATCGCTGCAGGCAATCTTCAGCAGCGTGTGCCGGTCGAGGGATGGGACGAGATTGGTCAACTCGCCAGCACCTTCAATACCATGACGGAACGCCTGAACGCCAGCAACCGCGAGAGGGAGGGTGCCGAAAACAATCTGCGCCACCTCAATCAGGAACTGGAAAACAGGGTCACGGCGCGCACCTCCGATCTGGAACAGGCTAACGCAGTATTGGTCAGCAAGGAAGAAGAAACCCGCTCGGTGGTTGAGCATATGGTGGATTGTATTATCACCATCGACGATAAGAGTATTATCCGCTCAGCCAATCCGGTCGTAGAAAAACTATTCGGCTATACCCGCGACGAAGTGATCGGACAGAATGTTTCCATGCTCATGCCCGAACCCCATCGCAGCGGCCATGATGGTTATATTGACAGGTATTATCGTACAGGACGCGGCCGGTGCGAATTCGACCATATCCTTACACTTGAAGTGGAGGGGCTGCACAACATCGGCATGGGCCGGGAAGTTGTAGGCCGGCACAAGAATGGGGAACCTGTCGATCTGTATGTCGCGGTCAGCGAATATTTTGTCGGGGGAAAGCGCTATTTCACCGGTATCCTGCGCGACATCCATGACCGCAAGCAGGCAGAGCAGGCTTTACGTGGAAGCGAGCAGCGTCTCCGCGCCATTGTGGACAACATGGCAGCTTTCGTCGGAGAAACGACGCCGGATGGGGTGCTGGTGGAGATCAATCGCACTGCGCTGGAAGTGGGCGGCCTGCAAAGTCAGGACGTCATTGGCAAGCGGTTTGATGAAACCCCGTGGTTTTCTTATAAACCGGAGGTGCAGGCAGAAATCCGCGAAGATCTTGCACGGGCTTTGGGCGGTGAGATAGTGCGCAGGGACGTCGAGATACGCATCGCCAAGGGAGGCATCATGACTATTGATTTCATGATCGTGCCGGTTCGGGACGCCGGAGGCCGTGTGATCAAATTGATCCCTTCCGGTGTCAACATCAGCGAAAGGACACGGATCTTGAAGGACCTTGAACAGGCCCGGCTGGATGCCGAACAGGCCAACCAGGCAAAATCCATTTTCCTTGCGGCCATGAGCCACGAGATCCGTACGCCCATGAATGGCGTAATCGGCATGGCGGATGTATTGCAGCAGACCAGCCTTAACGGCTATCAAATGGAAATGGTCGATCTCATCCGTGAATCCGCTTTTGCCCTGCTGGAGATCATCGACGACATTCTCGATTTCTCAAAGATCGAGGCAGGACGGTTGGAAATCGAACAAGCGCCGATGTCGGTGGTCAACGTGGTGGAGAAGGCGTGCAACATGCTTGAAAGCCTGGCTTCGAGAAAAGGGGTGGAACTTACCTTGTTTCTCGATCCGGCAATTCCGGAAGAGGTTCTTGGCGATGCCCTGCGTTTGCGCCAGGTACTGGTCAATCTCGCTAATAATGCAATCAAATTTTCCAGCGGGCGGCAAGAGTCGGGCCGGGTGTCGGTACGTGCATTGCTGGCCGGACACGGCCTGGACCAGGTGATGGTGGAATTCCAGATATCCGACAACGGCATTGGCATGAACGAAGAGACCCAGGCGCGGCTTTTCACCTCTTTCACTCAAGGCGATGCCTCCACAACGCGCCGGTTTGGCGGTACCGGACTGGGTCTGGCCATCTCTCATCATCTGGTGCAATTGATGGGAGGGGAAATCATGGTAGTGAGCGCGCTGGACAAGGGTTCGACATTCACCGTGCGTCTATCGTTCGTGCCGGTGCCCGCGAAACCTGCCAGTGCCAAGGTTGTGGATCTGACCGGGATCTCCTGCCTGGTCCTGGGAGATGAAAAAGGATTGGGCGATGATCTCGCCGTATATCTGAAATACAGTGGTGCGACCGTTGAACGTGTGGCGGATCTGGCGTCAGCCTGTAGCCGGATCGAAACACTTCCGCCCGGTCTATGGCTGCTGATTATTGATGCGGGACATAGTCCGCCCCCGGTAGAGGAATTACGTGCCGCCTTCCTTTCGCACCCCGATCTGGATCCACACTTCGTGGTTCTTGAGCATGGGCATCATCAACCCGATATTGAGCCGCGCTTTGTCGTGATCAGGCGAGGCCGGCGTCGTCATGAGCGCTCTGAAGCCGTGGATACTGTCACGCTGGACGGGGACGTCATGCATCGCGATTCCTTCCTTCGAGCAGTGGCTATTGCGGCGGGGCGTGTGCATGAGGAGGCGGAAGGGCAGCAGGTGGAAAAGGTTGAGGCAGTGGTTGCGCCATCGCGCGGGAAGGCGCTGAGTGAGGGCAGGCTGATTCTCGTGGCGGAGGATAATGACATTAACCAGAAAGTGATTCGTCAACAGCTTAATCTGCTGGGTTACGCTGCGGATATTGCTGGAGACGGCCGGGAAGCGCTGAAACGATGGAAGAGCGGAAACTATGCGCTGCTGCTTACCGACCTGCACATGCCGGAAATGGACGGCTACCAGCTGACTACGGCTATCCGCCTCGCCGAACAAGGCAAGGAAGGTGGGACACGGGCGCCCATTATTGCTTTTACCGCCAACGCCCTCAAGGGCGAAGCTGAGAATTGTCGCGCGGTCGGTATGGATGATTATCTGAGCAAACCTGTACAGCTTACGCAGTTGAAAGCCGTATTGCAGAAATGGCTGCCAATCCCTGCTGCTTCCCCTCCCGCTCAGCCGTTAGCCATACCGGCTGTTCCCGCTGCATCGCCGACGGCGGAAAGGCCCGTGGAGGTGAGCGTTCTTGAAGGGTTGGTCGGGAATGATCCGGTTGTCATTAGCGAATTCCTGAGAGACTTTCGTACCAGTTCGGCAAGGATAGCAGCGGATTTGTGCGCTGCTTGCCAAGCGGGACAAACGGCAGCGGCAGGCGCAGCAGCCCATAAGCTCAAGTCGTCGGCTCGGTCGGTCGGTGCACGGACGCTGGGCGAACTATGCGCCGAGATGGAGAAAATGGGTAAGGCTGGTGACATTCAGGCGCTCAATACACTTTTGCCAAGTTTCGAGGCTGAATTGGCCGCCGTGGATAACTATATTGATTCCTTCACATCCCGGCACTAGCAAGTGTTGGCATTATGAAACCGGAATGCGGTGCATCGACCGTTTACTTGGGAAGTGCAAGGAAGGATAGAGATTCAGTACCGGGCGATCGACCCGGACTAAAATGCGCCGGGATAATGACAAATATACATCCAGGCGAATAACTGTAATATGTCGTATCCAGATATTGAACTACTGGATGGCGGCCATTGACAATATTGTCTTGCAGGTTCGGCAATGATGGGTTCGAAGTTTTCCGGCGGATAGCTGCGCGGAACGATTCATACCGGTTCTCTCCAATTATTTATTAAATGAAAAAATTACCATGATCGAACGATCCGCGGTCAAGATTCTGGTGCTTGACGATGAGTCATTCATGCTCAAGCTGCTGAGCCGTATCCTGTCAAATCTGGGATTTACCTCAGTAACACTTTGTGATAGCGGGCGTGCCGCGCTCGATCAGTTGGCGGAGGCGGATACCGGGCCGAACCTGATCCTGCTGGATCTGAACATGCCGGAGATGGATGGGATCGAGTTCGTGCGTCATTTGGTCGAACGGCACTATAGCGGTAGCCTCATCCTGGTTAGTGGAGAGGATGAGCGCATGTTGCAGACTGCCGAGAAACTGGTGCAGGCGCATAAAATTCAGATACTTGGGCATTTGCATAAACCTGTCAAACCCGAGGCGTTATCCGCACTGCTTGAAAAATGGACAATCCCCACCACGGGTAATCCGGGAATGGCAAAGAAAGCTTACGGGGCAGACGAGTTGCGTGCCGCTCTCGATAATGGCGAACTGGTTAACTACTATCAACCCAAGGTGGCGGTCGCGAATGGCGACGTGATTGGCGTGGAGACGCTGGTACGATGGCGCCACCCTAAAGACGGCATTGTGTTTCCCGATCAATTTATCAGCGTGGCCGAAGCATTTGGTTTGATCGACGAGCTGACTCAGGTAGTCTTTACCGGTGCGGTCACACAAGCCAAAGCGTGGAAGGAAGCTGGACTGACGTTGCGAGTAGCCACCAACGTGTCGATGGACAACCTGGCGTCCCTGAGCTTTCTGAATTTTGTTGCCGAGCTCACGGCCAAGGTGGGTGTGGCACCGCAGGATCTGGTGCTGGAGGTGACGGAAAGCCGGTTGATGCAGGACACGCGGGCGCCGCTTGAGATTCTGACCCGGCTGCGTTTAAAGCGTTTTCGTCTCTCTATCGATGATTTCGGCACCGGCCATTCTTCCCTGGCCCAGTTACGCGATATTCCTTTTGATGAACTCAAGATCGACCAGGGTTTTGTGCACCGCGCCTGGAGTGACGAGACCTTGCGCGCCATGTATGACGCAAGCCTGTCTCTGGCGAGACAGTTGGGAATGGAGGTCGTGGCCGAAGGCGTTGAAGACCGGAACGATTGGGAACTTCTGCGCCGCACAGGATGTGACCTTGCTCAGGGGACGTTCATCTCGCGGCCGATGCTGCCGGCGGATATGCCCGCCTGGATCGAAGACTGGTGTGAGCGGGTAAGAAACGAATTGAACGCACCGGAAGCTGCTAAATAAGCAGGGCTGCCGCTACGCGCCTCCCTTCCGCCGTCAATATGTTGTAAGTGCGGCAGGCGGCGCTGGTATCCATCACTTCCACGCCGATTTTTGATGCGATAAGCGCTTTTGTGAGGGAGGGGTGAGGGAAGCGCAAGGCAGCTCCCGTTCCAAATAATACCATTTCAGGCTGCAATGGGAGCAGGGACTCGAAGTGCTCCGCCGTGAGCTGCTCGAAAGTGATGGCCTGCCAATCTTCGATAATACGATCGGGCAAAATAATCAGATTGTGCTCATAGCGCGTCCGATTGACCATGACGTAGCCGGTCCCATAACCGGTGAACATATTCTGTTCGGAAAATCCGGAAAGATGCAGTTTCAAGCAAGGCTCCATTTGCGACGGGTAGACGGGTCGGGTAACATTACATCTTTTTTATATTGTAATAAAGCGAAAACAGTTATCGGGACTCGGAAATTTCCAGGATTTACCGGTTTTAAACGGTAAGAAGGTTGTGATCCCACCATAGAAATTCTGTCGCTGAAACACTGTCCTTGCAATATTTACCCATACTTTACCGGAACGTTTTGCGGGATCAGCCTTTCTACTCATGCAGCCCATATTAAAATCCAGCAAACTGGCAAATGTCTGTTATGACATCCGCGGGCCGGTGCTCGACCATGCCAAGCAGATGGAGGAAGAAGGGCATCACATCATCAAACTCAATATCGGCAATCCGGCATTATTTGGTTTTGATGCCCCGGAGGAAATCCTGCAGGATGTGATCCACAATCTGTCCGCCGCTTCCGGCTATTGCGATTCAAAAGGCTTGTTCGCCGCGCGCAAGGCAATCATGCACTACACGCAGGAAAAGCGTATCCGCGATGTGCGGATGGAGGATATTTACATCGGCAATGGTGTTTCCGAATTGATCGTGATGGCCATGCAGGCGCTGCTCAACAGTGGCGATGAAGTACTGATTCCCTCACCCGATTATCCTCTGTGGACCGCGGCAGTGGTGCTGGCAGGCGGCACGGCGCGACATTATGTATGCGACGAGCAAGCGGGCTGGCTGCCTGACCTCGACGATATTCGCGCCAAGGTTACCCCGAACACCCGCGCCATTGTTATCATAAATCCCAATAATCCTACCGGTGCACTCTATTCGGACGATTTGTTGCGTGAAATCATCGAGATCGCGCGTCAGCACCAGCTCATCATCTATGCAGATGAAATTTATGACAAAGTTCTGTACGACGATTCTACGCATACTTCGATTGCTTCGCTGTCGGACGACGTGCTGTTTGTCACTTTGAACGGCCTGTCCAAGAACTATCGGGCTGCCGGATTCCGCTCGGGTTGGGCGGTGGTCTCCGGAAAGAAACAGCTGGCGCGCGATTATATTGCAGGACTGACCATGCTGGCTTCGATGCGCCTGTGTGCCAACGTTCCCTCGCAATTCGGTATTCAGACTGCGCTCGGCGGCTACCAGAGTATTAATGACCTGGTAATGCCGACCGGGCGGCTTATGCGCCAGCGCGATCTTGCCTGGAAATTGCTGACGGATATTCCTGGCGTTACGTGCTTCAAGCCCAAGGCTGCGATGTATCTCTTCCCGCGCCTGGATCCGGAAATGTACCCGATCGACAACGATCAGCAATTCGTGCTGGATCTGCTGATGGAAGAGAAGGTGCTGCTGGTGCAAGGCAGCGGTTTCAACTGGCCAACTCCGGATCACTTTCGAGTAGTGTTCTTGCCCAACAGCGATGACCTTATCGAAGCAATAGGCCGCATCGCGGATTTTCTTAGACGATATCGCAGGCGTACCGGACGCAAGTGAGCCCAGGAATGAACAGAAACGCAGGGAGAGGGCCGAAATATCCTGCCGCATCCCGAATTTATCAACCTGTCCGCTAATTTATTCTTTTTTGCACTATATATGAAACCCATCAATGTAGGTCTGCTAGGTATTGGCACTGTCGGCGGGGGTACTTTCGCGGTACTCAAGCGCAACCAGGAAGAAATCACCCGTCGCGCCGGGCGCGGCATCGTCATCCAGATGATTGCTGATCGCGATGTGGACAAGGCACGCAAGATTGCGGGTGACGAGGTCGTGGTGACGGCCGATGCAAATGAAGTCGTAACAAATTCTGACATCGATATCGTGGTCGAACTGATAGGCGGCTACACCATTGCGAAGGAATTGACGCTCAAGGCCATCGAAAATGGCAAGCACGTGGTTACCGCAAATAAGGCGTTGCTGGCTTCGCACGGTACGGAAATTTTCGCCGCTGCACAGAGAAAGGGCGTCATGGTTGCGTTCGAAGCAGCCGTGGCCGGCGGGATCCCTATTATCAAGGCATTGCGCGAAGGATTGACCGCCAACCGTATCGAATGGATTGCCGGAATTATCAATGGCACGAGTAATTTCATCCTTTCCGAAATGCGGGACAAAGGACTGACGTTCGATACCGTGCTGAAGCAGGCACAAAAGCTGGGGTATGCCGAGGCCGATCCTACTTTCGACATTGAGGGTATCGATGCCGCGCACAAGCTCACCATCATGGCGTCGATCGCGTTCGGGATTCCCATGCAGTTCGACAAGGCTTATACCGAAGGCATCACAAAATTGACCCGTGAAGATATCCGTTATGCGGAGGAATTGGGCTATCGCATCAAGTTGCTGGGCATTACCCGGCGCACGCCCAAGGGCATCGAACTCCGCGTTCACCCTACGCTGATACCCGCACGGCGCCTGATTGCCAATGTGGAGGGCGTGATGAACGCCATAGTGGTGAAAGGCGATGCGGTGGGCGCTACGCTGTATTATGGTGCGGGAGCCGGTGCGGAACCCACCGCTAGTTCCGTAGTGGCAGACTTGGTGGATGTCACCCGCATGCATACCGCTGATCCGAAGCACCGCGTTCCTCATCTGGCTTTCCAGCCTGATTTGCTATCGAATACCCCTATCCTGGCGATGGAAGAGGTGGAGACTTCCTATTATCTCCGGTTGCGGGTGATGGATAAGCCGGGGGCGTTGGCGGATATCACCCGCGTGCTCGCCGACCTTGGTATTTCTATCGATGCAATGGTACAGAAGGAACCCAGCGAGGGAGAAGATCAGGTGGATATCATCATGCTTACCCATTTGGCGATAGAAAAAAATATTAATGCCGCTATCGCCAAAATCAAAAAACTGCCCTTGGTGACGAGTAAAGTGACGCGCATCCGGCTCGAGGAATTGAATAGCAAATAATCCTGGAAGTTGCAGAAAATTTATGGTTGCAGAAAGTACTTTATCAACGGGCTGAGTAGCTCATCAGGCGAAGCCGCAAACAAAAATTATTGACGCAATAGAGATTGTGTAAGAAAACATTCTGCGTCCTTCTGTGGTAAAAAAATGCGCTATATTTCTACTCGCGGCGGTATGCCGCCAAAAAAGTTTTCCAAGATCCTCCTGGGCGGACTCGCCCCTGATGGGGGTCTGGCGATGCCCGAAACCTATCCGGAAATCGGTCGGGCCCGGCTGGAAGAATTGCGTGGGCTGACTTATCCGGAATTGGCGTTCGAGATCATTGCCTGTTTTGCCACGGATATTCCTGCGGCTGATCTGCGCAACATTGTAGAACGCACCTATACACCCGAGTTGTTTCGCAGTAAGGAGATCACGCCACTTAAAACCCTGGAGCCGGGACTGCACATTCTGGGCTTGTCGAATGGGCCGACGCTGGCCTTCAAGGACATCGCCATGCAATTGCTCGGGAACCTGTTCGAATATACGCTGGAAAAAACAGGTGAGGCGCTCAATATACTTGGCGCAACCTCCGGCGATACGGGTTCCAGCGCGGAATACGCCATGCGCGGCAAGCGCGGCATCCGTGTATTCATGCTTTCGCCGCAAGGGAAAATGAGTCATTTCCAGACTGCGCAAATGTTTTCCCTGCAAGACCCGAATATTTTCAATATTGCCATTCGTGGCGTATTCGACGACTGCCAGGATATCGTCAAGGCAGTCAGCAATGACTACACTTTCAAGCAAAGATATCGTATTGGCACGGTCAATTCGATAAACTGGGCGCGCATCGCGGCGCAGATCGTCTATTATTTCAAAGGCTATTTTGCCGCCACCCGTTCAAATGCCGAGCAGGTGTCGTTTGCCGTGCCGTCGGGCAATTTTGGTAATATTTGTGCGGGTCATGTGGCGCGCATGATGGGATTGCCGATCAGAAAACTAATACTTGCCACCAATGAAAATGAAGTACTGGACGAGTTTTTCAGAACTGGCTGCTATCGGCCGCGCGCCACTGCGGAAACGGTCCATACCAGCAGCCCCTCGATGGATATTTCCAAGGCGTCCAATTTCGAGCGTTTCATTTTTGACCTGACCGGAAGGGATGCAGCCAAGGTAAAGGAGTTGTGGCAGTCGGTAGACAAGGGTCGCGCTTTCGATCTTGCCGGCTCGCCCTTGTGGGAAAAAGTGACGAGCTTTGGTCTGGTATCCGGCACCAGTAATCATGCGGCACGCATCGCAACCATACGCAAAGTCCATGAACAATACGGCCTGCTGGTGGATCCGCATACGGCTGATGGATTGAAAGTAGGACTGGAACATCGCGAAGCAGACGTGCCGTTAATTTGCTTGGAAACCGCACTGGCGGTTAAATTTTCCGAGAGTATTGTCGAAGCCGTCGGACATGAACCGGCGCGTCCGGCGGGGTATGAGAACCTTGAAAGCTTACCGCAACGCTATGTCGTGATGAATGCGGATACCGATGCAGTCAAGGCTTTTATTGTCGAGCAGACTTAGCAATTCCTGAATAAGTCCAGTATCGGCGCAAGCGGCAAGACAATACGTTGGGTAGCAACGACGAATGGCCGCTCATACCGGCTGGGCATCAGGCGTCCAGATCCGGGCGGTTGCTTTATCAGCAGCAGGTCTTTGACAATCTCGCCAATTCTGATGTAAGCCTCATAGCCGGACGGTTTTCGGAAATAGGCATCAGCACCCATGCTGGCAGCTTCCGCCCTGTCCTTTATCGAATCGGATGAGGAAACGACCACCACCCGCGAGTTTCCGCATTTCCTTCGAGTTGCCCACAAAAAACGCGGATGCCGCGTTGCAAAGCTGCGCCATAGGCCCACTACAGCCTGCGCTTCGCGCCTTGCCTCCGCGTTCTTCGTTGTGGCAACGTGGGTATGAAATAAGTGTTAACAGGCCTAGATTCGATAGCACTACCGCGCTCGCATTGGCTTTTAATCGGTGCGTCCAGCTGGTTACCTGTGTTATAGGCGGACAGGGTTGACGTCTGTGCCATTGTCTGGTGAGGTGCTATTATTTAACTAAGACTATTGAGATCGGAATGGCGGCAGAAGCAGATAATGGGCAGAATTTTCCTGCAGCGAGCGTAAGAAAAATCTGCTTTGTGAAGCGGATCCCTACCGGCAACCTGGGGGAAAAGGTGAATAAGGAGCATTAGGGGAGGCGAGATATGGCAAAGACTGTCGAGTTTGTATCCGAGATGGAGGATTTGTCGAACGAGAAGGGTTATCAGTTCACGTTTCACTGCGATAAATGCCACAGGGGTTATACGTCCAGTTACCAAGCGACGCCGCTAGGCATTGCCGCAGATCTCCTTGGTACCGCCGGTGGCGTGTTCGAGAGCCTCGGATCCATTTTCGGAAAGAGCAAGCAGGCCGCCAAAGGGGTACAGGAGGCATTAGGCGGTAAAACGCATAGCGATGCCTACGCCGAAGCCGTGGAGGAGGTCAAGCATCAGTTCAAGCATTGTTCCCGCTGCGGTCATTGGGTGTGTATGGATTCTTGCTGGAACGTGAATGCAGGTTTGTGCGAAGAGTGCGCACCTAACGTCAAGGAGGAACTCGTTTTCAAACAGACCCATCTTACGGTCGAACAGCTTGGACAAAGGCTGAGCGAGCAGGATCTTACCAAAGGCATGGACCTGACGACGCCAGCTCAAGTGGTTACGTGCGCGAAATGCGGGGCCGACATCGCTGCGGGAGCGAAGTTCTGTAGCGGTTGCGGTGAACCTATCCGGAGCGTTAAGGGGGTCTTTTGCTCGGAATGTGGCGCCAAGTTGAGCGGCGGGAAATTCTGTCCTTCGTGTGGCAAGCCGGTACAGTGACGGGACCAATAATCTTGGTCGATCGAACCAGCCTTCTCGGCGATATTCCAGCGCTATTTCTGATCTCAATGGTGTTGCGGATTTTGGTACCCAAGAAGCGCGAAGCATAGCCCCGAAGGGGGGGCGCATGAATTCGTGCCGATCAGTGGCAGCGCAATTCCTGTTCGTCCAGTTCTGCCACTGGATGCGACGGTGGACGGTAAAGCACGCATCATAGAGGTTCCTCAGGACATTTCATATACGCTGTTTTTTAGCCGCAGCAAGAAAGTCGTCCAGTATGGGGCCCGAATCGAGTAGTTCGCTGGCGCCGGCATGGAACTCGGGATGCCATTGAAATGCAGTTACATAACATTCTCCGCGCATTCGGATTGCTTCAATAATGCCATCGCTGTCGGAAACCGCCTCAACCACCGAATCCCGGCCTAACCGCTTAATCGCCTGGTGATGTATGCTGTTCACAAAATGTTTGTCATGGTCCGCGTACAAACTGGCCAGCCTGGAGTTCTCCTCGATATGAATGGTATGCCGGTGTTGATCGTACAACGTCGCATCCACATGGGGAATGGCGTGGGGATGTTCGGTAACAATATCCTGATAAAGGGTTCCGCCCAGTGCCACGTTGATAAGCTGGAGTCCACGACATATGCCCAGCACGGGTCTGCTCTGTACAACGCATTCCCAGAATAACTCGATTTCGTAAAGATCCCGCACCCGGTCGCCAGACCATTCGGGCCGCGATGGCGTCTCGCCGTAGGAAATAGGGCTCACATCCGCACCCCCCTGCAGCACGAGACCATCTATTTCCTTGACATAGTCGCTTACTCGCACGCGGGAACGTTCAACGCCGCCCGTCTCGATGGCGGGCAGCATGAATACCAGGACGCCGCGCCGCATGATCCAGTGTGCGACGCTTTGTTCAAGATATTGGAGGGTTTTGTTGCGAAAACCCAATTCCGCCGGGGGATGATGCAGGATGCGGGGCGACAGGCCGATACGTAGCGGGCGTGTCATGGCGGGTGACTATAGGTTCTTAATTACTACCCATCCACAATTCGGCCTGCAGTTGCATGACATCGCCGAGATTGTGTTCACGCGCGTAAGTTTGGCGCAACCAGCTTGTGCCATTGCCTGCAGCCAGTATTTCGCGAATACGTTCCATTGCCTCCTCTGCCCGCAGTTCCGAGGCGTGATCGGCAATGCGCGTCAGCATATCGGCAATATCCTCGCGAACACTGCGCTGCTCATGGGTGCGAGGATCGATAAAAACCCCCTCAAGCCCAAAACGGCAGGCCTGGAAACGATTGAATGTATAAACCAGATAATCGTCCTCTTCCGGCGCGGTACGCTGTTCCACCATAATGTAACGGGCCATTGCCTGGATATAGCCGGCAATGGCCGCGGCGATTTCGACGGTTAGCGGGGTATCGCATACCCTTACTTCGATCGTGCCGAACTCAGGTTTCGGACGAATATCCCAATAAAAATCCTTCATCGATTCAACAACGCCGGTAGCAGTCATTTTACCGAAGAATTTTTCGAAACCGTCCCAGCGCAGCACGAAGGGCGCGCGTCCGCTCAGCGGGAAGGAAAATACCGAATTGAGGCGTGCGGAAGAAAACCCCGTATCATGGCCCTGCACAAAGGGGGAACTGGCGGACAGCGCAATAAAGTGGGGAATATAGCGCGACAGCATGTGCATCAGATGGAGTGCCTCGTCCGGACCGGTGCATCCGATGTGAACATGCTGGCCGAATATGGTAAATTGCTTGGCTAGATAGCCGTACAGTTCCGACAGGTAGTGAAAACGGGGTGCATCGAAGATCTTCTGTTCGCTCCAGTGCTGGAAGGGATGGGTGCCGCCGCCAGCTACCGCTACATTGAGAAAATGTCCCGCATCGGACACACCCTTGCGCAATGAACGCAACTCGTCGACCAGCGCTCCGTATTCCTGCTGTACCGACGTATTGATTTCAATCATGCTGCGCGTCATTTCCGGTTTTACGTCCCCAGCATGCGGGAATTTCGCAATCCGGCGCAGCATATCGGGAGCCGAGGAAACCAGGTTGTAATCATTACAGCTGAGTAACTGCAATTCAAGCTCCACACCAACGCTCAAGGGTCGGGAGGGTGCAAACGGCATCAGGCTCATATTTTTGTCTCCGGAGTTTCTCCGGCTGCCCGCAGGGCGGCTTGCACTAAAATGGGCCCGGCAAGTTCAAGTATCACGATACAGCTCATCAGCACCAGGCCCGGCCCTGAGCCAAAGGCGGGGAAAACCGCGCTGGTGTCCAGCGTCAGGAGCAGTGCAACACTGGACATGGGGACGAGCGCCACCCCCAGTGCCACGGCCTGGCGCAGGCCGATTCCGCTATAATGGGCAAGTATCAGTACAGACAGCAGCTTGGCCAGCGCCCGTGCAATGATCAGTAATAAAACAAGTAGCGAACTGTGCCATAAGCCGCTGAGATCTGCTGCCAGGCCGTTGGCAATGAACATTAACACTACCAGTACGGCACCGGCGGAACCGAAGTGAGGCGGGAAAGTCCGGGAGCGCTGTCGCCGATATCGCGTTATCAGGCCGGCTGCCAGCAGCACAAGAACCGGACTCAATTTGAGTGTTGAAGCCATGATGGTCGCGAATGCGATCATGCCGAGCAAGACGAAGGAAAAAGTTTCCTCGTGTTGTCCCAGATGGTGGTGGATACGTTCAAAAGTAATACCGAAGAGCCAGGCAAGCGCGGCAGAACCGCCAATGAGATAGAGTGGCGGCAACACGGTATGGATGAAGCTGGTACCGGTTTCGCCGTGCATGAAAGCAACGGACAGTTTATGAAAGATAACGGCATAGATGCAATTGAGCGCAGTCATGAGCATAAGCCGGTCGGTAACCTGGCCTTGAGCGCGAGACTCGGTTACTGTACGTACCACGATGGCGGGAGAGGTAGCCATTGCGATGGCGGCGACAACCGCTGCGGTGATGCCAGCGATATCGAACCACAACAGCAGCCCGTATACAACGAAAAAAGTGGCGGTAGCCTCAAGCAGACTGGTCCCGGCGATCCAGGGGTTGGCTTTGAGCCAGCGTAGATTGACCTTGTTTCCCAGTTCGAACAATAGAATTCCGAGCGCCAGATCAACCACCAGCCGCCATTCAGTCGCAGGGAATTGGGGAATCAGGGCCATGCCGCCGGGGCCCAGTAATAGTCCGATAACGATATAGCTGACAATGCGGGGCAGTCTCAGGTAACGCATCAGCGCTTCGCCCACGAGCACGCCCACAACCAGTGTCAGCGCAAGCCAGAGTGCCGGGCTGACCGAAAGCGGCCAGAGAGGAAGGTAAGTGGACCAGGTCATGCAGAAATACGAAGGAATAGCGGGAATGCGTCGGTTCCGATAGCTGCAAATATTGCTTTCAGATGCATCCGGCCTCCTTTAGGATATATGATGTTCCGGCCTGTATATTTCATGGCTTGGAAACTGCGAGACTCTCCCGCCCATTGACGGGATCGCAGGATTAATATGTGCAGGACGGCTGGATTATAAACCATGAATGACTCAAGGGCGATTTGATGATTTAAAGGAAGAAAAGAAATAAGATGAATTTTCGAATTATCCGGTCATCGTATTGCACTACCGCGAGTAAACACTTAAGGAGAGTCAAATGCATCTTTCAACTGCCTACGAACGGATGGGCGGTGAGGCAGTCATGCGCCGCCTGGTGGACCGTTTCTACGATCTGATGGATGAAGATCCGGACTATTTCGGCGTACGTAAACTTCATCCGCAGGATTTGACCCATTCCCGGCAGAAGCTTTTCATGTTCCTGTCAGGTTTTATGGGTGGACCCTCCTTGTATACCGAAAAATATGGCGAGCCTCGCATGCGCACCCGCCATATGCCTTTTGCGATTGGTGTTCCCGAAAGAGATCAATGGCTTGCGTGCATGGGCCGCGCAATGGAAGATGTCGGGCTGGATGAAGAATTACGCAGGAAACTTGCCATGGCGTTTTACCAGACAGCGGATTTCATGCGCAACCAGCCGGAATAAAAAACGACCCGCCGACAAAGTGCCGGCGGGTCGTTCGTATCATTACGGCTACTTACTTGCTTCTGAAATAAGGGCTGGGAGTACTGCTATTCCCGAATGCATGGGTCCGGGTATTTCCTCCGGCATTGCCCCGCACGTTATCCCGACTATCGCTAAACGAACGACTACGGCTATTATCCCAGTTTCCATTTGCACCATTGGCGTTGCGTCCACTATCATTTGACCAGGTACGGTTACGTTTATGGGCGATGCTGGGTGCGCCCCTGGATAGGCCTCCTGCCGCGGGGCGCGGCTTGAATCGGGGTTCCAGGCCGGGTACCACGTGAGAAGCGATTTGCTGGCCGGTGAAGCGTTCGATCTTTTTCAGATTGACGCCATCCTTGCCCGAAGCGAACGACACTGCGATTCCCGATGCCCCGGCGCGGCCGGTACGGCCAATGCGATGCACATAGTCTTCGGCAAATTTCGGCAAATCGAAATTGATGACGTGCGTAATGCCGACCACATCAATGCCTCGTGCTGCGACATCCGTCGCCACCAGTACCCGCAGCCCGCCATGGCGAAGCCTGGTCAGGGTACGGGTACGGTCGCGCTGGTTCATGTCGCCGTGCAGCGCGGCCGCTTCATGCCCCTGGGCAGAGAGATTGTCTGCTAGCATATCGGCGTCGCGCTTGGTGGCGGTAAATACAATGGCCTGTTTCAGCGCGATATCGCGCAGCAGATGATCCAGCAGACGATTCTTGTGTGACATGTCGTCGACATAGTGCAGCCGTTGCTCGATATTATCGAGCCGGGCCTGTTGCGTCGCAATCTGGATACGTTTGGGTGTTTTCAGCAGGCGCGCCGCAACCCTGTCTATCGCGCTGTCCAAGGTGGCGGAGAACAGCAATGTCTGGCGCGTTGCGGGGGTGGCCGCAGCGATTCTCTCCACGTCGTCAATGAAGCCCATATCGAGCATGCGGTCGGCTTCGTCCAGCACCAGCATTTCGAGGCGCGAAAAATCGATGCGTCCGCGCTGAATATGGTCAATCAAGCGACCGGGTGTTGCTACCAGGATATCCACTGGCTGCGAAAGCAATTTGTTTTGCAGCGGATAAGGCATCCCACCAAGTATGCTCACTACTTTGATGCGAGGCAGATGTTTGCCGTATTTGGCGGCGGCTTCAGAGACCTGGAGCGCAAGTTCCCGCGTTGGCGTGAGTACCAACACGCGAGGTCCGCGGCTATGCACCTTGGAGGGCGTGGCAAGGCAATGCAGCGCCGGCAACATGAATGCGGCGGTCTTGCCGGTGCCGGTCTGGGCCGAGGCCATGATATCGTGCCCTGCGAGCAACTCGGGAATGGCCTGTTCCTGAATTGGGGTAGGAGAAGTATAGCCGGAGTCGATAATGGCTTTAAGAATGAGTGGATGTAGATTCAGGTTTTCAAAAGACACGTTGTTTTCCTAATTGAATAAAAAAAACGGTGCATCCTATAATCATTTTCAGGCGTCCAGCCAATAAAGCGACTTGCCCTTCGCATATTATTGAAAATATGGCACTGAGCATTGCGGGTATCCGTGTTACGGATTACGCATCACGCCCTGTCGGGCCTGGAACTTGAACTTATAGAAGCGCCCTAACGCGCGCAAGCAGAGTATGGCTGCCGAAGATTAATGGGCAAAGTACCGCTAGCGCACACATAAAACATCGAACGCTAACCACGGTGCCGCACAATTTCCGCTGGAGCCTTGAAAATCGAAGAGAGGTCAGGAACGGTCAGGAACGATGAACCGACAAAAAGGCCAAAAACACAAACGCCTTTTCATCGAAGCGCGGAGTATACATGAACTCGAGGCTTGTGTAGCATTTTTTTTGTAAATAGAAACGGCGGCATAAGGAGGCGAGCCTTATCCCTTTTTGCATCGCTATGCCGTCGTCGAAAGCACGGATACAGGTTTGGTAATAATCTCTCGCTTCAATGCTTCAATGCTTCGATCTGGGGCTGATTGAGGGTTTCGGCCTTGAGTAGTTCTTCCGCGGCGCGGTCGAGCAGGGCACGGTTCATTTCCAGTATGGCAATAGCACGTGCCAGAGCGTGGTCGACAAGCTTGCGCACAGCGCTTATCGACCGCATTGGCGGTGTCGTCGCTGTAGTCTCGGTTCTGGGGCATGGGTACACCAGGCTGGAGGTAGGCCGAGCGATCGCGATCGTAGGCAACATTGCCCAAGGCGTCGCTCATTCCGTAGCGCAAAACCATGGCGCGGGCGAGGTCGGTTGCGCGGGCGAGGTCATCCGTCGCCCCGGTGGAAATCTCGTTGAATACCACCTGCTCTGCTGCGCGTCCGCCCAATAGCACCGCCATCTTGTTTTTCAGCTCCGTTCGCGTCATCAGAAACCGGTCGTCGGTCGGCCGCTGGATTGTATAGCCGAGCGCGCCGACGCCGCGCGGAATGATTGAGATTTTGTGCACCTCGTCGGTGCCCGGTAACGCCAGCGCTACCATGGTATGACCCAGCTCGTGGAATGCGACCACGCGCCGCTTGATCGGATTGAGCAGGCGGTTACGTTTTTCAAGCCCGGCAATGACACGCTCAATCGCATTATTGAAATCGTCCATCGTCACCGACATGCCGCCGCGGCGGGTAGCGAGCAGCGCCGCTTCATTGACCAGATTCGCCAGGTCCGCGCCGGTAAAGCCTGGCGTTAATGCGGCAATCTGCTCCGATTTCACATCGCTATCGAATTTCACTTTTTTCAGATGCACCGCCTGGATCTGCTCGCGGCCGATCTTGTCCGGTCTGTCCACCAGCACCTGGCGATCGAACCGCCCGGCACGCAGCAGCGCGGGATCGAGAATTTCAGGCCGGTTCGTGGCCGCCAGCAGCACCACGCCGCTTTTCGAATCGAAGCCATCCAGTTCGGCCAACAGCTGATTCAGTGTCTGTTCCTTTTCGTCGTGGCCACCCAGGCCATAAGCACCCCGGGCTCGCCCCAGCGAATCCAGTTCGTCGATAAAAATGATTGCCGGGGCCATCTGGCGCGCCTGTTCGAATAAGTCGCGTACCCTGGCGGCGCCGACCCCCACGAACATCTCGACAAACTCGGAACCCGAGATCGAGAAGAACGGGACTCCCGCTTCCCCCGCCACGGCGCGTGCCAATAGCGTCTTGCCCGTGCCGGGCGGCCCAATCAGCAGAATACCCTTCGGCGCCCGCCCGCCAAGGCGACTATACCCTTGGGTATCCTTCAAAAAATTGACGATCTCTATCAACTCTTCCTTTGCCTCGTCGACGCCCGCCACATCCGCCAAAGTGACTTGTGTTTCTTTCTCCACGAATACCTTGGCACGGCTCTTGCCGATCGACATCAGTCCACCCGTCATGCCGCCCGGATTCATTCGGCGAATAATGAGTAGCCAGATCCCGATGAAGATTGCCATCGGTAACAGCCAGGAGAGCAAGTCGCGGAGCCAGGTGCTTTGAACGACACCGGTGTAGGTCACGTTGTGCTTGTCCAGCTTATCGGCCAGCTCGGATTTCACCCGCGTGGTAACGAAATCTTTCAGCCCATCGGCATTTTTTTCCTTGAGTGTGCCGTAAATATGATTTTCGGTGATCGCGATCTCCGAGATCTTGTCCTCATCCAGCAACGTATGAAAACGGCTGTAGGGGATCGGTTCAACCTTCGTATATTTCGTATACAGGTTCTGCACCAGCAGAACACCGAGTATCGCAATGATTACGTACCAGAAATTGATTTGGGTTTTCTTGTCCATTGCATCTCCTTTGCACCTGTTTTAAGGACAGCAGGGTGAGGAATTTGTTCAGCATAGCACAGGGTGGAAGCAGCGGTAACACAGGCAAAAAGCGTGTCTGTCGCTTGGTTGCATGGGCTGTGTATGGGCGGGGTGCTGGCGGTATCTGCGCACCGGGGTGTTGGAAGAGAGATGACCCGAAGACATTCATACCGTACTTTGTGGGCTGGCGAACGGAATATGCGCGAACTGAATGCGAGAATGCATTCGTGATTCACTTGGACGTCGCCTGACAGCATAAATCCGGTTTATTTATTCTCAAAGGAGAATGCCATGAACAGCATTATTTATTGGGTAGGTTTTATTGGTATCCTCCTCGCTGTGTTAAGTTTTGTAGGAGTGCGCTGAGTTCATTTTTCAGTGTCTTGCATGAATCAAGTAGTGCTGTAATTGGAAAGACGCCGAATCGCGGGCCGGTTGATCCGTCTTGATGACGAAAAGCCTGAAAAAATCCATAAATAATAGGAGTGGAGTTGTCGAGGCTACCTTGCGACCATGATAAAAAGGGGTTGTTGCGTACAACCGGGGCCGTGCCGGCAGTCATTGCGGCGGTCCCCTGGGGCCAAGCTCAGCCCCGAACTCACGCCATTAGTGCTGAAGTTGAACAGCACCCCTGCATTATTGTGCCCGGAAATACGTCAGAGGCAATAACGTTACAGGTACGAGTGCGTATCGGGCCATGAATGCCACGACATTTGCTGGCCGATGCCTGCCCGGGTGGAAACAGGATGGGGCTGAATAGCAGTTCCGACTTGGTTCCGATGCGAACGTAGATAGTTGGTGCAGGGATCGGTAAAGAATGCCCTGATCCATGTTGCAGACAACACTTGCATAAGAAGGGGTATTGGGCGGCGATGCGCCAGATATCAGATCATTCATAATTGCCATGGTTCAGAGGCCTGGAGTATCCTCGTCAATATTGCTCGTGTGGTAAGTTGCGGGATGAAAGGAATTCAAGGAACCGGCGGTACCGACATGGACAGGCTTTCCCTGCCCCTCCGACCCGCATTGTACGTGTAGTGAAAATCTTGGCTCGATACGGGGCTGTTTCCCATAAGTTTTGATCTCGGGGAATGCCGGCTTGTATCAGGTTTGCGAAAGCTTTTAAAGTTAACCTTGGGTGAACTCACCATGCAGGAAGTACCCGGCTTGATTGCTTGCGAACAATGCGACACCATTCATCGCAGGGTGGCGCTGGATAACAACGAAATTGCGCTCTGCGGGCGTTGTGGCGCCGAGCTGGAACGCCAGAGATGTTCTCATGGCAAACGGGCTCTGCCCCTGACGATTGCCAGCCTGTTCATGTACATTATCGCTAACGCCTTCCCGATTGCTGAAATGGAGCTCCATGGGCTTGCCAGCAGGACGACGCTCATGGGTGCGGTCCTTTCCCTGAATGATGAGGGAATGTTTCTGATAGCTTTTCTGGTATTCGCCACAACGATTCTGCTTCCATTGATTCAAATTCTGGGCCTGATTTATTTGCTTGTCTCAATGAATAAAACTGTGCGCTCATCCGCATTCAATCTGTTAGCGCGTACGATTCAAACCTTGCGGCCATGGGTAATGATAGAGGTTTTTCTGCTCGGCGCCATCGTTGCGTTTGTCAAGTTGACCAATATGGCGACCGTTGTACCTGGCGCTGCGCTATGGGCGCTGGGTGCGCTTACTCTCCTTCTCGCAGCGGTATTTTCATTCAATCCTCGTGATATCTGGCAGATGTCCCTACCCAAAAACAGGAGGGCGGAAACAATGCCGCAAAATGGAATTGCGCTGGCAGCCAAAAAAACCGCAGAGGCGGAGGTTCCATGAAAACGGCCGCAGGGCTAGGCATCATATCGTGCCATCATTGCGCAACCTTGTGGAAAGATGTCAAACCTCATGACCGTTGCGGGCGCTGCGGTGGAAGGCTGCATCTGCGCAGGCCGGACAGTCTCAGCCGGACCTGGGCCCTGGTAATCGCCGCTTGCATAATGTATTTTCCTGCAAACATGCTGCCCGTCATGATTACCAGCTCTTTTCTGGGAGACGAGCAGCAAGACACCATCATGAGCGGCATCATTTATTTCTGGATTTCCGGCTCGTGGGTATTGGCGGTTATTGTTTTCATTGCCAGCTTTCTGGTGCCGCTGTTCAAGCTGGCAGTCATGATCCTGCTGTTGATAGCCGTCCAGTGGCGCAGCAGCTGGCGCCTCTTGCAGCGAGCAAAACTCTATCGCATTGTCGAAGTCATCGGCCGCTGGTCGATGCTGGATGTTTTTGTCGTATCCTTGCTGACCGGACTCGTACAGATCAAAGGCTTCGCCACGGTCCATGCCGGGGCAGGCATCATCGCCTTCGCGGCGGTTGTGGTACTTACCATGTTTGCCTCGATCAGTTTTGATCCCCGTTTGACATGGGATGCTTCCGAACTCGAACGCGGGAAACATGCATGAGCGAAGAAAAATCAGGCGAAACGGGAGAAGCAGGGCCAATCGCGCATCCGGCGGATGGGGCGGAAGCCATATCCGCACCCGAGAAAGTGCGGCAGCGTGACTGGATTCCTTCATTAATCTGGTTGATTCCCATCCTTGCCGCAGTTATCGGCGTTTCGATCGCAATCAAGACCTGGGTGCAGCACGGGCCAGAGATCACTATTATATTCGGCTCCGCCGAGGGACTTGAAGCGGGCAAGACCAAGGTCAAGTATAAAGAAGTCGATATTGGTACAGTGCAGTCCATCATGCTCAGTGAAGATCGCTCTCACGTATTGGTGAGCGTGCAACTGAAGAAGGAGGCAAAAAGTTTTACCGCGGCCGACAGCCGTTTCTGGGTCGTGCGTCCACGTATCGCGGGTTCCGGCGTATCCGGACTGAGCACTTTGCTGTTTGGAGCTTACATCGGCGCCGACGCGGGTGTGGCAACGGATAAGGCAGATATATTCACCGGACTGGAGGTGCCTCCCATCGTTACGCGCGACGCTTCGGGCAAACAATATGCTTTGTATGCCAACGATATTGGCTCGCTGGATATCGGCTCGCCGGTCTACTATCGCCGTATAAGGGTGGGGCAGGTCACCGCGTTTGATCTGGATGACGATGGCAAGGGCATTACCGTGCGTATATTTGTTAATGCCCCTTATGACAAATTTGTCGGCGTCAATACGCGTTTCTGGCATGCCAGCGGCTTCGATATGCAAATTAATGCCAGCGGCTTTACGCTCAATACACAATCACTGGCCAGTGTTGTGCTCGGAGGTCTTTCTTTTCAATCACCCGATGATGACCCCGGTCCTCAGGCCAAAGAGAATACCACTTTTGTTCTCGCGGAAAGCCAGGTTGAAGCATTAAAAGAAGAAGACGGCCCGGCAGAGATGATATTGCTTAACTTCAAGCAATCCATACGTGGTCTGGCGCCTGGCGCTGAAGTGAGCTTCCGGGGGCTGGTATTGGGTCGCGTTAAATCGATAGGCATTGATTACGATCGCAAGCAGCACGAATTCAGCATGCCGGTGCTGGTGGAAGTTTATCCTGCGCGCCTGGGTAAGAATTTTGCCGAATATCGAAGGCAATCAAAGTACACTCCGCAACAGCGTCTGCAATTCATGATTGACCGTGGTTTGGCTGCGCAGTTACGAACCGGTAATTTCCTTACCGGGCAGGCTTATGTTGCCCTTGATTTTTTTACGAAATCCGCTTTGGCCGGCTCGATCAAAAAAGAAGCTTCCCGAAAAATGGCGGGAAAGGATATTTCCCCCGCCGTACTGCAATTGCCGACCATTTCCGGCAGCGCTGACGAGATTCAGACACAGATTTCCGAAATAGCGTTGAAGTTGAGTAAAGTGCCCTTCGACCAGATCGGTGACGAGTTGCAGCAGTCTTTAAAAATGCTCAAGCAAACGCTGGACAGCACCGGGCAATTGGCAGAGAAATTGAACAGCGATGTGGCGCCCGAAATCACAGCGGCAATGAAGGATGTGAGTAGAACCCTGAGTGCCGCAGAACGTACGCTCTCGGAAGATGCCCCGCTGCAGCAGGATTTGCGCCAGACATTGCAGGAACTCGCGCGTGCGGCGGTTTCGCTGAGGATATTGACAGATTATTTCGAACGCCATCCCGAATCGATAATCCGGGGGAAGCGTGGAGATAACCCATGAATGTGTGGTCACACGGTATAATTGGAACGTTAGCGGTACTGTTGATGATCGGCTGCGCATCGATCGCGGAGACGCGGTTTTATACGCTGTCGGTCCCATCGGGCGCCTCTGCGGCAAAGGACACAGAGAGGCATTCCGTAGAGGAGGAGCAGGGGAAGCACAAGCCAATCTTTATCGAGGTGATGCCTGTCAGCGTGCCAGAAAGGCTGGCTCGTCCGCAACTGGTTGTGCGTTCGCAAATCTCGGGTCAGAATACACAGCTTTTCATTCTTGAACAGGATCGCTGGTCTTCCAATTTCAATTATGAATTGCGTGACGCATTCGTTACGGGCATTGCAAACCGGACTGGCGCGCTGAACGAGACGCGCGGGATTCGTTCGCCGGACCAGCCTGCCTATCGTATTGCGATCGAGCTCAGCCAATTCGACGCAATAGTTGGCGAGCGGGTGCAGGCCAAGTTCAACTGGACAATTACGCGTTCTAGCGACGGCCGCGGCACTGCGTGTTATTCCGCGATTTCGGAGCCAGTCGACGGAGGCATTCAGAGCCTGGTAAAAGGTATCCAGCGCGTGGTTTCAAGTGTAGCGGCCGATATATCCAGCAGCCTGGTTGAGCTGGACGCGGGCCATGCTACAATGTGCACGCCACGCGGAAACGTGATTGAGAGGTATTAGCTGAACCGGATGGGATATTGATATAAGATCGAATCGAATCTACCATAGGCGATCATGAGACATAACTATCGAGCTGCTGTTTTGCTATTGACATATGCGATGCTGATTACCGGTTGCGCCACTACACGTCCGCGCGACGAAGCCATGAACCCGATTGATCCCTATGAGAATGCGAACCGTAAATCCTATGATTTCACTGATGTGCTCGACCGGAAAATCCTGAAACCCGTTGCGGATAAGTATATCGAATATGTACCCATTCTCATGCAGCATTCCATCGGCAATTTTTTCGATAATATCGGCTATCCGAATGTAATCCTGAACGTGTTTCTGCAGGGCAAGGTGCGCCAGGGTTTTCAGGATACATTGCGTTTTGTCGTCAACTCGACCATAGGCGGTGCAGGACTTTTCGATATGGCGTCGCCGATGGGCCTCCCGTCGCATGATGAGGATTTCGGGCAAACGCTGGGGGTATGGGGCGTCGATGCAAGTACCTACATTTTCATACCCTTTTTCGGGCCCAGCAGTAACCGCGATTTACCGGGCCTCCCGGTCAGCGTGGCCACCAATGCTCTTCTCTGGACAGGCATCTACCTGGTGGGTGCGCCGGTCACGATGCCGCTCGGCGCCCTTGACGTCATCCAGAAGCGGGCGAGGTTATCCGGTCCCATGCAGCTTCGTGACGAGGCTGCGCTAGATCCCTACCTGTTCGTGCGCGACGCCTATCTCCAGCAGCGCAAGCATCTGATATACGACGGCGAACCCCCATCCGGGAGCTATGATGATTTCAAGGAGAATGAAGCGCCGGTGCGCCCGCTTCCTTGAGCAAAAAAATCCGGTCAGCAAGAAAATCTTCGCACAAAAAAATGTCTTGTTATTGGCTGACTGTGCCAATGGATAAGGCCTGCCACAGCAGATAGGGGAGGATTGGTCGCTCCTTATCCTGCCGTCATCACGGCGCCGGCGGTTGCAGTTACCGGCACAGCTAGGTATTATTGCGTGCTCATCATTTTGCCGGTCTGTAGCTGGGCCGGTTTGACCCGAGAACCCCTTTTACGAAGTATTGCCGGCATATTTCCGGAATCCAGATATCCTGACCGATGCCTCGTCATGAGCGCCGGATCGAATGGAGTCTACCATAGGTAACCATGAGACATTATCACCGACCGGCAGCCCTGCTGCTTATCTGCACGATGCTGATTACCGGCTGTGCTACCACGCGTCCGCCCGACCAGGACTCGCACGACCAGACTGCAGGCCCGATTGATCCTTATGAGAAGATTAATCGTAAATCATACGATATTACCGATGTGCTCGACCGAAAAATTCTGGAGCCTATTGCTGATAAGTACGTCGACTATGTACCTCTTCGCATGCAGCATTCCATCGCGAACTTTTACGATAATCTTGCCTATCCGAACGTAATCCTGAATGCATTCTTGCAGGGAAAGGTACGCCAGGGGTTCCAGGATACGTTGCGTTTCGTCGTCAACACGACTATCGGCGGGGTAGGCTTGTTCGATATGGCTTCACCCATGGGCCTGCCCGCGCATGACGAAGATTTCGGGCAAACGCTCGGGGTGTGGGGCGTTAACGCAGATACCTATCTTTTTATCCCTTTGCTCGGACCCAGCAGTAATCGCGATGTGTCGGGTATCCCTTTCGGTGCGGTCACCAACCTTCTTTTATGGACAGGGATTTACGTGGTTGGGGCGCCAGTCACGATGCCGCTTGGCGCGCTTGGCGCCGTTCAGAAGCGGGCGCGGCTTGCTGGCCCCATGCGGCTGCGCGATGAGGCTGCGCTGGATCCCTACCTGTTCGTGCGCGACGCCTATCTCCAGCAGCGCAAGCATCTGATATACGACGGCAACATGCCATCGGAGAATTACGAGAGTGCTTTGCAGGACGAGAATCCGATCCCAGCCCCTGTCCTGAAGGATCAGAAATAGGCGGATGTTACCGAAAGCAGCGGTTTTTTTACTGAACAAGGTGGTGTATTCGGACTATCCTGTCGAGGTGTAAAGGCTGCTGCAGTCAGATACGGGGTTAACCCCCATCCGATAACCTTACGGTAACCGGCGTGGCTCGGAATTATTCAATAGCGGACATCCGTGCTCATTGCCGCGTTCGATTCAATCTCGCCATATTCCTTTTGCAGGTCATTACCTGCATGTACCCCTGAATCGGGGTAGTCAAGCCGTACCACATCTTCCGGACGGCCATACGGAAACTCTATCTGAATGCAATCGCAATCACTCACATTTCGCGGATTTGGCGATTCAGATTTTTCGAGACGTGTACCAACCTTGCCATGTCTGCCGTCGAATATTCCACTCAATCCTATCCGGCGCGAATAGGGATATCAGCGCTTATTCCGGTGCTTCTCTTTTTAATTTTGGGAAGCGCCACGGCTGGCGCCCAGCAAACCGACAAAAATAGTCCCCCATTCGTCATCATAACCGCTCCGGAATCGGTGCGGAATTTATTGACAGCGCACTTCCGGCTGCCGCCTGCGCCCCTGGTGGATGAAACCGCCCGCGCGACCTTCATGCGCCGGGCCCATCGCGAGATAAATGAACTCCTCGCTACCGAGGGATATTTCAAGCCCGCGATTACCCTGCATTTCGATCCATTCGATAAACCCCCGGTGCTGGAAGTCAAGCCTGGACCACGAACCGTGGTGGCCGAGCTCAGTATCGAATTCAAGGGAGATCTGGCGATTGACGAGCCTGAACGGCATGCCCGCATCGAGAAATTGCGCGCAGCCTGGCCGCTGAAGGCCGGGCAGCCATTTCGCTCCCCAGCTTGGGAAGAAGCCAAATCGGTATTGCTATCCAGCGTGGCGGGGGCTGACTATCCCACAGCGGTGGTCGAGGAAAGCAAGGCGGAGGTGGATGCCGCCTCTTCCCGTGCCCGCTTGCTGGTGAGAGTGGATTCCGGACCCGCTTTCCGCTATGGAAACCTGACAATAAAAGGACTCGATCGCTACGACGAGTCACTGATAAAGGGCTTGGCCCCATTCAAGGCCGGTGACCCTTATCGGCGGGATCAACTGCTTGCTTTTCAGACGAAACTGCAAAACCTGGTTCAATTCAGCTCAGCCGTGGTCAGCATTGAGCCCGCTGCAGTGACCCATCAGGCGGCGCCGGTGGAAGTGACTCTCACCGAGGCGCAGTCGCAGCGTGTCTCAGCCGGCGGCGGCTACAGCTCCAATACCGGGGCACGGGGCGAAGTCACCTATAACAATAACGATTTTCTCGATCGTGCCTTGCGACTGAACAGCTTATTGCGCGTGGAGCAGAAGCGCCAGACGCTATCGGCCACCATCGATAGCATAGCCGACCCAGCGGGCCGCTGGTTTTCACTTGGCAGCGGTGCCGACAGAACGTCCATTCAAGACCTGGTAACCGTACGTGAGAAAGTAGGCATCAGCCGTTACCAGACTTCCGGCAAAATGGAAACGCAGCTTGCGCTCAACTGGCAGCGAGAGGATCGAAGTCCAAAGGGAGGTGTGCACCAGATCAATCAAACGCTGGTGCTAGACGGGCATCTGCGTTACCGTTCGGTAGACAATCCGCTGTTTCCACGCAATGGCAGCGTGACCGAGCTGCGTATTGGCGGCGGCGGCAAGCAGGCGCTGTCCGATCAGAATTTCTTGCGCACTTATATGCGGCACCAGTCCTGGTATCCCGTTGGAGAGCGCCATGTGCTATTCCTGCGCGGTGAACTGGGATATACGTTGGCTCCCTCGCGCTTCGGCATTCCTCAGGAATACCTGTTCCGTGCAGGGGGTATCCAGTCGGTACGCGGTTATGCCTTCCAGAGCCTGGGCGTTCACGAAGGCCAGGCAGTGGTCGGCGGCACAGCGATGGCTACCGGAACTATTGAATACAATCACTGGATCACGCCCACCTGGGGCGCTGCCGTTTTTACCGATGTGGGTGATGCTGCCGACAGCGTGCGCAGCCTGAATCTCGCTGTCGGGTACGGCGGCGGAATTCGCTGGCGCAGCCCGGTCGGACCGCTGGCACTTGATCTCGCACGGGGACAGAGGGATGGGAAATTGAGACTGCATTTTTCCATCGCCGTGGCCTTCTGAGCATGAGGTCACTTCCATGCATCGCGGATGAAGCGGGTTAAGGCTGGCGATAACCGGATGAATCACTTCAGGCCGGCGGTGCGGTTTCGACGAAACGAAAGCGTAATGCTATTACAGCGCGAAGCATGCCAATGAATGTAAGAGACCAGATCAACAGCGCGAACGCACCCCAACATCGGGAAATAATGTTCAGGGACTCAAAACCTGTCGCTTTCGCCAGGGTGAGCGTACAGGCCGTATACATCCCCATGGGAAAAACCCTGCTCCATGAAGAAGGGTCATAGGAATGATATCGCCTGCCAAATGCCAGCCTGGACCATGGAAATACCTTTATCCACAGCGGTGTGGAGGCCGCGATATCGACAGCGATAAAATTCCGGATGTCCATGATCATTTGATAGGGAATCCAGCACGTGCCGATGATCCATGCGAGCAAAGTGATCCACAGCGTAGTTTCACGCATGCCTTCCCATGGTGCGCCCGCAGGCATATAAACAACAAATTTCGAGCCTGCCAGGGTAATGATGGCCACCGCTCCCATGCAGATCCAGTAGGGCGCTTTCCAGTCTTCCGGTGGAAAAGGTCTGAAAAACACGCGATAAATCAGCAATGACACGATGAACAGATACAGAACAAAACTGGAGATCCAGAGCATCCATGCCGCGAGATAAGCGTAACCGGCATACGGAGCTGCCGCATTCAGCAGACGGAATCCCAGCAGGGCTACGGATACCGTGCTGACAACAATGAGCAGCGTTGCGCCGTTCACGGTTTCATACGGGGGTTTTTTTCGCAGGAAGATAAAACCGGAAACAATGAAATACAGGCATACCACCCACCCGACCAGTGCCATAAACCACAATATTATCGCCAGATCCCTGGCTTGCTGGAATATGACAAGCTGGGTTGCAAGGGTATTTGTGCCCACCACGAACGATAAAAAAAGCCATGCCCGCTGAAGGGTCCTGAGGTCCGCCATCAAATTCGGGAAAAAAAGCCATGCGCGCGCAGCCAGGACGGCACATAAAATCAGGTATAAAACCAGGTTCAATGCAAAAAGGGCCCGCGCGATATATGGAAATGCCATCCACTCAAAGGCGATCGACACAATGCCGGTGGCCATTACCGGGGCAAAATATGCTGGGTGAAAATCTTTTATTTCGTTGCTAACAATGGTTCGGCATTGTTTCATGACGCATGCTTCCATAGTACCGGGGACCCGCTGGTGTCATGGCGGCGATCGTGGCCGCGTTTTTCGATCACACTGACATTATGCTGACATGTCCAATTTCCTGAACAAAAATTCTGCTGAAAAACCTCGCTCCGGCAAATGGCGATGGCGGCGGCTTGCTTTGCTACTGGCAGGCCTCATTATCATAACTGCTGGAGCGGGTATCTGGCTATCAATCAGTACATCCGGCCTCAGATGGCTGGGGTCGACCGCTTCGCATCTCAGCGACGGCGATCTGGTATTCGAAGGGCTGGAGGGCAAACTGTCGGAAACGGTTAGCGTGCATACCCTGCGCTTTGCGCGGGGTGATCTGCTGGTCGTTGCCCGGGATGTGCAACTGCATTGGAAACCGGCTGCACTGATAACGGGGCTGCTGGAGATTACAGCGCTGACCGTCGCGGACATGGAAATTGTTTCACCGCCTTCCTCCGAGCCGGCATCGCTGCCGGAAAGCCTGGCGTTGCCTTTAGCCGTGTCAGTGCACAGGCTGGATGCCGGGGCGCTGCGCGTATTGCCCCGGGAAGGCGCCAAGCCGGATTTTTCGGCGGAGGATGTGTCGGCGGTGTTTGCAAGTGATGGCCGCAGACATCGGGTGGCCGAGTTGCGCATGAATTGTGAATTTGGCAGGTTGGCCGCTTCGGGGCAGATAGCAGCCCTCAGGCCCTTTGAACTGAGTGCCCGGATTGAGCTGGCAGGTCTGGCGGTACCGGACGTGCCGGGAGCGCAGGAAGCACGCATTTCCGCCATTGTTGCCGGCGACCTGGAGCAGATCCAGGTCAGGGCGGAAGGGAACGGTGCCGGACTGATGGGGAAAGGCGAGGCGCGGCTGCGGCCATTCGCGCCCATCAAGATTGCCGGTTTGCATCTGGCGGTGAATGGTCTCAACCCGCAAGTTTTTGCGCCCGGCGCGCCCAAAGCCAATATCACGTTGGAGGCCGATCTGCGTGAAAATGCTGCCGGGCAGCTTGAAGGCAGCCTGACGGGAAAAAACAGCGCTCCCACGCCGCTCGATCAGGGCGGCCTGCCCCTGCTGGAAGTGAGTGCACAGCCGGTACTTTCTTCCGCATGGCTCCGGCTTGACGCGCTGACACTGGTCATGCCCGGCGGCGGCACCATCTCCGGGAATTTGGCGTGGCAGCACAAGCAGGGCAGGGCCTCCGCGGACCTGGTGGTCAGCCGGATTGATCCCGCCAGGCTGGATACGCGCCTGAGCCCGGCCAGCATCAACGGAACGATGAAACTTAGCGGTGACGCAAAAGAACAGCAGGGCATACTGGCGCTGCGGGACCGCAAGCTGCAAATGGATATTGTTTTTGCCAAGGCAGGCGATACCTTGACACTGAACAGGATGTATCTCGGGCATGGCAGGTCCGTGCTCAGGGGCGAGGGAAAGCTCGGACTGAGCGGACAACGGCCATTCAACTTTGAAGGCAGCCTTCATCACTTCGACGTTTCCGCGTTTGTGAAGATCCCCCCGACCGATCTCAATGCAACACTGAAACTGGCGGGCGAGCTGGAGCCCGGGCCGGCGGCCGGACCGGCAGGCACTGCACACTTCAGGATGAGCAATAGCCATATAGCGAAACAAACCGTGACCGGCAATGGCCGGATCGAGTTTGCCGGTCTCGACCGGGCCACGGGGCGGGTCAGTGGCAAAGGGGAAATCGAATTGCGGCTCGGCGCCAACCACCTGGCCGCACGAGGAGGCTTCGGCCGCAAAGGCGATCAGTTACAACTGGAAATCGCGGCGCCTGCCCTTGCACAAATCGGGCATGGGCTGGGCGGCTCCCTTACGGCCCGGACACTGCTGGAAACCGGCTTTGCCAGTTTGGAGCAAGCGGGCCGCGCATTGCCGGATATGAATTTTGACATCAAAGGAAAGGACCTTGCTTTTCCGGGGAATCATAACCTGACCACTTTCGCCGCCGATGGCACCGTGCAAGGCGATACCATTGCATTAAAGATATCGCTCACGGATTATGGGACAAAGGCGAAAACCGTTATACAAAGCCTTCAGCTGAATGTGGAGGGCAGCAGTACCCAGCATGAATTGCAGGCCTCCGCCCGTGTGGGCGGCGGCCAGGATCTGACCCTGCGCGCCAGGGGAGGCCTGAAAAAAACGGCTCAGCAATGGCACGGATGGAAAGGTATGCAGTGGCTAGGGGAATTATCCGGGCTGTCGGCAGCCGGCCGGTTTCCTTTTCATCTCACGGCACCCGCTCCTCTGGAAGCCAGTTCGGAACATCTTTCCTTCGGCACCGCAAGACTTGCCGTTGCAGGCGGGAATGTACAGATCAGTGGAATCGAGTGGACACCTCGAAAATGGAGCAGCAAGGGCCGTTTCAGCGGGATCGGGTTGCGCCCTCGCGCCCATGCAATTAAAGAAGAATCGGAAAACCACGGCGCGCTTCGGCTAAAGGGCGAATGGGATATTGCGTCGGCCGTGCAACTGAAAGGCAATCTGAGCGTAATGCGGGAAAGCGGCGACTGGATATTGCCGGGAGATCCGCCCTTTCCGCTCGGATTGCAGAAACTTGAATTTGTGGCGCATGCCGCTGACGGCAGGGTAATGGGAGAATTGACGGCACGCGGAAAGCATCTGGGCGTCGCAAGCGCCAGTATCGCCCTGCCCATCGTGAGATCCAGCAATACTGCCTTGAATTGGACGGTGTTACCCGATGCAGCTCTCAGTGGACATATATCGATCAACATGGACGATATTTCCTGGGCTGGAATAGCACTTGATAATGAGAACAACCTGAGAACGGGTGGCCAGCTCGCCTTGCAGGCGGATATCGTCGGTACTTTCGGCATGCCGCGCCTCAACGGACAGATACGCGGCGATCATCTGTCGCTGGCGCTGCTCGATCAGGGCGTGCGTCTTGAGCAAGGAACGCTGGCGGCACGTTTCGATCAGAAGTCCCTGCATATGGATGCGCTGGATTTTACCGCCCCCCACCTACCGCTACCCGACGACCCCCTGCTTAAAAACCTGAAGCTTGATAAAAGTCCAGGCAGTTTGCGGGCATCCGGCGTGATGGATCTCACGGGCAAGCGCGGCAACCTGGAAATCACCGCCCGCCGCTTGCCGCTGACGCAGCGGCCCGATCGCTGGATCATCGCCTCTGGAACGGGCCATGCCAGCCTGGAAGACAACATGCTCACCTTGAAGGGCACGCTGACCGCGGATGCAGGCCTGCTCGGTCAGGCCACCGCCGGGCGCCCGCACCTGCCTGACGACGTCGTCGTTATCGGCCGGGAAACCCCTGCGCCGCAGCAAGCGGAACGCCAAGGGCTGCGGATAGATATGGAGGCCGATCTCGATCTGGGCGAAAAATTCCATATACGCGCGTCGGGTCTGGAAGGAAGGCTGGCCGGCCGGTTGCGCCTGCGCGGCGAGCCGGGCGAGCGCCTGCGCGCCGTTGGCGCGATCACCGCGCGCGATACCAATTTCGAGGCCTATGGCCAGCGCCTGACGGTGGAGCGCGGCATCGTCAATTTTCAGGGGCCGATCGACGACCCGGGATTGAACGTTCTTGCCGTGCGCAAGGGATTGGCGGTACAGGCAGGCGTGGAAGTGACGGGTACCGTGCGCCAGCCTAAAGTACGGCTGGTATCCACCCCTGATGTGCCGGATCTGGAGAAGCTTTCATGGATTGCGCTGGGGCGTGCGCCGGGTGGAAAAGCGGATGCGTCCCTGCTGCTCGCAGCGGCAGGGTCCATCATGGGCGGACAGTCCGGCGGCGTCACGGAGAAAATCAGCCGGGCGCTCGGCGTGGATGAGCTGGCAATACGGCAGTCCGGCGTCGATGCCTTGACCGGGCAGGTCGGCGTGGTCGGCAAACGCCTTTCGGATAAGGCCTATCTCAGTTATGAGCAGGGGCTGACGGCGGTGGCAGGCGTAACCAAGCTCACTTATAACCTGACGCCCAAAATCACCCTCGTTACGCGGGCCGGTATCGATAACGCGATAGATGTGCTTTATACGCTGCGGTTCGATTGAGGGCTGAGCCTATACGTTTACAGGACGATCCAGCGCCGACACCGGACTGAATAGATTTTGTCTGTCGACATGTTCATTTGTTGTGTTCCCGCTTCCTGATTTCATTATCATAGCGTGCTTCCAGATAGCACGAAATGCTTGAGCAATGACTGAAAACCAGAATCCAGAACAAAAAGCTCGCGATAAAATCGACATGTTACTCCGGCAGGCAGGCTGGACCGTTCAATTCGCGAAGAGAATCGACCTGAATGCCGGAGCCGGTCAGGCAGTACGCGAATACCAGACTGATATTGGGCTGGCGGACTATGTGCTGTTCATGGACAAGAAAGCAGTGGGCGTGATCGAGGCCAAGCGCGAAGATGAAGGGCAACGCCTTACCGCTCATGAACCCCAAACCAAAGGCTATGCGGCGGCCAAGCTGAAATGGGTAAACAATAAGGAGCCTTTACCCTTTCTGTATGAAAGTACCGGCATCGTCACCCGCTTCACTGATGCGCGTGACCCCAGGCCGCGTTCGCGCGAGGTGTTCTGTTTCCACCGCCCCGCAACGCTAAAGAGATGGCTCACACAGGGCGCCAGCCTGCGCGAACGCTTGCAGCATATTCCGCCGCTGAACCCCGGCCATCTCCCCGCCAGGGAACTGCGTCTGCGCGATTGCCAGGAAACCGCCATCGTCAATCTGGAAACCTCATTCAAGGCTGGCAGGCCTCGGGCACTGATTCAAATGGCGACTGGTGCGGGCAAGACATACTCAGCAGTTACTTCAATGTATCGCCTGTTAAAGCACGCGGATAGCGAGCGTATCCTATTTCTGGTAGATACCAAGAATCTCGGCGAACAGGCCGAACAGGAAATGATGTCGTATGTACCGCTTGACGATAATCGAAAGTTCACCGAACTGTACACCGTTCAGCGACTAAAATCTTCCTTCGTCGCCAGTGATAGTCAGGTATGCATCAGCACCATCCAGCGGCTGTATTCTCTTCTCAAGGGCAATGAACTGGACGAAGCCGCCGAGGAGATCAATCCGGCGGAACTGGCGCTGTCCTCGGCACGCATGGCGCCCTTACCCGTTGTCTACAATGAAAAGATTCCGCCGGAGTTTTTCGATTTCATCTACATTGACGAATGCCACCGCTCCATCTACAACCTGTGGCAGCAGGTGATCGACTATTTCGATGCCAGCCTGATCGGGCTCACCGCCACGCCGGACAACCGCACCTACGGCTTTTTCAAAAAAAACGTGGTGAGTGATTACAGTCACGAAAAAGCCGTGGCTGACGGCGTGAATGTCGGCAATGAAATCTACGTGATCGAAACGGAAATTACCCGGCAAGGCAGCCAAATCAACGCGCGCCAGCAGGTGGAAAAGCGCGAAAGACTTACCCGCAAGAAACGGTGGGAGCAGCAGGACGAAGATGAAACCTATTCCGCAACCCAGCTTGATCGCGCCATTGTCAACCCGGACCAGATATGCACCGGCATCCGCGCCTTTCGCGACAAGCTGCCGGAGATATTCCCCGGACGCACTGAAGTTCCGAAAACTCTTATTTTTGCCAAGACCGACAGTCATGCTGACGACATCATCCAGAGCGTTCGCGAAGAGTTCGGTGAAGGCAATGCCTTCTGCAAAAAACTTACCTACAAGATCGAGGAAGACCCGAAATCGGTGCTGGCGGATTTTCGTAACGCCTATTACCCACGCATCGCGGTCACCGTGGACATGATCGCCACCGGTACTGACGTCAAGCCGCTGGAATGCCTGCTGTTCATGCGCGACGTGAAAAGCCGCAACTACTTCGAACAAATGAAATGCCGGGGCACGCGCACACTGGACATGGACGACTTGAAAAAAGTCACCCCTTCCGCTACCAGCGCCAAGACCCACTATGTGATCGTGGATGCCATCGGCGTAACCAAATCGCTCAAGACGGCCAGCCAGCCACTCATCACCAAGCCCTCTGTACCGCTGAAAGACCTGGCGATGAGCGTGATGATGGGAGCGACGGATGAAGACACGGTGTCTTCGCTCGCCGGACGCTTGGCGCGGCTCAACAAGCAGCTCGACACCGATGAGCAACGGCGTATCCGGGAAGCTGCCGGAGGCGTGGAACTCACTCAGCTTGTCGGCAGATTGTTTGCCGCCATTGATGCGGACAATATCGAAGCCAAGGCGCTGGAACTGGCCGGACAACCCATCGGCACCGACCCCGGCGAGGGCAAACGCCAACAGGCGCAAGCGCAACTGGTGGGTGCCGCTGCCAACGTGTTGAATGGCGAATTGGTGGAGCTCATCGACACCATCCGGCGCGATAAGGAACAAACCATCGACCACGACAACCTCGACAACCTATTGCGAGCTGAATGGGACAAGAACGCCGCCAATAATGCGCAAGCCCTGACCGATGAATTCGCCGATTACTTGAAAGCGAATCAGGACAACATAGCAGCGCTCACCATCTTCTTTAGCCAGCCTTATAGAAGGCGCGAACTCAGTTTCGACCTGATCCGGCAGATGCTGGACAAACTCAAGGCGGACAAGCCCAAACTCGCCCCGTTGCGCGTGTGGCAAGCCTACCGCCAGTTGGACGCCTATCAGGGCGCGCAGCCCATCAGTGAACTCACCGCACTGGTTGCGCTGATCCGCCGCGTCTGCGGCATGGATGCCAAGCTTTCCACCTTCGATGAAACTGTGCGCCGTAATTTTCAGAACTGGGTCATGAAACCCCATTCCGGCGGTAGCGAGAAATTCAACGAAGAACAAATGGATTGGCTGCGCATGATCCGCGATCATGTCGCCAACTCATTTCACGTCGAACGAGATGATTTGGAAATGTTACCCTTCGACGGGCAAGGCGGGCTGGGCAAGATGCACCAACTGTTCGGCGCAAGGATGAATACCCTGCTGGATGAATTGAATGAAGTGTTGGTGGCGTGAGGTTTATTTCAAAAGTAGAGGATCATGTGTTGCCACAAGGGTGGAGTAGATGCTGTTTACCTGACTTTACCGATGTTGTTATGGGGCAGTCACCGACCTCCGACACATATAATAAGAACGGAGATGGAATCCCGTTCTTTCAAGGTAAAGCTGAGTTTGGGGCAATTTATCCGACCGTTGCAAAATACTGCAACGCACCTAACAAGATTGCGTTGCCAGGAGCAACGCTGTTATCAGTTCGAGCGCCAGTTGGCCCAACGAATCTAGCGAAAGAAATGTGCTGTATCGGCCGAGGACTTGCAGCGATCCAACCAGTTGGCGGCATTTCACCAATCTTTGTGCTGCATCTACTTCGCAGTATTGAAACAGACCTTTCAAAAGAAGGCACGGGTTCTACATTTGCTGCAATTAACAAACGATTCGTTGAGGAGCTGGAGTTCGGGCTTCCGCCACTCAATGAACAACACCGCATCGTCGCCAAAATCTAAGAGCTATTTTCCGAACTGGACAAGGGCATCGAAAACCTGAAGACCGCCCGCGTACAGCTCAAGGTATATCGCCAAGCCCTGTTGAAACACGCCTTCGAGGGTAAGCTCACCGCCCAATGGCGTGCAAGAAACCAGGACAAACTTGAAACCGCCCCAGCCTTGCTGAAGCGCATCCAGACTGAGCGAGCACAGCGCTATCAGCAACAGCTTACCGACTGGGAGGCCGCTGGCAAACCGGCCAGCAAACCCAAAGCCCCGAAACCCCTGTCACCGCTGACCGCCGAAGAACTGGCCGAATTGCCCGAACTGTCGGCTGGGTGGGGGTGGGTGAAATATGGTGACGTCTGCTCAATCATCAGAAATGGTATTTCGGATAAACCGGATGGTGATTTTGGCTCGCCCATTTTTAGAATCAGTGCCGTGAGATCTTTGTTTTTTAACATGGAGGACATCCGGTATATCGACAACTCAACTGGTAGGTTTGATGCTTATTACCTTGAGCGCGGGGACTTGGTTTTTACGCGATATAACGGCTCTCGAAATTATGTTGGAGTTTGCGCTGAGTATAAGTCTGAAGAGAAGCGTCTGTTCCCGGATAAGCTAGTGCAAACAAGGATTTCTTCCAAAAATTTTTTGAGTTCGTACTTTGAAAAAGCGCTTAACGCTGGTGTATCTCGTCAATTCTTGGAATCAAAAATTCGCACCACCGCTGGACAGTCAGGTATATCTGGTGATGACATTAAAAATGTGCCAGTGCCTATTTGCTCGACAAATGAGCAGGCTGAAATAGTGGCTTTGCTAGA
>JBDTDT010000038.1:0-24098 GCA_039922995.1 Nitrosospira sp. | reverse complement strand
GCGGCCGAAACGTTCCCTCCGGCCAGCAATAAAGCAAACACCGCAATAAAATGAGCGCGTCCCTTCATGTCAATCTCCTGTCAATTTTGATCACAGCATGCACAAACTTGCGATGCTTGCAGCGCACTTGCCGACTTGCGCTCGCGGCGTTTTTCCGGTATCCCGCAAGCGCATGCCGCATTAAAAGCGATCAATCACGATTCCTGAGCAATAGCCCGATCACGACACCCATGCCGATTGCAAGTCCTACGGTCTGCCAGGCGTTTTCGTGAACATAGTCATCGGTTACCCGCGCTGCAACCTTGGATTTATCTACCACCGACTCTTCGAAATCATGGAGATATCCCTTGACATGCTGCAAATTCTGTTCGAGTTTGGCGCGTAAAGCCTGGGCTTTTCCGCCACTCTCGCTACTGACGGATCTCATCAACTCTTCAGTATCACTAATCACCGAATGAAAATCTTCGATGAGCTTTTCCTTACTCGCTCTAGTTTTAGCCATTACATCCTCCATAAAAAATAATAAGGCGAGCCGCCAAAGTATAGCAGCCCTTCGCAACTCTGCGAACATGCTTTTAACGCTTTAAGACGTTGTATTTTACAGTGTCATACTTTCCTTTTTTTGAGGCGTGCAGTCTGTCTGTCACCGCACATACGGACCCCGTAATTCCATGTAATCTCAAATCACTTGGTAAGCAGGCTCAAACAGTCGCCACAGATTACCGCCGTCGGAACTCCAATTAGAGAGGACATAATGTCATACCCTCATACTCCGAAACAAAACCTTTTTTTGGCTGCTCTTCCCGAAGATGTTTATAACCGCTTGGAAGCATGCCTTGAACTTGTATCCCTGTCCCAGGGATGGGCCGTTTACGAGAATGGCGGCAAAATAGACCTTGTGTACTTTCCTACAACCAGTATTATTTCATTGCTCGCCATCACGGACGACGGGGAACCGGCGAAAATCGCCGTTATCGGCAATGAAGGTTTATTCGGGATTGCCATGCTCATGGGAAGAAAAACCACGCCAAGCCGTGCCGTGGTGCAGGTCGCCGGGTATGGCTATCGGCTCGACGCAGCCAATCTGCGGCGAGAATTCGAGCTGGGCAGTCCGCTGCGCTACCTGCTCCAGCGTTATACCCGGAGCCTGACCGCCAGGATAGCCCAAACCACGACCCAATCTACGGTATCCGGTATTCATCCGGCTATCGGCAGGGTCAATATGCCCACGGCAAGCCTTCCTCTGTCTTCCGCCTGATCGACTCTTCATATTTTACCGCTCCACCTCAAGTAAATTTTTCCGGTCAACGGGCCAATCCTGGAATATCCTTTCAAGATATTGACTGGATATGCCGGCGCTCATAGGGGCACCTCCTGACTCCTTAGCCGGACCTCAACCGCGTGAGACGCACGATCGTCAACCAGGTGAACGACTGGATCGTGTTGAGCGATTCCATCCATCGTCAGGCCCGCTTCAGCTTCTCCGCCGACTATCTGCACAATCGTAATATGGTAGGTCGTATCCCGATAACGGTAATTTACCTTGAATGTTTTCCAATCCGCCGGAAGACATGGTTTGAAATACAGCTTGTCCACTTCCAGAGTGAGGCCCAGGAGCGTTTCAAGCATCAGGCGATAGAGCCATCCCGCCGAGCCCGTGTACCATGACCAGCCGCCGCGCCCCGTGTGCGGAGACACCGCATAAACATCCGCTGAAACAACGTAGGGTTCAGTTTTGTAGACCCCAACCGCCTCCGGCGTCTGGGTATGGCTCACGGGGTTGATCATTGTCAGCAGCTCCCATGCCCGCCCGTGATCTCCCAATGCGGCGAAGGCCATCGTTGTCCAGATGGCGGCATGCGTATATTGGCCGCCATTCTCCCGCACGCCGGGTACATAGCCTTTTATATACCCCGGATTCAGGGGTGATTGATCGAAGGGGGGATCGAGAAGCTGAATCAAGCCGGCGTCACGGCGCACGAGATGCTGATCCACCGCCTTCACTGCCTGCCGCTGACGTTCACCGCTGCCAGCCCCCGATAGCACCGACCAGCTCTGCGCGATCGAATCGATCCGGCATTCAGGATTGCCGGAGGAGCCGAGCGGTGACCCGTCGTCGAAGAAGGCGCGAAGATACCATTCCCCATCCCAGCCGTGCTGCTCAATATTCTTGCGGAGAAGATCGGCTTCCTTATTGCAGCGCTCGGTGAATGCCGCGTCTCCACGCCGTTGGGCAAGGCTGGAAAACTGGGCGAGTACCTCATGCAGAAAGAAAGCCAGCCAGATACTTTCGCCTCGCCCATGGAACCCCACCAGATTCATTCCGTCATTCCAGTCCCCGGTACCCATCAATGGAAGACCATGTTCGCCGAACCGCAAGCCATGCACGATGGCCCGGCAGCAATGCTCATACAAATCTGCAGCCTGCTCGGACCGGATGGGCAAGTCGTAGTACGAGTCCTCATCGGCACCCACCTGACGGCCTTCAAGGAAAGCAATGGACTCGTCCAGAACCCCTGTATCGCCCGTCGCCGCCACATAACGGCAGGCAACCAGGGGCAGCCACAGATAATCATCCGAACAGCGGGTCCGAACGCCGCGGCCGCCGGGCGGATGCCACCAGTGCTGAACATCCCCTTCGGTGAACTGGCGCGACGCCGACCGGAGCAGGTGCTCACGCACCAGCGCAGGCTCGGCGTGAACAAGCGCCATCACATCCTGCAACTGATCGCGGAATCCGAAAGCGCCTCCGGATTGATAGTAGCCGCTACGCCCCCATAGACGGCAAGCGATGACCTGATATACAAGCCAGCCATTGATCATGACGTTGAGGGATGGATCGGGGGTCTCCACCTGGACAGTGCCGAGCGTGCGCCCCCAGTAATGGTGCACGCTTTTCAGGACCTGCTGCGCTGCCGCGGCCCCTCGAAAGCGCTGTGCCAGCTGGATGGCATCGTCGGCATGGTAACCGGCGCCCAGGCGGAAGACAATTTCCCGCGCCTGTCCGTCCAGCAACTCAAAGGGAACACGGATGGCGCCGCAAGGGTCGAGTCCCGGCCCCACCCGTCCCGAAAGCACAGCCGAAGCCATTCCGGCGGGATCCATGAATCCCCCATTCCGGCCAATGAATTCGGTGCGGTCTCCAGTCACGCTGCGCCCGGTATCGTCGACATCGAAAAAAGCGACCCGCCCCGAGAACTCGTTGCTATAAGGGTTGCGCGCAAGCAGGACCCCGCTTGCAGGGTCGACTTCGGTAACGACATGCATCCGGCTTTTCTCCGGCAAATCGCCCAACACCCATTCGACGCACCCAGTCGCGGAAAGCCTGCGCGGCCGCCCCGATTCATTACGTACTTTCAATACCGCGAATTTCACCGCGGCATCCGTCGCCACATAAACCCATAGCTCGGAACTGATTCCGGCCTCGGTATGCTCGAAAACGCTATAGCCGAATCCATGGCGGGTAATATAAGCCGCTGCCCCGCGCTTTGGCAGGGGCGTCGGAGACCAGAAATAGCCGCTTTCTTCGTCACGCAGGTAATAGACCTCCCCGCCCGGATCACGAACCGGATCATTGCTCCAGGGAGTCAGGCGGAACTCATGCGCATTTTCACACCAGGTATAGGCCTGGCCGCTCTCGGAAATGACCGTTCCAAATCTGGAATTCGCCAGGATATTCGACCACGGTGCCGGCGTTGCCTGGTCCTGGCCAGTCGTGATGATATATTCGCGCCCATCCGGAGTAAAACCTCCGAAACCATTGTTGAAGAGCAGTTCACGGTATGGCAAATCAATAATTTGACTTGCATCGGGCTGGCGAACCGGCTCCAGCCTCATCGGCGGAATCGTTGATTCCAAGGGTACGCGGCGGATAATCTGTTCCGCCAGGCTGCCTTTATTATCGAAAATGATCACGCGCGCTACGGTTTGCAACAGGATGCGGTCTTCAGGTGCAATCTGTTCGGCCCTGCGAATGAAAATCCCGCCGGGCCGATCAAGCACATGGGCTTCGGCGCTGCCAGCGACCAACCCCATGATATGATCGTGCAGAAGCTGCCGATAGCTCGAATGGTCCTCATTCCAGATTATCAAATCGACAGCCAGCCCTTTCACGCGCCAGTAGGCGTGTGCCTGCACCAGTTGCCGCACCAGGTCGATGTTAGCCCCATCGCTGATCTGCAGCAGCACGATAGGCAGGTCGCCGGAAATGGCATATCCCCATAATCCCGACTGGCCGCGCTGATTCCTGCTCAACACGCCGTCATCAGCACGCAGATAAGCGTTGGCGTAGAGCACCGAGCCGGCCAGACGGCCGAACAACTGCGCATCGGTCTCGGTTGCGTTGAGCTGGCGCAAGACAACCAGGCTGTGCGTCCACGCGAGATCGAAAACACGGTCCGCCAAATGCTGATCCTGGTACTTATCGACCAGGTTCATGGCTGCATGGCGGGAATCCCCCGCCCCCGTCACCATGTCGATCGTGATCGACTCCCCAGGTTCGACGGTGACACGCTGCCGAATGGCAACGATTGGATCGAGGACCGAGCCGGCGCTGCCGGAAAGCGGCCCTGCAACCGCCATGGCCTGCGGTTCGGAAAGGTTGTTTCCGCGTCCGATGAATGCCATCCGGTCCGTCTCATAGGAAATTGCTTCGGCAGCGATGCCATGCACTGTCATCAGATGAAACATCCATGGCACCGGGTCGCTCTGCGAGCGCGGCCGCCTGCTGCAAAGAATTGCGTGGCGGTCGGGCAGTATTTCCGTCTGCACAAAGAGATTGCCAAAAGCCGGCGCCTGGGCGTCGGCTATCGGTGGAGCGAGCACTATCTCGGCATAAGAAGTCACCTCAATGGTCCGGTGCGTCCACGCACGATTGGTGATGCGAATCCGGCGCAACTCGATGTCATCTTCGGGCGATACCGTAATCTCGGTGTGTGTATCGAAATCGAGATCGCGGCGGCGGAATTCAACACGCCCTTCGGAAAAAAGAACACTGTAGCGCTTTGCTTCCTTCAACGTTGGCTGGTGAGTATTCGACCAGTACTCTCCGCTCGCCACGTCGCGCAGGTAGCAGAAGCTCCCCCAGTTGTCACACGTACTATCCTCCCGCCAGCGGGTAACGGCAAGATCCTTCCAGCGGCTGCTTCCGCCGCCGCTATTGGTAACCATGACATGGTACCGGCCATTCGACAGAAGCTGCACCTCGGGAATGGGCGTATTCGCGCTCGAAAGTATGCGGATAGGCATATCCGGAAGCTCCTTGGTCATGCGAATGTCGGGGAGCTCGGCGGCTTGTGAACGGAAAAGCGTAGCCTTTGGAATCCGTTCCTGCAGCAGCAGCATGGTGGCCTGAAACAGCGGCTCAGACTCGAAACGGCGTTGCATCGGGCAATCCAGCAGCACATATGCCAGCGAAAGCAGGCTCATGCCCTGGTGGTGGGCCATGAATGAGCGCACCACGGCACGTGTTTCACCCCGCCGCAGGCGCGACGGCGTGTAGTCGACCGCCTCGTAGAAGCCAAATTTACCCGCCATATCCTCGGCGGCAAGCTGCTGCAGGTTACGGCACGCAGCCTCCGGTGCAACCATCAAGGCAAGTACGGAAGCGTAGGGTGCAATGACCAGATCCGCCCCGAGGCCGCGCTTGAGTCCCAGCCCCGGGACGCCGAATGCGCGGTACTGGTAATTGAACTGAACGTCGACCGCATTGTATCCAGATTCCGAAATACCCCAGGGCACCCCGCGCTCCTCGCCATACGCGATTTGCCGGTTGACCGCCGCCTTGCAGGTCTGGTCGAGAAGCGTATTGTCGAACGTCGGCATCACAAGCAACGGCATGAGATATTCAAACATCGAACCGCTCCAGGACAACAAAGCGGCCTCTCCACCCGACGTAGTAAGCATCCGCCCGAGGGCGAACCAGCTTTCCTGCGGTAATTCTCCCTGCGCGATTGCTACGAAATTGCACAACCTCGCCTCGGAAGCGAGCAGATCATAATAGCTGGCATCCAACCGGCGCTCGCCCACGTTGTATCCGATTGCAAGTTGCCGCTGCGCCGCGTTGAACAGGAAGCCATATTCCATTTGTGCCATCTCGCCTGCCTGGCCCGCAAGACGCTCAAGCGCCGCCAATTGATCGCGTGCGCGCTCGTTGTGCTGATTGGCAAGTTGACGCAACGATGGAATCGGAGGGGCAGGCACTAAATCATGGCCACTACCGCTGGCCGAATGGGACATCATGGAGTCCAGCGTGAGGGCGGTCACTTCGGCAAGCGCATTTTCGCATTGGCTATGCAGCATCCGTGCCCATTCATGAGCTTCACCGGGAAGTATGTCGGATGGCTCTTCGGTAATCTCACGGACAACCGCCCCGGCGCAGGCGACCAACCGGTCAAGATCGACCCGCACCCCGGCGACTGTGAGGGGTGGTGTCCCGGTTGCCATCAGGAGCGCCTTTTCGAATTGTGCCAAGGAATTCACGGAGGCGCAGCCGGGGATTTTTTCGAGAATCTGCAGCGTGTCGGTCAAACCCAGAAATATCCGCGCGCCGATAATGGGAGCATCGGCCACTTCCAGCAAGCCGGCGCGCAGTGTCAGCAGATGGCCCGCGAGATTACCGCTATCCACCGTGGAAATATAGCGCGTGAGCGGCGCTTTTGTTTCCGTATCGTACCAGTTGTAAAAATGGCCGGCATACCGTTCCAGCGTTTCCATTGACTGGAGTGTATTTGTAGTGCGCTCGATAAGATGTCCGGCTCCGATGTAGCCGAAATCGTGGGCTGCAACATTGGCTAGCAATGCGAGACCCATGTTGGTCGGCGACGTACGATGCGCGATCGTCGCAACAGGGTGTTCCTGAAAATTGTCTGGCGGCAGCCAGTGATCTTTTGGACCGACGAAGGTCTCGAAGAAGTACCATGTACGGCGCGCAACCTGGCGCAAGAAGTGTATTTGTCCAGTGGTCAGCTCCGCACTCCGCAGAGGAAGCGGCCGGCTTATCCACCACGCGATAGCGGGAGAGCCTGCCCATAACAGCAATACCGGCAACGCGGCAATCAATGCAAACGGCGTAGTAATCGCAAGCCCTGCCGCAGCCGCGATTGCAACGGCGGGCGCTATCCACATCGTTTGAAAGGAAGCCCCGAGATCGGTACGTTGATTTTTGGTAATTGCCGGATCGGCCTCGCGCTCGACTTCCCGGGACGGATTCCATTCGAGAAGCCGGCGGTGCGTGATCAAAAGTCGCGTATGGGTGCGCAGGATGGCGTCAAGACTGAAATAGGTTTCGTAAGGAAGGCAGGCCAGCGTAAATAATACCTGTCCGAAGTGCCGTCCCGCCACACGCGCTGACGCAACGACATGCTGCCGCAGTGGCACTTCGGACGGTTTGTTCAGGAGATCGGAAATGGCAGCGATCGCGGCAGGAATGGCAAGAATGCCAATTACCCCCAGCGTCCAGAACCATGCGTCGGGCAATGCCAGCCATCCCAATAAAAGAAGCAGCGTCAAGGCTGTCGGCACAAGGCTGCGGCGAAGGTTGTCCATCAATTTCCATCGCGACAGCAGAGAGAGCGGATTCGGGTTGTAGCGCGTATCCAGTGCCGGCACCTGCCACAGCAGCCAGCTGGCAAGTTGCCAGTCTCCACGAATCCATCGGTGTCGACGGCTCACATCCGCACTGTAGCGTGCAGGAAATCCTTCATAGAGCTGCACATCGCTCAACAGGCCCGCTCGCGCATAGCAGCCTTCCAGAAGATCGTGACTCAGGATCCGATTCTCGGGAAGACGGCGGCAAAGCGCGTGCTCGAACGCATCGACATCATAAATGCCCTTGCCGACAAATGAACCCTCGTAGAACAAATCCTGGTAAACGTCGGAGACAATCCGCGTATAAGGATCGATCCCGGCTTCCCCTCCAAAAAGCCATGCGTACCGCGAGCGATTGGTGCTCGACAGGCTCACCGCGACGCGCGGCTGCAGAATTCCATAGCCCTCGGTCACAATGGCGCCGCTTTCATTCCCGGTGGATGTGTCGAGCCGCGGTCGATTGAGCGGATGGGCCATTGCTCCCACGAACTGATGGGCGGACTCACGCGGTAACTGCGTATCGGTATCGAGCGTAATCACATATTTCACTTCGGGCAGCACCGCAGTGTTGCCTACGATGAGGGAAAAGGCATCGCTTCCCGCGCCGCGCAGCAGCGCATTCAAATCCGCCAGTTTTCCGCGTTTACGCTCGTGGCCCATCCAGAGCCTGTCCTGCGGATTCCATCGCCGTGGCCGATGAAACAGAAAGAAAGGCCCCTCCTCACCGGGCACCGCCGGACCTTCCCCTTCAATCTTTCCATTCTCCTCAACGCTGGAATACCTTTTATTCAACTCTTCGATGCTTGAGCGCACAAGCTCCAATAACGCCGCGTCGTCAGGAAGCGTTTCCTTATCCGCATCCCGATAATCGGTTAACAAACCGAAATAAAGATTGTCGTCGCGATTGGCCAAAAACCGGACTTCAAGGGCTTCCACGAGATTGGGAACGTCAGAATGGCTTGTCAACATGGTTGGCACCACTACCAGCGTACGAAAAGCCAGGGGTATTTCCACGGAAAAATCCATGCGTGGCAGCGAATGCGGTGTCACCAGCATTTGCGCGAGCCAGTTTACGATCGCCATGGCCAGCTGGCTTGCCGCAAAGAGGGACAAGATACCCACCGCGCCCAACAGCCACCCGCCCGCGCCGTCGGCATACGCCTTGAACAGCAGGCCGCCAAACAGGCTTCCGGTAATCAGCGTGATCGCGCCCAAATAGTAGAACAAAGGATGGCTGCGGCCCGCCCGCCAAATTTTTTCCAGGAGCGACAGGTGCACCTGTGCTGCCTGCTCAAGGTCGGGCAAGCCCTTGTCGATCAGGTAAAAACCAACATGCGCCCGGGCGGCGCCGCTTTCCACCGCCGCGCCATCCCGTGCCAACCGAAGTGCCTTGCGCGCCACATCCACTTCCGATATGGGACTTGCCTTGGCCAGGCGCTCCACCGCATGTCGATAGTGGTCACGCGTAGCAAAATCCATCCGGCCGTAGGTACCGCCCGGATCTTCTCTCAAAGCCTGTTCGACCAGGCTCGTGGTTTCGACAAAATCGCGCCAGTCGATGGCGCCCAGCATGCGCAAGCTGTTGATGCTATTGGAGACCGAAACCTGGTCAGCCGCCTGTTGCTGATTTCCCAGTTGCACCATCTGGTCGATCGTCTGGTTCGATTCGGCAAGCCGCTGCTCGATCCAGTTCAGCGGCAGAGCCAGTGCCGGGCCCTGCCCCTGCAATCGCCGCGCCAATTCGGAAATGAAAGGCGTGGTCATCGGCGGATTGGAGCGCGCCATATCCGCAATGACGAGAACGAGGCTTTTAGGGTCTTTTTCGGCTATCTTGGTAATCTCGTCGGCCCAGGCAGCCGCAAGGTTCCGGTCTGTCCGGCCGGCTGCCACGTGCACGCCGACACGGCGAAGATTCTCCAGCAGCGCCAGCCGCAGCATGATCGGAATTGCCCATAATTCTCCCAATTGAAGATTGGAAACCGCCTGGTATGCCGCAACAAAGCGCCTGAGACTTTCCGTATCCACGCGGCCATCGCCATGCGAGATCGCCTGTAGCGCGATGTCGTAGACTCGCGGGAGATTGGCCGAGGGTCCGCGCTCAAGAAGTGGTAATTCCCGGCTATAACCCTTGGGAAGGTGACGCCTGGCGGTGCGGATCTGCTCCTCGATCAGATAAAAATTGTCGAATAGCCATTCGCCGGCCGGCGTGAGCGGCCGATCCGCCGAAACCGCTTCTGTCAGTACGTTACAAACGCTGAACAGCGTGTGTTCGTTCTCATCCAGGCGCGCCAGAAGCTGATCCGTACCCCGGGCGGCCGACAGTTCATGAGACGCCGCAAGAATCCCGCCATACAGCTCCATCTGGTCGGCGCTGAATAGTTCGGATCGTAAAGGCAGCTCTTCACTAAGCGGGATACGCGGCCTTCCGATTTTTCGAAGCCGGGTTGTGATGGGGAGTAAAAGCTCAGAAACCATTGTGTCCCCTAGCTTTCAATTGGAATATTCTCCAGGTTGCCGCGATCCATCAATGATGATCACAATACTGATTTCCCGCCGAGGCGATGGAGTTTTATAGGACCGGGTTGCATCGTAATTATCGCAACGGTAATAATGTAAACCTCCGGAAGCATTCAGCCTGTTGAATCCGAAATAGCTGGAAGCAGATGAAAAGGAGGAACAGCCCGGATAATTGCCCAGTCCTGCAGGATATGATTTTTGCAAAAATGGAGGTTCTGCATGACCTCAGGTGCATACCGTTTACTTGACGTACAAGGAATTCCTCACGAATTTCGCGCCTTCGATTGTTTTTGCGATTTCCATGGCCCTGGATATATCGGCCTGCCGGGAAACAAAACCGCTCAATTGGACAATACCCTTGAATGTCTTGACACTGATCTCTGTCGACTCCAGGCCGGGCTCGTTGAAAATAGCCGCTTTGACCTTTGTCGTAATAACGCTGTCATCAATATACTCGCCTGTGCTCTCGGTCGTTGATGTCGATGCGCAACCCGATATCGACAGGGACAGAATAGCTGCAATGGCAATAAAAGTGCTTTTCAATTGCTTCATGGTCTAGCTCCGGAGGGTAAAGACAGAGAATCGATTGCGGCTGATTCTTCCGGGTACGGAGGTCAGATGCTATTTATTTACGTTTCAATGAAAACGCACAATCCGGAACAGCGGCCTGCTTAGATTGCTTCTTTCTTTCAGGCACGGAATCATGATAAGACTTAGCTCATCCACAGTATGTACGGTATCGTACAAAATGGACGCTCGATAAAAGATAGTATATCCTGATAAGTGCTATCATGAGTCCTGGTAGCGGTCCAAAGAAAAGGATAAGAGTCGAAAACAGCAACTCAGACATTTGCGGCATCCATTGATTCTCCATCCATCCCGGCTGCGCCTGATTTTTCACTGTTCCCCGTAGCTAGCGAATGCTTAGCGCTCCCCCACATCAGCCCAGCCAGAATCATCTCCTTGCCGCTCTGCCGGCGGCTGAATATGAACGCTTGGAACCTCATCTGGAACTGGTCCACATGCCGCTCGGCGATGTTCTTTGTGAATCCGGCGGCCGTCTGCACTATGTGTATTTTCCTACTTCAGCCATCGTTTCCCTGCACTATATCCTTGAAAACGGCGCATCTTCCGAGATAGCGGGCGTCGGTAACGAGGGCATGCTCGGGATTTCCCTTTTCATGGGGGGAGAAACCACGCCCAGCTGGGCCACAGTCCAAACCGCCGGCCACGGCTACCGGCTGAAGGCTGCCCTGATGCTCCAGGAATTCAACCACGCCGGGCAGGTACAGCGCTTGCTGCTGCGCTACACTCAGGCGCTGATCATGCAGATTTCCCAGACTGCGGTATGCAACCGGCACCACACTATCGAACAGCAGCTATGCCGGTGGCTGTTGCTGACGCTCGACCGGCTGGACTCCCAGGAATTGACCATGACGCAGGAATTGATCGCGAGCATGCTTGGCGTACGCCGCGAGGGCATTACTGAGGCGGCGGGCAAGCTGCAAAATGCCGGAATTATTCGCTACCGCCGCGGCCATATCATGGTGCTTGACCGCTCCGGGCTGGAAACCCACGTATGCGAATGCTACAGCGTAGTGAAGAAGGAATTTGATCGCCTGTTTTGCGATGTGCAGAAATACTAGGGCCTGTTAACAGGCCCTAGAACACCTCACTCCGGACAAAAGTTCCGCCGAGCGCGCCTCATGAGCGCACTGGCCACTTGAGATGCGCATCAGCACGACGTCATAAGCCTCTACGTAGAGCTTCCCACCGCACGCTGCGAACCGCTTCTGTTTCCTGTCTTCGGCATTCGGTGCCGGATCACTTCCCCTATCCCTCATCCGTTATGACATGTCATTTTTCGTACCTGTCATGACACAGCGCAAGCAAAGAGACTTATTGCTGCCTGTCCCGGAAACCCGTAAGGCGCTTTCCCCGGCACCTGAACTGAACGGAGGTGTGTGCGCTGACGTACCGACTGTTCCGGCAGAAAAAAAGTATGGTGCGGAAAACTTGAGGTGAAAACGGGATTCGTGCTCATCCAGATTTTTTAATGCTAAGCGAATAGCTACGTTATTGGACTGCCTTATCTGAACTGGCATGCGTGGGAACATCTGGACGCCTGCACGCTGGAATCGGAATCGAGCATCGTCCAGCACCTTCCAACTCACACGTTCATTGCCATGAAAACCCGTTCAAGAAAAATACTCCTGATTTTCGGTATCTTGTTTACGCTCGCGGCGGTTGCCATCTCGCTGTTCGGCTGGAATATGCTGAAGCCCTACGTGGAACGCCAGGTTACGGAAAAGACGGGCCGCGAATTCTCGATCGGAGGCGATCTCGACGTTAGCTTGTCGCTCAACCCACGGATCAGCGTCGAAGGACTCTCGCTTGCCAATGCCGAATGGGGAACCGAACAGCCAATGTTCGCTGTCGATAAACTGTCATTCAGCATTGATCTCTGGAAACTACTGCTGGGAGATATCGTCTTGCCGGAAATTGCGATATCCCAGCCAAAAATCATCCTTGAAAAAAGCGCGGACGGAAAACGCAACTGGGATCTTAAAAAGACGGAGACAGAAACGGAATTGCCAAAAATTGGCAGGCTCAACATTGATCAGGGCAGGCTTGCCTATCGCGATCCAAAAACGAAAACTGACGTCAGTACAAGGATATTCACCGATTCCGTATCAGCCGATGCGCGGCAAACGCCCATCAACGTGATTGCGGACGGAAAATTCACAGGACTGGAATTCAGCTTTCAGGTTCATGGCGGGGAAATCCTGTCATTGATGGATAAAAGCCTTCCCTATCCCATCCGGGGGAAAGCCCGGATCGGCAATACATATGCCACTTTTGACGGTATGGTCACGGGGCTTGAAGCACTCTCGGCAATGGACTTGAAACTGGAATTGCACGGCGACGATCTCTCCGCGCTTTATCCAATAACGGGTGTCGTCTTTTTTCCATCCCCACCCTACGAAATATCCGGAAGGCTTGTGCACCAGAAGACAGAATGGTCCATGAAGGGATTCTCGGGCAAGGTGGGCTCAAGCGATCTGGGTGGCGACATTCTCTTCGATACAGGGGGTAAACGCCCGATGCTACGAGGGGATATCGTATCTAAAGTACTCGATCTCGGCGATTTACAAGGCTTTGTTGCGGCAAGGCGAGCCCCGCAACCCCAGGACAGCCTGGGAGAGAAAAAGGAGAAAAAAGCTTCGATAGCAGAGCAGCGAGACCGGCTCCTCCCCGACCAGAAGTTCAAGCTCGATCGCTTGAAGGCGATGGATACGGATGTCAAGTTCACGGGCCAGTCCATTCGTAACAAAAACCTGCCGATCGAACATCTGGTAACTCACATGAAAGTCGACAATGGACTGATGACGCTGGATCCCGCAAATTTTACCGTTGCAGGGGGAAACATCATTGCCGCGGTTACTATCAATGCGCGCGGTGACGTCCCCGAGGCTGAAGCCACCCTGTCAATCAAAAGGCTGCAATTACCCAAGCTGTTACCCGGCGTCGAGCTTACCCATAGCAGCCTGGGCCTGATCGGTGGCACCACCCATGTAACAGGCCATGGCGAATCGGTCGGCGCACTCCTGGGCTCTGCCAATGGACGCTTCGGGCTGATCATGTCGGGCGGAGAAATCAGCGAGACGCTGCTGGCAGCGGCTGATCTCGACGGAGCCACCCTTCTCAAGCTTCTATTTACGGGAGACAAGAATGTGCCGGTGCGATGCGCCGTTATAGATTTTGGTATCAAAAAGGGAGTAATGAATAGCGACACATTCGTAATCGACACGAAAGAAACGAATATCCTGGGCGAGGGCCAGATCAGTCTCGCTGACGAAACCGTCAAGATGAAATTATCACCCGAACCTAAAGACTTCAGCATCATGAGTCTTCGCACGCCCGTCCACATTACCGGTACCTTCAAGAAACCGACGATATATCCCGATAAAATGCTGGCTATACGTGCTGGCGCAGCGGTGTTGCTGGGTGTCTTGGCAACACCGCTTGCTTCTCTGATACCGCTTATTGAGACAGGACCGGGAGAAGATAACAACTGCAGAGCATTAATCGCATCCGTCAAGCAACCGCCTGCTCACAAGAAAAGGGAACAAGCCAACAAACATTAATAAAACACCCCGCCGCAAGCAGCGGGGTGTTAACTGTACTCTTATAGTCCGTTGGCTTTCAGCCAGCTTTTAGGGATTAATAACGCAGTGTCTTTGGGTATTGGGTATCGGGTATCGGGGAATGGTTAACGGTAACGGGTAACGGGTAACGGATAACGGGCAGCGGGTAACTGTGCGGCATTACCTGCGAAGGATGACTCTTGTCGCCATCGCGGCGGGATTCGGCAGGCTTATTTTTATTTTTTTCAGAAAGCGCGGTATCGGGTTCGCCGGCCAATGCGCCGGATGCGGAAAAAGACAGGCCAACGGCAGCTATCATGGAAAAAAGCAACGAATTTGGGGGTTTCATTTTTCGGTCTCCTTAATTATACGTCACAGAGGTAACACGGTAACCAGCGTCACCCCTGTTGGAGCCCTTCATGATGTCCACAGAGCCCCAACTGGTGAAAACTCGCTTCGCTGGTGGCCACGATTGTTTATAGCACAAAAAACCATTTTTTGGAAGTGGTCTTATGGATGAGGCAGACCTTGAAGCTAAAATAAATAGCAAAAAAAACTTCTCAGGGACGGATAACTGGTAAGAAAAGACTCTTGAGCCCATGCCGGAATGATCGCCAACGTCGCCCGGCGAGAGCAAGCCATGAGCCCTGGTCATCGCCAGCTTCCCGTCAAAAATCCTATCTTTCTGTCAATCCTCGCGACATCCTTGCTTTGAGCGCTTTCACCCACTTTTCGCCCGATCTGGGACTTCCCCTGCCGGCTTTTTATTTCCTTCTTGCCGTAACCCCATTCAGCAAACAAAATGGCCCGGTAGCGATCAAGCTCCAGGCCATTAATTGATGAGTTGATGAATCTCAACCTACTGCAAGCATTCCCAATCCCGCAACAAGCACGAGAATATATGTACCCCAAAATACTAAGAAGTCGTTCATGGCGCCTCCTTTCAGGTCATTTACATGCTCATTGTCATCCTTTTTAAAAATTAATTCTGTGCGGCATGCCGCATATAACACGGGAAATGGGAACGGATAGATGACGGATGCGGGCGGATTGTGTTGCCTGAGAAAGTGGCTATGGCTGGCAATTTGCGATAAGCTAGGCCCCACCCCATGACGCAGCATCAGGTTCTATCCTATCTGCTTCGGAGCTGGCGTATAGCCATGCCGGCCAGTGTATCTGGCATTCGATTGCCGCTGCTCAACATAAAAGAACGGCCCGAATCTCTTCATGCCCGGAACAGGGACAACGCAATATGTTTAACTTAGGCTCCATGTTCAACCTGGGTCCATCCGAGCCCGTAGTGGGCAAGGCGACCATTCTGATGGAACACCCCGCCATCAAAGTATTCAAGTTTATTGGTGAAGATCTGTTTTTGAACTACCCAAAATGGTCGCCCGAAGTCAAAGAGCTTGAGCAAATCGGTAACGGTCCCGTCAAATTGGGAACCATGGCAAGACAGGTTCGCGTCGACCTGGGCCATCGCTCCGAATCGAAGTTCAGGATTACGATTTATGAGCCGCACCGGCGCCTGGCTTTTGCCGGCATCTCCGAGCCTTTTCGCTGTATTTACGAGTTGGAGGATGATAATGGAAAAGTCAGGCTGCACTTTACGTTTGAACTGCTTGAACTCAATGTGTTCATGCGGCCTTTCGAGCAAGTGATTCGAACAGCGGTTCAGGATGGCGCGAAGCGAGCGGTACAAAATATAAAGCATCTGGTTGAGGCGGACAAATCCGCCAGATCCTTGGAAGGCTAACCACCTGGTTTCCGATTCTCAAACTTCCCTGAGTTTTTAAAAATACGGGCGGATTCTAGATACGCACCATAATCAATAAAATAACAATGATTGATAGTTTTATCACCTTACTTCGGTAAAAGAGGATTTTCTTATGCATCAGGAAGTCTCTGCCAGCACTCAAGCAATCCCCATGGAAGATGATCGCCGGCTATGGGATGTTGTGCTTGGGGTCTACGGTTATCCTGCATTACTTCTGGCACATAAGCTCGGCGTGTTTTCCCTGCTTGCAGACGGCACCCTGACACTACCCGCTATCGCCAAAAAACTGCATATCAGGAACCGGCCGACCGAAGCCATTCTCACCACGGCAACGGCGCTCGGCTTCTTGTCCTTGCAAGATGGGCGCTATTCGCTCACCGCGGTTGCCGAGAATTATCTGCTCAAGAGCAGCCCGAGCTATTTCGGCTTTTTTTGGGACCTGATCATCGACAACGACCAGGTGCATTCATTCGCGAATCTGGAAAAGGCGGTGCTGACGGATACTCCTCAGGCTTATTGGGGAACGGACATCTACAACTCTCATGACAAGCAGGCGGAAATAGTGCGCCGTTTCACCCGGGGCATGTACAGTTTCAGTATCGCAGCGGCATTTCATTGGCCGGAGGCCCTGGATCTTTCGAAGCACCGGATAATGCTCGACATTGCCGGAAGCTCGGGCGCCCACTCGATTGGGGCAGTCTCAAAATTACCGGATTTACAGGCAATACTTTTCGATTTCCCGCTGGTATGCGAAATCGCCAGGGAGTTCATTGCCCAGCATGGTTTGGAGAGCCGCATTCGGACTTGCGAAGGTGATATGTGGAGCGATCCCCTGCCCTCGGCCGATCTTCACTTCTATTCCAACGTCTATAATGATTGGTCTTCGGAAAAATGCAGCTTCCTCACGGCAAAGAGTTTTAACAGCCTTCCATCCGGCGGCCGTATCATTATCCATGGAATGCTTTATAACGATGAAAAAACCGGGCCTTTTGCAGTTGCCGCGTTTAGCATGGTAATGATGGGATGGACGGAAGGAAAACAGTATTCCGGTCTGGAATTATCCGGCATGCTGGCAGACGTCGGGTTTAGCGATATCCAGACCCACCCGACTTTCGGTTACTACAATATCGTGACGGGGGTTAAGCCCTAGCAGCCTGTCGGACTTGAAGAATCGAAGCAAACCATCGGGAACATCAATGAAAATTTCAAGCGTTTACGGACTTCTGGCCGGTGTGGTTTTTCTTGCGACGCCTGCTGCCATGGTGAATGCCGACGAACATGGCAGGAAGGCCCAGGAACATCTGGAAGAGGCTATTAAAAGTGGGAAAGAAGGAAGCACCCAGGGAATGGTCAGCCACACGGAGGAAGCGAAAAAAGAATTAATCGAGCAAAACAAGGACCATCCGTATACCAATTTGCAGAAGCCCATATACGGAGAGCATGAGAAAGTGGAGCATGATAAGGAGGTCTTTGAAGAAATGGACCTAGCCATTGAAGAAGCTAAAGGGGGGCACGCTCAGGAAGCGGTTGAAGCCGTAGAGCGAGCGTCCAGTCACTTGCAGGAGAAAGAGCAATCCAGATAGGCAAGCCGGGAGCGGATGTAAAATAGCTCCGCCGGCTAAACCCTCTTCCCGATCAATGCCAAATCGCTCATTCGGCTTGAATCGAAGGTGCCTCCGCCTCTTTATGAGGCTTGAATCCCAGCGCTTTCATAGCCGGCAAGATCGATCGCTTTGAAGCTTCGTAATCCGCCCATGGAGCATTCCCTTTATCCAGCCGCCCGTGGATATTTGATGCCGACCAGCGTGCTGCGCTGGTGAGCGCCTGCAGCTCGTCCCATGCTGCAGGCACGGAGACGCCCAGGCCGGGGCGGGCGCGAACCGACCATGCGGACACAGTCGTCGCACCGAAACCGTTGCGAAGGTAATCGATAAAGATTTTTCCCTTCCGATTGCTCGGGCCACTTTTCGCCACAAAGCGCTGAGGTATTGTGTTGGCCAGATGCTGCACGATTGCGTGGGAGAAATCCTTTACCGTATCCCAGCCGCGCAACTTTTTGATGGGAACAACGATATGCAGTCCCTTTCCCCCGCTGGTCTTGAGAAAAGGTTTCAGCCCCAATTCCTCAAGAAATATACGGACAAGCTGTGCTGATTCCTGTATGAGACCCCACTGCACCCCTTTTCCAGGGTCCAGGTCAAACGTCATTCTGTCGGGAGTACCTATAGCGTTTTTTGCAGCGTTCCAGGTGTGAAACTCGATCACGTTCATTTGCGCTGCCGAGACGAGCCCTTCCGCGGTCGAGATTTCCAGGTAGGAGGGATGGTCGGGGTCGAGCGCAATATCCAGTTGGTTAACACCCGGCATGTTGTCCTTTTCCAGGTGTTTCTGAAAAAAAAGCTGACCCTCCACCCCGTCGGGTGCGCGCACGAGTGACACCGGCCGTCCCTTGAGATGCTCCATCATCAGGGAGCCTACCAGCCCATAGTAGCGCACAAGATCCATTTTGGTAAAACCGGTGGAGAGGTCGATTACCTTTCCGGGTGCGTTACGCGCAGAGACGCAGGGATTGTTGTTGATCCCGGCCGGGTGGCACTTGAATGAACCGGCTTCTCGCGAATGATTGTCTCGGCCTTCTTGTCGATTCTCAGGCCCTGAAATACAGAGTGGCGAATATGTTTCTCCCGTGTCCACTCGCCAAAGGAAACCTCAGCCACCAGCTCCGGCTTGACCCAATGAACATTTCGGGCAATGCCGGTCGCCTTGGTAAAAGGGTTCTGGTCGGACCCGACTTTATCCAGCTTCGTTTTCAGTTCGCGAAGTGTCTTATCGCTGAATCCCGTGCCGACGTTACCCGCATACCGGAGTTTCTTTTCTTCATCATAAAAGCCCAGCAAAAGCGAACCGACCCCAACCCGGGAACCCTGGGGGTCGGTATAGCCGCCGATGACGAATTCCTGCCGCTGACTGCATTTCAGCTTTATCCAGTCGGGTGAGCGGCGCGAGACATAGGTGGATGTCTTGCGTTTGCCGATAACGCCTTCCAGCCCCATGCGGCATGCGGACGCCACGATCTGGTCTGCAGGCACATCAAACGTTTCGCTGAGGCGTACCATCGCCGCAGAGCGTGTCTCAAACAGTTTTTTAAGATATTCCCTGCGCTCGATCAGCGGCAGGGCTCTCAAGTCATACCCGTAAAAAAATGGTATGTCGAAAAGATAATAGATGATGCTCTGGGTACGTGAACTGTCAAAGGCATTTTGCAAAGCCTGAAAGTCCGGAATGCCATGCTCATTCGGGACGATGGCTTCACCATCCAGCCAACCGCTTTGCAAGCCCATTTCGCGGATTGCTTTTACAATATGGGGGAGCTTGTGAGACCAGTCGTTCCCGTTGCGGGTGAACAGCTGGATTTTTCCGCCATCTATCCGGGTCAGTAATCGATAACCATCGAACTTGATTTCATAGGCCCACTCAGCCGGATCATTGGGAGGCCCATCTACCAACGTGGCGAGCTGCGGTGGCAGAGTAAGCGGAATAGCGGCTTTTATCGCCTTTTTGGGTAAATCCGGCAGAGCCGATGGGACAGAGGCCTCTTTTCTCCCTGGCGTCGCTGCCTGGCTTATGGGATTTACGGGTTTCGCGTCCTTCTGCAACTCGGGCAATTCGAGGCCTGCAACGCTTTCGGGCATCTCATCCACCACACTGTATTCGCATGCAGGGCGAACGTATTCGTCTTTCTCCTTGATAAGCAGCCAGGGTTCCTGTTTTTTCTCTTCTTCATTTTTCATGCGAACCAGCGCCCAGCACCCCTTCAGTTTGTGCCCCTGCAATTCGAATTTCAGCTTGCCGTCACGATAACCCTTTTCCGGATCTTCCAGCGGCACCCAGACGCCTTTGTCCCAGATAATGACCTTGCCCGCACCATACTGCCCGGCTGGAATCTGGCCTTCGAAACGATTATAGGAGATTGGATGGTCTTCGACGTGAATCGCCATGCGTTTATCATGGGGATCGAAGCTCGGCCCTTTGGGGACAGCCCAGCTTTTCATTGTACCCTCCAGCTCAAGCCGGAAATCGTAGTGCAGGCGGCTTGCCCAATGTTTCTGAACTACGAAGGACAACGCCGACTTGTTCTTATCGCTGCGTTTATCGGTTCCACCCGGTTCGGGCGTTACCGAAAAATTACGCTTGGACCGGTATGCATTGAGTAAATCCGGCTTTGCCATATCTCTACGTCAGGAAGTGCGGCGCTGGGGCGCATCGCCGGGCGCTCACGCCATCCCCTTCCCGGAGGGTCGGCCAGTCGCATTCTCTTCTTCATCCTTCCGCTTGCCCTTTTTCAGACTACGCTGGAGCAGTTCGGTAAGGTCGAGAATCTGTGCTCCGCCGGAGGGTGTTTCCGTTTCCTCCGGTTGAATCACGGATTGAAGGTCACCCTTTTCAGCCTTCTGCTGCACGAGCTTCATGATTTCGTCCTTGAACGAATCCCTGTATTCCTCGGGACTCCATGCCGAACTCATATCATTTATCAATTGCTCGGCCATTTTTACTTCTTTTTCCGAAATAGCCGCCTCCTTGGTGCCTTCCGCGGGGAGATCCAGACTCTTCCAGCTGCGAATCTCGTTACCCCACCGCAGCAAATTCAATACCAGCACGGGACCGGACGGCACCAGCACAGCGAGATGCTGCTTGGTCTGGATTACCACGCGAGCAATCCCCACACGCTGAGTTTTGCGAAGCGCCTCACGTAAAAGTGCATAGACTTTTGCTCCCTTATTGATCGGTGCGACGTAATACGGCCGCTCCAGATAAATGAAGGGAATGTCGCTGTTGGAGACAAATGTTTCTATCTCGATTGTCTGCGTCGTCTTGGGATAAGCCGCGGAGATTTCCTCCTGGCTCAGAATGACATACTGCCCATCTTCATATTCGACCCCCTTGACGATATTTTCCTTGTCGACCTCTTTGCCGGTTTTCTTATTAATACGCTTATAGCCGACAGGATCCATGCTCCGCTTGTCGAGCCAGTCAAAATTTATCCCTTCCTCGGAAGTCGCGGAATGAAGGGCCACGGGAATGTGTACCAGCCCAAAACTGATAGCGCCTTTCCATAAAGACCGATTGCTTGAAGTAGCCATGGTTTGCCTGGGGAGAGTTCAACTTTGCATAATGGATTCTGAAAAACAATTGGGATCTGGCTTACTTTCGGGAAATACATACGAAGCCGCTTTCCTGCAAACATGCCATCATGCATAATCCGGCAGCATAAAAATCATCATAGTTTGCAACGGATTATTTGTATGTGCGATGTCGCACGGAACAGCCTGTCATGGGGCTTCATTCTTCGATGTAGCGCCAAATGCTTCACAATTAAATTCTTAAGGGATCCAAACCTGTATGGATTATTTTTCCTTGATACAATGGCCTGCGATGGCGATCAATATACTTTCCGTCTGGTTGCTGACTTCTCAATCCAAAGGCAAGCGCCATGCAGGATTCTGGCTTTCTCTTCTCAGCAACCTCTTATGGGTTTTGTGGGGATGGCATGCCCAGGCCTTTGCAGTGCTTGGCCTTCAGATCGCGCTGGCAACACTTAATATCCGCGGTGTGCGCAAAACCGAAAGCCAGGCATAGGTACCCCTCCATATGGTGAAGCATCGTATGCCTGGATATGACCGGCAAGAAGACTGATTCTTTCTTTTCCGGGAGATACGCTGGGCTCTACGCTGAGCCATCGAGATAAAATGGAAAGAATGCTACCCATCCGGACAAGCAAAATTTTCCTGATCGCCGGCATTGGCTGTCTGGCCCTGGTCGTTGCCTTTAATAATATCGTCGACTACTCGTCAAACTTCCTGTTTGTTCAGCATGTGATGTCGATGGACACGGTTTTCCCCGATAATGCCGTAAAGTACCGGGCGATCACCGAACCGCTTCTGCACACTGCGGTCTACGCACTCATCATTTCCTGGGAGTTCATGGTCGCCATATTGTGCCTTGCGGGGGCGCTGCAATTACTCAGGCATATCAAGGGCGATGCGCCGACTTTTAACCGGGCAAAATTTTTGTCTGTCCTGGGCCTGTCATCGGGTTTTGCCTTATGGTTTTTTGGCTTTATGGTGGTGGGCGGAGAATGGTTCTGCATGTGGCAATCCCCCGACTGGAATGGCCAGGAATCGGCTTTCCGCTTCGTTGTCTGTATTGTTCTGGTATTGATTTATGCCGTGCAACGTGAAAGCTGATTAAACCTAAATAAAGAAACCCGGAAAAATCCCGCACTCAGCCGAGCAAATAGAGGAAAAACGATATCCTGTGATCCTCCTTTTCAGATTACGGATGAAACCTGTACAACCCTGCCTGATTGCCTCACTTTCCTCTGCTGCCGCCAGGCGCAAAGCGCGCATTCCCGGCCCCCGATTCGTACCCATATCCGAAAGAGCCATGCCGAATCGCCAGGTTCTCTGGAACTCTTCTTATTTGCGTAAAAACAAGCCACGCCCCAAGCGGGGAAACAGTGAAAACAGGACGATAAAAGACATCAAACCAGGTAGCCACCAGACACCGGGCATGCTGCCGACTGTGCCGCGTATTACCCAGTTCTGCGCAAGTATACTCAGAACATAGTAGATCGCAGAAACGCCGGCGGCGACGATATACGTTCGTGTACTTTTGTCCTGGCGAGGTGAAGCACGACTTAACGGCACAGCAATCAAGGCCAGCAGAATGGTGGCAAGGGGACGTGAGAGCCGCCATTGAAACTCGGCAATGTCCTTTGGCCGTTCTGATTTAGACAATGCCGCGGTAGGGGTGGCCTTGCGATTGAGCTCGGAAACGGTTTTATTATCGGTAAAATACACCAGCTTCTCGAACCGGGTCACCGTATCTTTTCCCTCCATTGGAGAACGCGCGAGATGGTAGATAACCCCATCATATAGGTGTATTTGCGGACGTTCGCCAACCACTGGCGTTTGCTGCTGAGCTTCCCTGGCTATAATGATTTCGCCTTTATTCACCTCCCTCTTATACTGAAATATATCTTTCATCTGCTTGCCGGTATCATCCTTGGACTGAATATAGATCACCCGGCCACTGCCTTCGCTCCCGTAAAAGCGCCCAGCCTGAATTCTATCCGTATTCAATTCGCTTTCCGCCAGCGCATTCAGGCTATAGCTTTCCTTATAAGCCCATGGACGTACGTGGATTGACAGCGCTCCACTGACAATCCCGACAGGAATGACGAATATCAGCACGGCGTATACGATACGGTGATCGCTGACCCCGGCGGAACGCAGTACGTTGATTTCCTGATCCCGATGCAACCGGCTCAATGCGACGATGACGGCAATGTAGAGAGTAATGGGCATTACGACTTCCAGCGCGATCAACGTCTTGAGCAGCAGCAGCTTCAGCATGACGGCAAGGCCAAGCGTGTTCGTTACCCCCTCGGCCAGCAATCGGCCGCCGACGAAGCTTCCGTATAATCCCGTGAAAATCGCGCTCACCACGGCAAATGGCCTCAACAACTCCCGCGCGATATACCGTTCTATTATCTTCACCGACTATCTCCAATTGCTCCGAATTATATTCGCTGTGCCCAGGGTAGGACAGTATTTTGCGGTCCCACAAATTTTGGCATTGAGAAAACCTGTCCTTCACATACGTTATGTTAAGTTGCCGCTGCCCGATACAAACCACAAGCACAAGCCACAAGCGCGCATCTTGCCTATGGATGCTGGCGAACGCATGGGTCGCGGTATCCCATACAGCCGCCACCCTTCGCAGCCAATCATTCTGGTAGGGACAAAACAGCAGGAATTGGAATATGATTCGGAACTAAGGCTTCTTGAGCGTTGGGCTTCGCCAACCAGGATACCGAGAGGATATCCGCTACGGCACTGATACTACCGGATTACTTCAAGACCCATAGGAAGACGAAAGTTCGCATTTGATTATTGAAATATGAAAGCAAAAACCCCTGGCATGCCATTCATCCTCATGCTGATCCTGATTGCTGGTGACCCGGTATTCGCCGCAGGCGCCACATCGCCAGAAAATGAAGGGATGCC
>JBDTDT010000037.1:0-8912 GCA_039922995.1 Nitrosospira sp. | reverse complement strand
GGCAATAAATCCTTGCCAACGCTAATATCATATCCAGCCATCGCTTCTCCTCCTTCGGTCGATTAACGTCTCAGAACCGTCAATTTACCAAGCCGAAGCGGTGGCTCCCACCAAATATTTACAGCAGCTTACGGACTCAGTCCAGGGGAACACAACAGCATCACTTAATAGAGTGAATCTAGCTTTTAAGCTGCTTAAATAAAACCTCAATTTTTGTTAGACTTGCTGAAAATAAAATTGGGAAACCACAGCATGGCAAAAGCCGGAACAAGTAATACACGCGGCACCAAAATAAAGAGTAAAACGCCACTGCCTTTAACAAGTCATGAGCAGGCATTACTCGCGAGGCAACTGGGTCCTCATGAGTTAGCTATGGATTTTATTGATGAGGATCCTCATCAGCCCCGTACGGTATTCGACAAACAACTGCTTAAAGAGCTGGCTGAGACTATTCGGCAGCGAGGCGTAAAAAACCCGATATCGGTACGGTTGCACCCTGATAAACCGGGCCGGTATATTATCAACGACGGCGCACGGCGTTTTCGCGCTTCGCAGTTGATAAACAATAAGACCATCAAGTCGTTCATTGACCCTGATTTCACCAAGATTGACCAGATTATCGTCAATGCTCACCATGCCGACTTTACGCCAAGGGAATGGGCAATCCTGATCGACCAGGAGGAAAAGAAGGGTAAGAAAAGGACGCAGATCGCCAAAGAACTGGGAAAATCCCCCCCATTCATTACGTACTACACCACCCTCTTAAAATTACCCGACCCTATCGCGGATGCGTTCAACTCTGGGCGATGCGTAGATGTAACCGCATTGAACCATCTGGTGACAGTCTGGAAGCATTATCCGGCGGAGGTAGAATTCTGGCTGGAAGATCAAACGGTGGAAATCACGCGCGCATCCATCGGACGTCTGCGCGGGTTTCTGGACAGCCGCGAGCCGCGAGGTATGACGGAAGGCACCGATACCCGTGAGGGAAGCGTAGGCGCGACCGCGAAAGATCGCAAGACACGCGTAACCAGCCCTTTGCGATTGCACAAGCCCATTGTTCAGGTCCGGATTGATGGTCGGATCGCGCATTTGCTCTATAGCCGCCGTCCCTCCCGTTTCGGCCTGGCATGGATAAAATATGAAGGGGATGAAGTCGAAAAAGAGTGCGAGATCAGTGAAATCCAATTCTTGGGGTTGCTTGAAGGCGTATAGGGTAGAAAGGGAAGGGACGGCAATAATGAATAAAGAGATGGAGCCAAAAAAAGAGCGCATTCTGGTCATGAACGGACAACGGATTATTCAGCAGGAAGATGGGGGGCAATGGATCACGCAAAAGGTTAGCAAGGCACGCGAACTCAAGCCGGGGATCTATAACGCCTATCTTGCCAAAGATGCGGACAAGTCGCTCCAGCACACAGGCGTGGTGTTCCACATTGACGGCAACTACGTGTACCAGCAGGAACAAAACGGCATCATGCGGCATCCGTTTTCTGCCTTCAGCGCTGTTCCCGAGTACGGCCGGCCGGTTTGCATTACCTATGAAGCGGGCAGGGCGGTGACCATCGAGGCAACGCTCGGGTTAAACCAGAAGCTTTCGCGGTGAGCCCTAACTATCAACCACGAACCACAGGACGATCCCTGCCGCCATTATTGTCAGCGCGGACACAACAGCATTAAAGGCGGCAAAGCGGAGCCACATAAAGTAGCCTTCCATCATGCGGTCGTTGATTGCCTGACTGTCTTTTCTTTGCTGGCTGAACAAATGCTCTGCTTCCTGTAGCAACGCCTGCCTCATGACCGTCGAGGCTTCGCGCATCCTGTTGTCTAGGCTCAGAGCTGCTTGATCATGGATGCGGACGGCCGATTTCTCCATGCTGCACAAGTACTTATCAAGGGCTTCCTGCTGAATCTTGACACCGCTTTCCATCAGCTGGCGATTGATGGTATAGACCATCAGCACCGGATCATCCCGGCCAAGCGAAATGCCATGCTTTACCGCGACTTCCTCAATTATCCAGTTGATGGCGTCGCTGTTCTTCATAGCGATGCCGCCGCCAGATCAAGCTGGCCGTGCAGCCGGTCGCGCACAATCTTCAAACGTTGGCGCGCCATGATTGCCAATGATTTCATTCCCAGGGCTTCATCGAATGTCAGTCTTTGTTGAAGCATATCGCTCAGGTCGCGCCCATAAGTATGCTCCTTTAGCTGCGGGATCTGGATGATGGCTGCGATGCGGGCCTTGTTATCTCGGTATGCCTTGAGATCGGTAAAGCCCTTGCCTTCGTGCTCGATCGGACCCCAGTAGGGGTTTAACCAAACCACAAAACGCGTTTCTCGCGGAAACTGCGTTGCGAGCTGCACAAAACCGCTGACGGTGTCGAGCAGCGCCTGACCACCGGTGATGATGGTGTGCAACACCAGCTCATGCCCCAACTCCTGCAGCAGGGCAGGGACCTGGTTGCTGATCAGATAATGCGCAAGGGGGACAAACGAGCTTGCGCCATTGTCAATAATTGCGCCTTCCTCGGACGGGGCGATCAGCTCGACCAGGGCATCGAAATAGCGCGGATTGATTTCGTCGCCTTCCATAATTTGCAGACGCTGGACATGAAGGGCTTTATACCCGTGAAAAGTGGCATTGACCGGATCGGTATCAATGCACAACGGCTTTTGTCCCTTGATCATCATGTACTGCGCGAGCAGCGCAGCGGCGAAGGACTTGCCCACGCCGCCTTTCCCTTGTAAAACCATGTGCATTTTAGCCATTACAGTAAATCCTCCTTGTTGGGGATGGAAGAAAAGATAAAGCCGTCCAGCTTTACCGGTTGCCGTGCAATGGGGGCAGGGACTGGAGAGGCGGATGCCGGCTCCTCCGGTAACGGCGCCCGATGCTTGCGTTTCAGAATAAGGCGCTTGACCTGGTTATTGAAAGTGCAATAGCTCGCAATGATTTTTTTCTCGGCATTGAGCGTTTCCCAAATCTGGTACACCGTCCAGCCGTCATCCAATGCTTTTTGGATCTCGCCGCGCAGCGCCAGGAATGCGGCATGGTTGCGCGCATTCCTGCTGGCGGAATGATTGCTGACTCTGAGCGAGATCCGGTGGGAAAGATCCTTTTGCATACCATTTGTAATCTTAAAATAAATTATATCGAATATATAGACATAATATACACCTTTTAACGATTGCATAACCCATCATTTTTTGGTAACTTGAATCCCTAGTGGAAATAAAACGGGAAAAATAATTCCTGCGTATAAAACGTTATTGCGAAGAGACAGGGCAAGATATGTGAAGTTAGCTAACCCGCAAGCCGGTTATCTCCCTTCACTTTCCCTTTATTCGCACATTGTGCTCAACGGAGAATCTTGCTCAGCGAGGCCGGCGGCTACCGCCGCTAAAAAGAGGTACAGCATGGACAAAGAAGGGAAGCCCCAGACCCGCAAGCACGGTCCGCATCTGCGCGTACCGGTGCTCTTGCACGAACAGGCCGCCATCAGGCGCCAGGCCGATGCGGCGGGTTTGCCGGTCGCTGCGTATCTTCGCAATATAGGGCTGGGGCATGAAGTCACCAGCGTGCTCGATTACCGGCGCGTGGACGACCTCGCAAGGATCAATGGCGACCTTGGACGCCTGGGCGGACTACTCAAGCTATGGCTTACCAACGATGAGCGGTTGCGCCAGGTCAGCGCAGATGAAATACGCGCAGTATTGATCAAGATCGAACGCAACCAGGATGCCATGCGGGCGATCATGCAAACGGTCCTGTCCCGTTAAGATGATTGCCAAACACATTCCCATGAAGGTTCCGCGGCGCAGCAGCTTCCGCGATCTGGTTGCCTACATCACGCACGCAAAAGACCGGCAAGAGCGAATTGGGCACGTGAAAGTGACGAATTGCCATCAGAGCGAAGCGCGGGATGCCGTACATGAAGTACTTGCAACGCAATTCAGAAACCGCAGGGCATGCAGCGACAAGACTTACCATCTGCTTATTTCCTTCGATGCCGGCGAAAATCCTTTGCCGGATGCCTTGCAAAGGATAGAGGCGGCACTATGCGAAGCCTTGGGATTTGGCGGACACCAGCGCATCAGCGCGGTGCATACCGATACCGACAATCTGCACGTCCATGTCGCCATCAACAAGATTCATCCGCAAAAATTAACGATCCACAATCCCTATTGCGATTACAACGCTTTGGGCACGGTTTGCCAAAAACTGGAGCTAGCCTATGGCTTGGCGCAAACCAACCATGAAACGCGCACGCGCGGGGCGCGCAGCATGGCGCTGGACATGGAACATGTGGCGGGGGTTGAGAGCCTGCTTGGCTGGATCCGGCGCGAATGCCTGACAGAATTGCGCTACGCGCAGGATTGGGCGGCGCTGCATGAAGCATTGGGTTGGAGTGGACTCGCTCTGCAGGAGAAAGGCAATGGCCTAGTAATTTCCGACCGGGAGGGGAGGGCGGTCAAGGCGAGTTCCGTCGCGCGGGAGCTATCGAAAGCGCAGCTCGTGAAGCGGTTCGGCCCGTTTGAGGCAAACAGCGAGAGGATGGTGGAGGCCGTGCGCGCTTACCGGATGCATCCGGTAGAAAACAGTGCTGGCACGGATGAACTCTACCAGCGCTATCAGGCCGAGCAGAGGCTAAAAAGAGAGGTACGGACCCGATCCTTGCACGAACTGCGCCATCATAAGCATGACCTGATGACCAGAACCAAGGCCCAGGCAAGACGGAAACACGGCCTGATCAAACAGCTCGATTGCGGCAGGTTGTCCAAAAGTGTGCTGTACCACCAGGCGGGCACCGTCCTGCAGGCAGATATGCAAACCATCCATGAGCAGTATCGCGCAGGCTGCAAGCAAATCGTCCAGGATGCCAAGCCGCTCGCGTGGTTCGACTGGCTGGCGAGCCAGGCGGCCATGAATGATGAAGCGGCGCTAGCGGCTTTGCGCAGGCGCAAGCACCGCGCGGAGCGGCATGCCAATTGCCTGCTGGGGATAGTCCGGCAACATGGCGTGGCTGCAATGCCGAGCTTGACGGTAGATCACGTTACCAAGCAGGGCACCATTATCTACCGCGATGGAGAATCTGCCATACGCGACAGTGGAGAGTGCCTGGAAGTCTCGACCGGCACTACCCAGGCAGGACTTGAAATTGCCTTGAGCATGGCAATGCAACGCTTCGGTTCGCGTATCACCCTCAGCGGCGATGCAGAGTTCCGCAGGCACGTGCTGCATACGGCAAATGCTCTAAAGCTCTCCGTTACCTTTACGGACAGGACGCAGCGCCAAAGCGGCGCATTGACGCGCACAGACAGCCAAGGAAGACTTAGCCCACATCACGGGGCAGCCAGCCCTGATAGCAGCCCAGGAGAGGATGCCGTGAAGAGCTACATTGCCGAGCGGGAAGCGAAACGCATATCCATGCCCGGTATCCCAAGGCACGTGCCCGGCAAACCGGAGGACAAGGAAATCTGTTATGCGGGGTGGCGCAGGGTAGGCAGCCAGTTGCTGCTCCTGGCGAAAACCAGTTCTGACGAGATTGCCGTCATTCCGATGGATGCACTAATGCATGCGCGCGTATCGCACGTGAAATTAGGCGAGAAAATCATGCTGAACGACAACACCATAGTCCAATCGAGAGGATTGAAATTATGAAATCTGGAATTAGCCATGCTATCGGGCCGCAGGTTCGCAGGGAAAGAAATCATCACCAACTATTGATGGCAGCGCTGTTTGCGCTGGTGATCCTGTTAAGCCTCGCTGCAGCGACGCAATACTTCGCCTACCAGTTCCAGTACCATGCCGCGCTGGGCGCGCATCTGAGCCATTTATACGCGCCCTGGAAGATCCTGATATGGGCAGGGGAATGGTGGAATTATTATTCCACGCAGTTCACCGCGGCGGGAAGCGCTGGCATCATGGTCGCATCGGCCGGTCTGATGCTGCTTCTGGCCCTGAGAACCCACCTGTCACCATCCGGCAGCTCGCATCCCTATCTGCATGGTTCGGCCCGTTGGGCCGAGCGGAAAGATATCGAAACCGCGGGGCTCATACTGCGGAAATACTCTCTGCTGGACCGGTTGCGTGGTAAGGAAGCCCCGGTCTCCGCTGGCGTCTATGTCGGCGGCTGGGTGGACCCGCGCGGCAAAACATATTATCTGCGGCACAGCGGGCCGGAACACATCCTCTGCTATGCGCCCACCCGTTCAGGCAAGGGTGTGGGCCTGATCGTGCCCACACTGCTCTCTTGGCCGGATAGCGCGGTAATTACCGATCTGAAGGGGGAGCTATGGGAGTTGACGTCTGGCTGGCGCAGGCAGCACGCAAATAACCGTGTATTGCGGTTTGAACCGGCTGCGCTTACCGGTACGGTGCACTGGAATCCGCTGGCAGAAATCCGGCTGGGCACGGAACACGAAGTCGGCGATGTTCAGAACCTTGCCACGCTGATCGTTGACCCGGACGGGAGGGGACTCGATACCCACTGGCAGAAATCAGCCCAGGCGTTTCTGGTGGGGCTCATCCTTCATGCGCTCTATAAGGCGCAAGGCGGCGGGATGGCGGCGTCTTCACTCTCGGATATTGATTCTTTGCTCTCCGACATCAGCCGCGACATCAGGGAACTATGGATGGAGATGTTCTCGTTATCCCCCATCGCCGGGCCGAATTATCGCATCATCAATGCCTGCGGACGCGACATGATGGATCGGGCCTCGGATGAGGCTGCATCGGTGTTGTCCACGGTGAAATCGTATCTGTCGCTTTATCGAGATCCGGTCATACGGGACAATACCAGCGACTCCCACTTCAGGGTGCGCGACCTTATGCACCATCATGATCCGGTCAGCTTATACATCGTTACCAAACCCACCGACAAGGCGCGGCTGCGTCCCCTGATCCGCATCCTGCTCAACATGATCGTGCGCTTGTTGGCAGACCGCATCGAATTTGAGCACGGGCGGCCCAAACCGGTATACAAGCACCGTCTTCTGATGATGCTGGATGAGTTCCCGAGTCTCGGCAAGCTCGAAATCCTGCAAGAGTCGCTGGCTTTTCTCGCAGGCTACGGTATCAAGTGCTACCTGGTCTGCCAGGACATCAACCAGCTCAAATCCACCACCACCGGTTATGGGCGTGATGAATCCATTACCTCGAATTGCCACATCCAGAATGCTTTTCCACCCAACCGCGTGGAAACTGCGGAACACCTGTCGAAGCTCACGGGACAAACCACCGTTGTGAAAGAGCAGGTCACCAAGAATGGCAAGCAAACCTCACGCACCCTGCAAGAAGTTCAACGCTCGCTGCTTACTGTAGATGAATGCCTGCGCATGCCGGGACCGGTCAAGGGTGTCAAGGACGGCCAGGACGTGATCGAGAAGGCAGGTGACATGATTGTATATGTGGCAGGCTTCCCGGCAATTTACGGCAAGCAGCTACTTTACTTTCAGGACCCCATATTTCAGGCGCGCGCCGAGGTTCCTACGCCCCTCCACAGCGACCAGCTGTTTTAGCGCATACCTTGTTTACGTATTTACGCCCTGTGAATGCATGCCAGTTATGTCTAGATTAAGCCGCATGGCTCGTTTCATTGCCACTGGCGGGATGAGCTTTATTGTGTTCGGAATGATCTGCTTTGCGGCAGGTGGACGGATTAACATCACTCGCAGCATTCCTCTTGGCCTGTACTGGCTAACCGATACGCCAGTGGCAAAGGGCAAGTACGTGATATTTTGCCCGCCAGTATCGCCCCTGTTCGACGAAGCTAAGGAGCGTCGATACATCTCGGCTGGTTTTTGTCCGGGTGACCACGGCTTCATGATGAAGCGCATTCTGGCAACAGCCGGGGACCGCGTTGAAATGACAAGGGAGGGCATGCATATTAACGGAAAGCTTCTGCCTGCCAGCATGCCTCTGGAAGCGGATAAAGCGGGCAGGACGATGCCGCGTTATCCGCTTGATACTTATACCTTGGGAAAATCCGAATTGCTGCTCATGTCGAACGTGAGCGGCAAGTCTTTCGACAGCCGCTACTTTGGCCCGGTAGATGCATCGCACGTCAAGGGTGTTATTAAGCCGGTTATAACATGGCATTAACTTTAGCGTCCTGCATTCAACGGGGACATCATTAACTGCGGCTATCGGTTCTGTCGCATTAAGTCTGTTGAGCCGGATACGGATAAGCTAAGCTTCTTTCAAAAGAAGGGATGACGCGACATGCCCGATATTAGAAGGATGCGATTCCCACTGGATGTTATCCTGCTATGCATTCGTTGGTACGCAGCATATCCTTTAAGTTTCCGGCATCTTGAGGAAATGATGGAAGAGCGCGGCATAGATGTCGATCACTCATCAATTAAGCGCTGGGCAATCCGATTCCTTCCGTTACTGGGGGTCTAAGCCCAAACCAGCGGAATCTTTAATTGACTGACAATAAACGGTTTAGTGCAAGTTTATACCCAGGAACTCAACCGCATTATTATGAGAAAATATTGACTGAAGCGGAATGCATGGCAGATTCGCGCCATTGCGTCAGCGAAGAGATCTGATTTCAGTGGATGATCTGGAACGACGCTGGTAATAACGGGCTTTGCGGCTCTACCAGACCGGTCTTATGACCCATAAATGAAGGAATCGTTGTCGTAACCCAATTCTCGCCAGACGCTTTATGGACATATTGGACCAGCTGGTTCATTGCGCAGGGCCAAGCTGAAGGTACTGGCTCGATGAAATAGACTTAGTTTCAAACAGTTAAAGATTCCGCTGGTTTGGGCTTAGGTGCGCCACGAATACATCCAGTGGTTTAAACAGGGATGTAGTGCTATGCGAGAGATGAGGGTAGGCCCCTCGGAGGCGGTGTCCAGACGCGGCCTCCAAACTACCTTGAGCTGCTGCTGTTAAGAGC
>JBDTDT010000036.1:0-4880 GCA_039922995.1 Nitrosospira sp. | reverse complement strand
CCCGAGCTTGACCGGATGAGGGGACCGGGAGATGGTGCCTTCCCGGGTCATGCGCAGGCCTTCCTTCTCGATGCCTTTCAGGCCATGGATAATCAAGGGCTGAAGTGACTCGTCAATCAGCCCCTTGATTCGCCCAGACGGTATTTTGGATGACATGCTTTTCTCCGATTTCCGCTGACACTCAGCAATGTGTTAAGATTGGGAATTATCTGATTATTAATAATAATAATTGAATGTAATAAATTATTGTATTAATCAATAATCAGTCCACTCACCTCTCAACAGCAGCTATGCGACGACAGGCAAGCCCTGTGTCAGCAAGCCAGTGACATTAATCTACTCTTTTTTAGAATAGCATCGGGTCAGGAAGTTGCGAGCCAAGAGATAGGCAGGTAAATAAAACGTAAGCCCAAACACCTCTCTGCAATCTAAAATAGCATTTGCCTCACACCCAGTATATCAAGCGTACGGAGAAGCAAAGTGCGAGAATAAACCATGATCGTTATCCCATCGATAGCGTGTCAAGTTCTCCAAAAGTCAGAAACATCCTTGACTAACAGTCATGAATGACAGACGGGTAATAATTGGGTCGGATCAAATTAACTTTTCCGGTTCGCATGAAGATTAGGTGGATGTAAAAAATTGACATTATTGTCTTCAAAAGTAGAATGGCGGGTTGTTTAATAAAATGCCGGGTTATTTTTGGTTGAATAAAGCCACGATAATCAAAATTCCACGATAACCTTGCAAGTAAATTACTAAATCAGGAAGGAGCAAATGAGTCACACATTATATGAAGCTTCTGTTCTGCGTGTGCAGCGCTGCGAGCTGGCTGTTCCAGGGTCGAATCCGGGTATGTTCGAGAAAGCGATGAAAAGCGGCGCGGATTTTATATTTCTGGATCTTGAAGATGCAGTGGCTCCGGATGATAAGTTAAGGGCTCGTAAAAATGTTATCGAGGCGCTCAATGATCTGGATTGGAAAGGTCACGGCGTAACAATCTCGGTGCGCATAAACGGGCTCGATACACAATTCATGGTGCGCGATGTAGTTGATCTGATCGAGCAGGCTGGCCACCGGCTGGATACTATTTTGATTCCAAAAGTGGGGGTCTATTCCGATGTTTATATGGTTGAAGCTATGCTAAACCAATTGGAAATGCAACAAGGGCTAAAAAACAGAATTGGTCTTGAGGCATTGATCGAAACGGCTTTGGGGATGGCGAATGTTGAAGATATTGCCCACAAAGGTGCATCGGGTCGCCTTGAAGCACTGCATTTTGGCGTAGCCGACTATGCTGCCAGCAATCGTGCAAGAACAACAAACATCGGCGGACTCAACCCGGACTACCCCGGTGATCAGTGGCATGCCGCAATCAGTCGTATGACGGTCGCTTGTCGTGCCTACGGTCTGCGTCCCATTGACGGTCCTTTTGGCGATATTAAGGATCCCGATGGGTATAAATTGGCGGCCAGGAGAGCTGCTGCTTTGGGTTGTGAAGGCAAATGGGCAATCCATCCCTCACAAATTGTGCTTGCTAATGAAGTATTTACTCCACCCGTCGCGGAGATTGAAAAAGCAAAACGTATTCTGACTGCGTTAAGCGAGGCTGCTGCTCAAGGCAAAGGGGCGGCTGCGCTAGATGGTCGATTAATTGATGCTGCTTCGGCAAGAATGGCTACTAACGTAGTGAAAATGGCGGAAGCGATAGCTGCAAAAAGCTGATAGTAAAATTCTACGGGGCCGCCTTTGCGGCCTTTTCTTTTGGTTCCTGACCTGCCTATCGGATCGGATTGATATGGGGATTATGCTGTTCCGCATGGCGGAGACATAAGCTCCCCACTTAAAATAAATAAGTGTAAATGATCCGGAGTCGGTATTTCAAATAATTTTCGCCGCGTAGACTTAATCTGCCTTCGGCAGTTGTGCCCTGGCAAAATCCAGATAAATTATTTTTTATTCTTAACATAGATAAGGTGATGTATTGGACATTCACGAGTATCAGGCAAAAGAGATCTTGGTCAAATATGGCGTTAAGATCGCGGAAGGAGGCTTGGCTTACAGTCCCGAAGAAAGCGTGCAGCGCGCCAGAGAGATTGATGGCAATATCTGGGTGGTAAAAGCTCAGATTCATTCAGGAGCGCGCGGTAAGGCGGGTGGTATCAAGATTTGCAGATCTCACAGCGAAGTTGAAGAAGGCGCAGAAGAGTTGTTGGGAAAAAACCTGATTACCCATCAAACCGGGCCGGCAGGCAAGGTCTGTTCAAGGGTATATATCGAAGCGGGGACAGATATTGCTAAAGAACTGTATCTCTGCTTTCTGATTGACCGAAGCTCCGAGCGTATTGTCATGGTAGGGTCTGCTCAGGGCGGAATGGAAATTGAGGAATTGGCCGAGACGAATCCTGGCGCAATCAAAAAAATTTATATTGAGCCCGCTGTAGGCCTGCAGGATTTTCAGGCACGCGAAATGGCTTTTGCACTCGGATTAGAAGCCACACAGTTAAGCCACGCGGTTAAAACCATAAAAGGCTGCTATCGTGCCTTGCGTGATTTTGATGCGAATATGCTGGAAATCAATCCGCTGGTTATCACCGCTGGCGGTGAGTTGATCATACTGGATGCAAAAATGAGTTTTGATGACAACGCATTATTCCGCCGTCACGAGATTGCTGAGTTGCGCGATAAAACTCAGGGAGACTCCCGGGAAGTAGCGGCTGCGGATTATGGCTTGAGTTACGTTGGCCTGGATGGCGACATTGGCTGCATGATTAATGGGGCAGGTTTGGCTATGGCCACTATGGATATGATCAAGTTGGCAGGTGGTGAACCTGCGAATTTCCTTGATGTCGGGGGTGGGGCATCCGCGGAGCGTACGGAAAGGGCCTTTCGTCTGGTGCTGGCTGATAAAGGTGTTAATGCGATGCTGGTTAATATATTTGCCGGAATTAACCGGTGCGACTGGATCGCCGAAGGTGTTGTACACGCGGTAAAAAATATCGACATGAAAGTCCCGTTGGTCGTGCGTCTATCAGGGACAAATGTTGAGGAAGGCCGTCGTATTATTGCTGAAAGCGGCTTGCCCATCATCACGGCAGGAACGTTAGCGGAAGCGGCTGACAAAGTAGTGCAGGTTCGTAATGAAGTCATTGCGGAAGGAAAATAAATGGCAATTTTAATAAACGAGAGTACGCGTATCATCATTCAGGGTTTTACGGGTAAAACGGGTACGTTTCATGCGCAAGACATGATCAACTATGGCTCTAATGTCGTAGGGGGTGTTACGCCCGGCAAAGGTGGCCAGCAACATTTGGGCCTGCCTGTTTTCAATACGGTAAAAGAAGCCGTAAAACATGTTGGAGCGGAAGCCAGCATCGTATTTGTGCCACCGGCATTCGCGGCAGATTCCATTATGGAAGCTGCTGATGCCGGCATCAGATACTGTGTGGCGATTACTGATGGTATTCCGACCCAGGATATGATGACTGTAAAGAACTTTTTGCGCCGTTTTCCTATTCAAAAAAGAATGATCCTGACCGGTCCCAATTGTGCGGGTACTATCAGTCCTGGGCGTGCGATGCTGGGAATTATGCCGGGGCATATCTATCTTCAGGGAAATGTTGGAATTGTCGGCCGCTCCGGAACGCTGGGCTACGAAGCAGCTGACCAGATGAGAACATTGGGTATTGGCATATCAACTTCCGTGGGTATTGGCGGTGACCCGATTATCGGTAGCTCTCATCGTGATATCCTGCAAAGATTCGAGGAAGATATCGAAACCACGGTAGTAGTTATGATCGGTGAAATTGGTGGACCACAGGAGGTCGAAGCCGGTATTTTTGCCAAAGAACATATGAGCAAACCATTGATTGCTTACATCGCGGGGTTAACCGCACCGCAAGGCCGTCGCATGGGACATGCCGGCGCGATTATTTCGTCAGCGGGCGAGAGTGCTGCCGAGAAAGTTGCTGTACTGAAAGATCTGGGCATCACTATTTGCCCGACTCCTGCGGCGATGGGCGATACCGTGGCAGAGGTACTGGCGAGGATGTAATTTTCTTGAGGTTTGCAGTTCGTTTATCAGATGGCTTGAGAACGGAGGCTTGGGATATGGCAATCGGCTGGATGACAGCGTTAAAGATCATTCCGTGGGGAGAGGTGTTGGAATCTGCTCCTCATATCGTCAAAGCAGCAAAACACCTTTTTTCCACGACAAAGGCTGATGCAGGCGGGTTCTCGGAATCCCCAAATTCACAAGCTGGCGATGGTCTCGCCAGTCTGGATAAACGGATTCGCCTTATAGAGGCAAGAGTCGTTGAATTGAGCAATGAACAAGAGTCCTCCTCCGCGCTGATTAAATCGCTGGCTGAGCAAAATGCGCTTATCGTCGAGGCCATTGAAGTATTCCGGATTCGGGTAAAGATTTTGCTTATTGGCTGTATTTTAATGGTTTGTATGCTGGCTAGCCTGGTATTCTGGCTGATAATGGGCAATTAGCAGGCTCGGAAGCAGTATCGCTGTATTCAGCCGATTGAAACATAAAAATGCTTCTCCGTTCCTTCAAACGGTTTTATTCCAGCCTGCCTGGAACAGAAGGGCCGTTTCAGGCAGGCTAAACCATCGCCTGATGGCCCATATTTGCACCTTATAACATTCAATTTTGGCACTCAATTTTCTTGACAGGTTGTACTGATGGGTTTAGGCTAGGCGGTGTTTGTCAGAGCAGTCTTCGGTGTTTGTCAGAGCAGTCTTGGGTGTTTGTCAGAGCAGTCTTGGGTGACTCGGGTGGGTTGCCCGTCGTTAGGGCAGGCTGATTTACCGGATGGAATGGGTAGAGCAGGCTGGACGGACCGGACGGCAATGTTGGATAGTAGCGAACA
>JBDTDT010000035.1:0-3629 GCA_039922995.1 Nitrosospira sp. | reverse complement strand
TTCAACGCTTGCCACTGCCTGCCTGAGATCCCTGTTCTCCATCAACGCCTGGTTAATGAGCCGTTGCAGTGCCTCGTCGTGAAGGAGTTCCCACCAGGGGAGATTGGCGATGGATTGCCCTTCCGTTTGCGTCATGCGAAACTTTTCAGCTGTGTCGATAGGGGGCCGGGAATAGTCGGGCCCCATGGCGCAGGATGTTATCAGCAGGATTGGGAGCAATAGCAATGCCCGAGTCCAGCGGTTATGGTGTTCCTTTAATGAAGACGATGTCATTAGCGTTGGCCTGCCGGGTTTAACAGCAGGCTTGCTACCCGAACCAGCCGGTTTAAAACCCGCAAACAAAGCAGCCAGTATCGCCAAACCAGGTCGTTTAAAATAGGGTGTCATGCTGTTTCCTTTTGTACATCTTCGGCCGGCTTCTCTACGTGCTTACGAGTAAGCCAGGTGAAAAACAGCAGGATGAAGAGTGTGGCGACAAACGTCGCGAGCAGCATGCCTTCAAATACACCCGTACCCATGGATTGCCGTGCTGCGGCTCCCGCTCCAGGGATGGCGCCATTCAAACGATTTGAAGGCCCTGAAGCCAATAAGCTTATATGAAGCGAACGCGTCCAGTGGCCAATTCATAAACGGCCCCCACATGGGTTACCCGTCCTTCCCGCATAGCCCGCGCCGCTGCGGGCAGAGTGACTCCGCAATGACATTGCCAGCGACACGAATCGTGAAGAGCTCGCCAAATCCGACATCGAAGATGAGTTCAGGCGGCACCCGCGAATCGGCGCAACCCAGAATGGTGGCAAATGGTTTCTGGGTCTCGACAAGGAGGCTGCGCCAGGAAGATTCTTGTCGATTATGAAGGGGTTTATCATCCATGAACCGCTGGTTGCCCGCTTTCAATCGTGCCAGTGCCTCATCGACATTACGTGGATAAGGTTCTTTGCCGATGGTTTTGGATGCGGGCGTTTCGGCCGCAACATTTAAGGCCATCCCCAGACCTAAACCACAGGCACCAAGTAGGCATTGTCTTCGCTTGATATTCGGTTTTGTCATGAATGCGCATTTTGGGGTAGAGTCAGAACACCTATCAAATCACGTTCGCTATAAACATATTGGATACCTCAACCGAGACCTCATATTATTCTGTTTCGAGCAGGTGATGACGGTTTTTTCGGCTTGCCGATTCCTGTTTACGTTTCCTGCTCTAGCGGCAATAGCTCATCCACGAGTGCCTTATACTTCGTCCATCGCTCCCGGATGGACGGGTTGAGTTTTATCGATTGATCGGACAAAATGTTAAACGCAAGTTCCATACGTTCCGGTGAATCCAGAATCAGCCGTCGCCCTTCCTCCGGAAGGTGCGCGCATCTCAGCAGTAGCGCACCATCTGATTTCTGGGCTAGATGACTCTCGTTGCCAATTCCATTGCAAGCTTCCTGAGCGTTTGGCCTTCTTCCAAGCCATCCAGGAAGCGTTGAGGAATGCCGGACAGCCCGGTTTGGGCTCCCACTAACGCTCCGGTCAAAATGGCGCGAGCCTGGTTTTGCCCTCCGCCATTCAGGGCGTGCAGCACAGCCGATTCAAAGTCTTGAGGGAAGCGGGCAGCTAAATAATAGGCCGCGGGAAGCTGGTGGTAGATGGCGCAGGGCATGCCGTATACGAGGGACACTTTCCACGCGGGTTCGATCGGGATGGCGGGATCCGTCGCGGCGGTGGCAACACACGAAGGCGTCAGCAGCGCGTCAGGTGATGCAAACCTTCCCGCGCGGGGAGAGTCCGGATCGCCGGGGCGAGGCGGTTGCAGATCCGAGTGAGTCACCGCGTGAAAAGGCAGCTGGCCCGTCTTCACCAATTGCATCATGGTACTGGAGATGTTCTTGTCGAGCTTGTGTCCCTGCACCAGAAGGCCGAGCACGGCTCCGTAAGCGACCGTCATCGATAGCACGACATCGTCGATCTGGGTAAGGCGGGCATTATTCGAAATAACGGTGGCCAGTTCGTGGGGTTGCATCGCATACCGAACCGCCAGGGCGAGCGTGCGTTCGATGGCTTCGGTTGTATCGGCATTGCCGCCTGTTTGTCCCCATGGCAGCCCCTCCTGGACGCGCTTGCGCCAGGCATTGCGGATGGATTGGCTGGTGTATCCGCCGGGTCCATTCGCCGGAGTGCCGTCGAGCAAGGGAAAGAGCTCTTCGTCCATCCGTCTGCAGAAATCCGCTTCGTCATACCCTCCCCGCTCGACGAGCGAGCGGAGCATGAGCCTGAGAATAATGCCTGCCTGCGACAATTGGCCTGCTTTCAGGCCTTCATGGTAGCGGCCGGACTTGGGATCAGTATAAGTTGTGATCCAGTCACCATAGTCGCTATGAAGCTCCTCCAGGTTATAGTACCAGTGAGGCCCAACGCCCAGGGCGTCTCCGATAAAGGCGCCCATGATGGCGCCGGCAGCACGGTTATGAAGGGCGGCGTCGGTCATTTTTCGATCCTCCCAGGCAGCGCGCTTTTCACCCGCAAGACACCGGTCCACTCAGCCTTGCAGGAATATTTTGCTGTGCTCATTTTCGATATTTCCAGTTTCATCATAATGACTCTCCTAGGTTGGGGGTGATTGCAGTGTCTTAACACGCATGCATGTATGCGCGTATGCAGACCGAAGGCATTCGGGTCGATGTCCCTGATGGGACGTATCCCAGCCGGTGCTGGGTTAGTCCCGTTTCAAGGCGAACCGGCCGCTGCCCAGAAATATGATTGCAAGCCCTGACAAAAGGAAAAACCCCTGCAACTCCAATGTCCAGCCACCCATATTTGTAAGTGTGAATATCAGCGCCCGGTGAGCCAACGCAAGTGCCAATAGCATGTTGCCGGCAATGAGCAAACCCCCAATCCGTGAATAGATACCAAGGATGACCATCAGGGCGCCCACTACCTCGCCAAAATAAACGCCATAGGCCAGCAACGACGGCAAGCTGATGGATGCGAGCATGTTGCGGATTGAGTCGAGAGATCCGGGATTCAGTATCTTGTGTACACCATGAAGCAGTATCAGGACGCCGACCATCATGCGTACGATCAGCTTGCCTATATCATCAAAACGGGATTGATTAAGCATGGAATTCCACCTCTCCTGGTTCAGTTATAGGAAGCAAGGTTGCATCCCCTTCAATAGGTAACCTTCGCACCCCGGTCCCGCTTACGTGTCCACCGGTCGGTATCCGGGTCATGCTCCATCACCATGAGTTTGATCTCCGCGCATTCATTACTGTTCTAACCGGACACTACTGAGTTTACTTAAACAATGCTGTTTTTCTACCCCTCACGCGCTTCACCCGTACTTTATCCCTTCCGGATTCAATTCCTTTGATAACGCGCGCACCGGAAGGATAACAGCAGCTCGTGCATATAAGTGCCCACAGCAAAGAGTGCTATCAGCAGCAAGACCATGATCCAGTGCAGGCCGATAGCAGTCGGGGTATAGCGAGCGTTGTTCATGAATGCACCTTAATATGGCCACCGCTTGCCATTCAAACCGTCAGTTCGGCGAGACGCTGCCTGGCCTGAACCAATGCCGTCTCCTTGGCGGTCTCCCCCATGTTGAGGCCTTCAGCGTAGACGAACTCGACATCCGTGATACC
>JBDTDT010000034.1:0-11610 GCA_039922995.1 Nitrosospira sp. | reverse complement strand
ACCAGCGACTCGCGGCACCCGTAAAGATTATCGAACTTGGATTTGGTGACCGAATCGTTGACATTGAATGCCGGGAACGGCAGCTCGCCTTTTTTTTGCATTTCGTATAAACGATGGACGCCGGTAGTGGTTTCCTCAGTCACACCACGAATATTGGCAAGCCTGCTGGAATACCAGCCAGACTGGGCATTCAATCTCTTTTTGATTGCCGCGAACAATGCGTGTTCTTCTTCATTGGCGGGCTTGGCGATGACCGCCGGGTCTTTTTCTGCTCTGCTGCCGAGGATAATGAGCAGCGTTGCATCGCCGCCATCATCCAGAATCATATTGGGTGTGGTGCTAGCACCGGACCATTCAAAAATTCGGTGGGTATATTCCCAGTAATCATCCAGAGATTCGCCCTTATAAGCAAATACGGGGATATTTTCAGCTGCGATGGCTGCCGCCGCATGATCCTGAGTGGAAAAAATGTTGCATGAAGCCCAGCGTACTTCCGCGCCCAGCTTGATCAGGGTTTCGATCAGCACTGCCGTCTGAATAGTCATATGGAGAGAACCGGCGATACGCGCGCCCGCTAGAGGCTTGCTGCCCGCGTATTCTTCACGCAGCGCCATCAAGCCGGGCATTTCAGTTTCAGCAATGGCGATTTCCTTGCGTCCCCATTCCGCCAGGGACATATCGGCAACCTTATAATCGGTAGATTCGCTACTATTGGATGAAGCAGGACTTAGCACAGCGTTCATGAAATAAATCTCCTGAAAATTGAACGAGCGCCGTTGTTGCGGTCCTCCCAGCCGAGCCTCGCGGGACTCTGCCCGTTGCAGCGCTCCTCAGCCTGGGAGGGGGTTGAAGCTAACTTAACGTGAACCCGGAACCATGATTATTTATGCCTCTATTGCGACTTCAATCCCTGCGTCGCTGCGAAGCCGTGCGGCTTTGTCGCTAGTCTCCCATGTGAACTCCGGTTCATCTCGCCCAAAATGACCATAGGCTGCAGTTTTTTCGTAAATTGGCCGCAGCAAATCAAGCGTGTGAATAATGGCACGAGGACGCAAGTCGAAATGCCTCTCGATCAGCTTGACGATTTTATCGTCCGAAATTCTTCCTGTCCCGAACGTGTCGACCATCAGTGAAACCGGACGCGCTACACCAATGGCATAGGCTATCTGTACTTCGCATCTGCTGGCAATACCAGCGGCAACAATGTTCTTGGCTACATAACGTCCAGCATAAGCCGCCGAGCGATCTACCTTGGATGGATCTTTGCCGGAGAAAGCCCCGCCGCCGTGATGTGCCGTACCACCGTAGCTGTCCACGATGATCTTGCGGCCGGTCAATCCACAGTCGCCCATCGGTCCACCTACGACGAAGCGTCCGGTAGGATTGACCAGATAGCGAGTCTCGCCATTCAGCATATTTTTTGGAAGTACCGGCTTAATAATTTCCTCAATGACTGCTTCGCTCAGTTGCGAGTGAGAAATATCCGGATTATGCTGAGTAGATATTACTACGGTTTCAATTCGCTGCGGCTTGCCGTTTAGATAGCGTACCGACACTTGCGACTTGGCATCCGGCCGCAACCACGGCAGACGTCCATCTTTTCTTAGTTCGGCTTGACGCTCCATCAGGCGATGGGCATAGTAGATCGGCATTGGCATCAATTGCGGCGTCTCGTCGCAGGCATAGCCAAACATGAGCCCTTGATCGCCCGCTCCCTGGTCCATCTCCTCTTCTTTAGTACGGTTGACTCCCTGGGCAATATCGGCGGACTGCTTGTTGAAAGCGGTCAGCACCGCACACGTATGATAGTCAAAACCGATCTCAGAGCTGTTGTAACCGATACGCTTGACAGCCGCACGGGCGACTTGCATATAGTCAACGTTGGCCTCAGTAGTAATTTCACCCGACATAACGATCAGGCCGGTGCTACATAATGTTTCACAGGCCACCCGCGCGCTGGGATCCTGAGCCAGTATGGCATCCAGAATTGAGTCGGAAATCTGATCGGCCACCTTATCGGGATGACCCTCTGATACAGATTCGGATGTAAAAAGATAGTCGCTCATATTGTTCAGCCGGTTATAGTCATAAAAAGACTTTGCAGAATACCAAATTACGCTCATCTTAAGAAGATAAAAACAGATAATCCTATGACGTCGGGCAAATTCTTTTTGCGCCCAAGGTATGCTGGCGCTTCAACCCCCCGCCGCACACGGGAATTATCTTGCCAGAGCGGATAGAATACATGCTAGCGTAGCGTAATTATACACGTCTTGCGTAGGTAACCATGTCGGAACGTACACGGTAGCCCATTAATGAAACTAGAATTCACAAAAATGCATGGCTTGGGCAACGATTTCGTTGTCATTGATGGCGTGAATCAGTCGCTATCCTTTAGCTCCAAGCAATTGCGCCGCCTCGCTGATCGTCATTTTGGCGTCGGCTGTGACCAAATTCTGCTGATAGAGCCAGCCGAAGGTGAGGCCGATTTTCGATATCGCATTTTTAACGCGGATGGTGGCGAAGTTGAACAATGCGGCAATGGCGCCCGCTGTTTCGGTCGCTACGTGTATGACCGAGGGATGACAACGAAAAAAGAAATTCGCGTCGAAACGTTGGGCGGCCTGATCATTCCCAGATTGGAAGCTAATGGGGATGTTACGGTCAATATGGGTGTGCCAAAATTTGAGCCGCAGGAGATTCCCTTTATCGCCGAAAAACGTGCTCGGATCTATTCACTCGATATTGATAACAGGAAAGTAAAAATCGGCGCAGTCTCAATGGGAAATCCTCATGCGGTGCAACATGTACTGGACGTAAATCATGCGCCGGTATTAACGGAAGGTCCGCTGATTGAAGGACACCCACGTTTTCCCCAACGGGTGAACGCGGGATACATGGAGGTAATGGATCGCGGGCATATTCGGCTGCGAATATATGAACGTGGGGTAGGCGAAACGCTTGCCTGCGGTACCGGCGCTTGCGCTGCCGTAGTGACGGGAATTGAACAGGGATTGCTGGAACCAACGGTCAAAGTCAGCTTTCTTGGCGGCGATCTGGTTATACGTTGGGAGGGCGGGGATGAACCAGTCTGGATGACGGGTCCCGCCATTGCCGTATTCGACGGAGAAATTGACTTATGATTGCACCATAAATCTTCAATTACAGCACTCTCATTGCCTGCTTATCTACTTCATGTTGCGGCTAGCAAATAACTTTACTTAAAAGGTCGAATTATCGATATGCTCTTACAAAGTTCCAGTCAGGGAGAAATATGGAATTAAGTTCGGAGGAAGTTGCCCAATACCTGCGAGAGCACCCCGAATTTTTTGAGGAATATGCCGACATGCTGGCGGACATTCAGGTTCCTCATCCTCACGGTGGCAGAGCCATTCCCATCAGTGAGCGGCAAATCGTTGCGCTGCGAGACAAGAATCGAGTTCTGCAGGACAAGTTGGGTGAATTGATCAGTTTTGGAGAAGAAAATGGTGCGCTTACCGAGAAAATGCATCGTCTGGCCATTATCTTACTCACGTTCACCCGCCTGAGCGATTTGTTGCATGGGTTACATTTTAATCTCCGCGAGGATTTTGCTATACCACATATGGGTCTACGGCTTTGGAGCATAGCCGATGAGGATCCGGCTCTGCCGGAATGTACCCCAACGAGCGCTGATATCCGCATTGTAGCTGAAAGTCTGCAGCACCCGTATTGCGGCACCCATGTGCTGGATGAAATCAAAAGTTTTTTTGGAGAAGATGCTGTTCGTCTGCGCTCATTTGCGATGGTATCCCTGCGAGCGGAGCAAACCATCGGCCTGCTAGTAATGGGAAGCGAAGATCCCCAGCGATTTTATCCGGAAATGGGAACCATTTATTTAGCTCAGCTTGGTGAGCTTGTAGGTGCCGCGTTGGCACGGTACAGGTTGGCTTGAGAGCTCTGAGCAGCAATAACGAGGCAGGGCATGCTGAATGACAGTGGTAACGTGTTATCCGGTGATGCCCCGGCGGCGCTTGCCGCCGCATATCTTTTTCATCTTGCCAATGAGCGACGTTTATCACCACTTACTTGCGAAAGTTACGCGCGTGACATTACCGTATTGCTGAACTTTGCGAAGGACGTACCGCTCGACCGGCTGCAAATTCATCATATTCGCAGATTTATAGCCCAGCTTCACGGAAAGGGGTTCTCCGGCAGAAGCCTAGCCAGAATGCTGTCGGCATGGCGTGGCTTCTATCATTATCTGGCACGCAACCAGGACTATGTTTGCAATCCTTGCGTCGGCGTACATGCGCCAAAATCACCGAGGTCATTGCCCCATACGCTATCCCCCGATGAGGCCGCGAAGCTGCTGGAGATTTCTATCGATGATGATCTAATGGCGCTGCGGGACAAGGCCATGTTTGAGCTCTGTTATTCCTCAGGACTGCGACTGGCGGAACTCACTGCTCTGAGACCTGCGGATTTGAGTTTTTCGGACGGTACGGCGCGCGTCACCGGTAAGGGCAACAAGACACGAATTGTACCTATAGGCAGTCAGGCGATACAAGTCTTGTGCGAGTGGATGAAACGGCGCGAGATACTGGTCAAACCCGGAACCACCGCATTATTCATATCGCGGTATGGAAAAAATATCAGTTCGCGATCCATCAGTCAGCGGCTGAAAATTCAGGCGGCGCGTCAGGGTATCATCGCCAATGTCCATCCCCACGTACTACGGCATTCGTTTGCCTCCCATTTACTGCAGTCGAGTGGCGACTTGCGGGCTGTCCAAGAAATGCTGGGGCACGCCAGTATCAGCACTACGCAGATTTATACACATCTTGATTTTCAACATTTGGCGAAGGTGTATGACGCCACTCACCCCCGAGCAAAAAAGAAAGGTTGAACTGCCGTATAAATGCTAACCGTACAGTTTGCATTTTTTCTGTAAATCGGCGTTATAATCTTTATTCTCGATTATCTCGCGCTAACTCATGCCAGAATATCACGGTACGACTATACTTTCAGCGCGACGCGGCCCCCAAGTTGCGCTTGGGGGGGATGGCCAGGTAACTCTGGGTGCTATCGTAGCCAAAGCCAGTGCCCGCAAGGTGCGCAGGCTCTACCACGATAAGATTCTTGCTGGATTTGCAGGCGGTACGGCCGACGCTTTTACCTTGTTCGAACGTTTTGAAGGCAAGCTTGAGAAACATCAAGGTCACCTCATGCGCTCGGCAGTTGAGCTAGCGAAGGATTGGCGTACCGATCGAATTTTGCGACGACTGGAAGCAATGCTTGTCGTGGCGGACCCAGGAACCACTCTCATCATCACAGGCTCGGGTGATGTGATCGAGCCTGAGCTTGGGCTTGCTGCAATCGGAAGCGGCGGCTCCTATGCTCATTCCGCTGCGCGCGCACTTCTGGAGAACACCAGCTTTACACCGCTGGAAATCGTCAAGAAGTCACTGACCATTGCGGGCGATCTGTGTATCTATACCAATCAGAACCATATAATCGAAGTTCTGGAGTAATGTGCAAGCCTCAAAATGTGAACGGTGAGATGTGACGTGAAACACAAGGAAAGGATGCAGCATCTTTCACCGGATGCGATCAACCGAAGCATGCTTTGCTGCCTATCAGATGTTTAAAGCCTGCTTCTCGTTCTATTTTTTTCACATCCTACCATTTACCACTGATGCCTGAAATTATGTCCCAACTGACCCCGCAGGAAATCGTCCACGAGTTGGATAAGCACATCATCGGTCAGGATGCTGCCAAACGATCCGTAGCCATAGCGCTCAGAAATCGATGGCGCAGACAGCAGGTGATGGATCCACTGCGACAGGAAATCACGCCAAAAAATATTTTGATGATTGGCCCCACAGGAGTGGGCAAGACTGAGATTGCGCGCCGTCTGGCAAAACTTGCCGATGCGCCATTCATCAAGGTAGAGGCGACTAAATTCACCGAAGTGGGTTATGTGGGACGCGATGTGGATTCCATCATTCGGGATCTGGTGGAATCCGCCGTCAAGCTATCTCGCGAACAGGAAACTTCCAAGATGAGAACTCGCGCGGAAGATCACGCTGAGGAGCGTATCCTTGACGTATTGTTGCCCCCTGCAAGAGAGATGAGCTCACAAATAGAAGCTGTTGAAGGCGATAATGCTACCCGGCAGAAATTCCGCAAAAAACTGCGTGAAGGCGAACTCAACGACAAGGAAATTGAAATTGAGGTGTCGACAGCTCATGCTCACATGGAAATCTTTGCTCCGCCAGGGATGGAGGAACTTACCACTCAAATTCAAGGTATGTTCCAGAATCTGGGCGGGGACAGAAAAAAAACTCGCAAACTGCGAATCCGCGAAGCAATGAAGCTCATTACCGATGAAGAAGCATCCAAGCTCGTCAATGACGAAGAACTAAAGCTTCGCTCGGTGCAAAATGTTGAGCAGAACGGTATCGTGTTTCTGGATGAAATCGACAAGATTACCAGTCGCTCCGACGCTTCGGGGGCAGATGTATCGCGCCAAGGCGTGCAGCGAGACTTGCTACCGCTGGTGGAAGGCACCACCGTTTCCACGAAATACGGCATGATTAAAACTGATCATATCCTGTTCATCGCCAGCGGCGCATTTCACCTCGCCAAACCTTCTGATTTAATACCGGAACTGCAGGGGCGCTTTCCAATTCGCGTGGAACTGACAAGTCTTAGCGCTGACGATTTTGTACAAATCCTCACCAACACCGACGCATGCCTGACGCGCCAATACGAGGCGCTGCTGGGAACTGAAGGGATCAACCTTGAGTTTACGCCCGACGCGGTTAAACGTCTGGCGGAGATTGCTTTTGCGGTCAACGAAAAAACCGAGAATATCGGTGCGAGGCGCCTTTATACGGTGATGGAAAAACTTCTGGAAGAAGTTTCCTTCGATGCCACAAAGCACAGCGGCGATACAATTGTTATCGATGCCGCATATGTCGACGGGCGGCTCAATAGCTTGTCCCAAAGCGAGGATTTAGCCCGCTACGTGCTTTAATACCGGCTTCTCATATAGATAATTGCTTCGCGGTTAAGCGCGGCGCATCGATCCGTAATCTGTTATAATTTTAACCTCGGCGTTCGCTCCATGTCCCCACGCCAATTCTGTTTTTTCAAACTTTACCCATCTGCCTAAGACTAGCGTCTCGTAACCGGGGCGACAGGCCGATTTTACCCCTGGAATTTTATGTCTTTCTCTATTTTCGGCCTGTCCGATGAAATCATTCGTGCCGTCACCGAATGCGGCTACATTAATCCTACCCCCATTCAGTTGCAAGCGATCCCTGCTGTTCTGGCGGGTGGCGATTTGCTGGCTGGCGCGCAAACCGGTACCGGCAAGACCGCCGGCTTTACCTTGCCTATCCTGCATCGCTTGTCCGACAAGAGCATTAAAGGACCATCCAGCGGGCGGCCGCCGATGCGTGCGTTGATTCTCGTCCCTACCCGCGAACTTGCGGCGCAGGTGGAGGAAAGCATACGTGATTATGGCAAATACCTGAAATTGAGTTCGATGGTAATGATAGGCGGGGTCAGCATTAAACCGCAGATCACCCGCCTGAAAAGCCGCGTGGATATCCTGGTAGCCACCCCGGGACGCCTGCTGGATCATGTACAACAAAAAACGCTTGATCTTTCGCACGTAGAAATCCTAGTGCTGGACGAAGCTGACCGCATGCTCGACATGGGTTTCATTCGTGACATAAGAAAAATACTCGTGCTTTTACCCAAACGGCGGCAGAATCTGTTGTTCTCTGCTACCTTTTCCGATGATATCCGGGCGCTGGCGGAAAATTTGCTTAACCAGCCGGCGATGATCGAAGTCGCGCACCGCAACGCAACCGCCGACAACGTAACGCATGTAGTGCATCCGGTAGATCGTGAACGAAAGCGTGATCTGCTTGCCCATCTTATCAAGCAGCACCACTGGTCGCAGGTGCTAGTGTTCACCCGCACGAAGCACGGCGCCAATAAGCTGGCCGAGCACCTGGTTACGAGTGGTATTCCATCGCTCGCCATACACGGCAATAAAAGCCAGTCGGCGCGCACTCGGGCATTGGCAGAATTCAAGACCGGCAGCCTGCAGGTGCTGGTAGCAACCGACATTGCCGCAAGGGGAATCGATATCAGCGAATTACCACATGTGGTCAACTTTGAATTGCCCAACGTGCCGGAAGATTATGTCCATCGTATCGGGCGCACTGGCCGCGCCGGGGCAGAAGGGGATGCGGTATCTCTAGTGTGCGTAGATGAACTCAAGCTATTGATGGATATCGAGAGACTGATCAAACGAGAGTTATTGAGCAAGGTTATCGCTGGTTTCGAGCCGGATCCCCGCATCAGGGCCGAGCCGATTGTGAATGGGAGCAGTGGGGGACAACGCCGCACGCTGCCCGGACTACCCGGACGCAGTCAGCGAAGAGGCCAGCCAAGTACCAAACCGCCAGCCGCCAGGATACCCGTGAAACCCGCTGCTGGCCGCATGTCCGCGCTACATCGTGTGGGCGGGCGTGGCCGTTGACACGACTCATCCCGTTCGGATTGGAGTTGAGGTAGAGCGATGGCGGACATATGCTGAGGCAGACCCATTTTCCAACGAAGGGACTAATCTTCGCGCAACGGTGCACACATACCGGCCAGATCAGGGGGAGAGGAGGAAAAAACCAATAACGTGCCGCTAACGAAATGGAACTGAACTATGCAAACTGCCCCGCCGCACAACCGGATGCCCAGGCCCATTGAAAATTGAATCCGCCCAGATGTCCCGTTACATCCACGACTTCGCCGACAAAATATAGCCCCGGTATTTTTTTCGCTTCCATCGTCTTGGACGACAATTCACGAGTATCCACGCCGCCCAGAGTGACTTCCGCCTTCTTGTAGCCTGCGGTACCGCTGGGCGTGACTTCCCAGTTATGCAGTTGCGCGGCAATCTGCTTCAATTGGGTTTCACTATGCTGGTTTATCGGCCGAGCGGGCTGGCTCTGCACAACGGCTTCGCACCAAGCCTGTGCAAAACGTCTCGGCAGATATTGCGCTAACAGATTAGGCAGCAGTAAAGGGCTATGTCTGTGAGCAGACAGCCAAGCGGCCACATCGAGGTTTGGTAATAAATTAATGTGAATCGGGACTCCTGGCTGCCAATAGGAAGAAACCTGTAATATCGCCGGGCCGCTTAAGCCGCGGTGCGTAAGTAATAGATTTTCGCGAAAGCATGCAGCGTTACAACTGACAATCGCGTCAATCGCTACGCCTGGAAGCTCGGAGAAACTGGAAAAGTGTTCCGGGGCAAAAACCAACGGAACAAGTGCTGGCCGCAGCGGTGTGATGGTGATGCCGAATTGCGTGGAGATGCTATAACCGAAAGAGCTTGCACCGATTTGCGGAATGGAAAGACCCCCGGTTGCAATGACCAATGAATGGGTACTCACTGTGCCCCGATCGGTTTCCAGCATAAACCCACCGGCGGGAGCCATAGCAGCATCGATACGACTCGTATTGATCACTCGACATGGCATTTGCCATTCGACACCTGCCGCGTCGCACTCATACCGCAGCAGATCGATGATCTGCTGCGAGCTGCCGTCGCAAAACAACTGCCCCAGCTTTTTTTCGTGATAGCGGATGCCATGCGTCTCGACCAGCGTGACGAAGTTTTGCGGTGTGAAGCGTGCCAGTGCCGATCGGCAGAAATGCGGATTGTGCGACAGGAAATTTTCTGGTTTAGTGAACAGATTGGTAAAATTACACCGCCCCCCACCGGAAATACGAATTTTTTCCGCAAGCTTCGACGCATGATCCAGCAGCATCACCGACCGTCCGCGCTTGCCTGCTTCAATCGCACACATCATCCCAGCCGCGCCCGCACCTATCACGACAACTTCTTTTTCTAATTTCATTTGATGCGCCGCAATGAATCAGCGTTATAAAACCGCCTTGCGCCATACGCTGGCAAACCACGGCTGCTGTTCGCGTGGCAAGCCAAGGGGGCGATAATAATGGGTAATTTCGATAAACTCGGCAGCGGTCATATAGGCCCGCCACATTTCAATATCATGATATGCGCCATAACGCCCGTGATTCCAGCCTTCTTCGTTACTCCCGCGCGGGTTGGAACTGAACAACACGCCACCCGGTTTCAGTGTGTCGCACAATTCCTTCAGCACACGGGGCAGCTCGCGGCTGGGAACATGAAACAGCGAAGCATTCGCGAATATGCCGTCGAAGTACTCGCGCGGCAGGCCGAGCTTAAGAAAATCCTGACACCATACTTTGCAGCCGCTATGGCTGCGAGCCATTTCAACGAATCGGGAAGCACCCTCAAGCCCGACCGCGATATGACCAAGTTCAGTAAAAATCTTGAGGTCGCGACCCGGCCCACAGCCAAAATCCAGTATGGTATAAGGGGGCTTACCTTCAATGTACTTTAGCAACGCTGAGATATTCTGGCTGACGTCATGATCTTTCGTCCCCTCCCAAAAGGCATCAGCGCGTTCGTTGTAGCAGGCCAGGGTTAAATCGGAAATTTTTTCTCGATCCGGCAGATCGGATTTCATAGGATATAAAACTTTTTCAAGATCACTCTGCCAAGGCAGCTGTGAAGTCCGATGGAGCGAGAGATCAATATTTTGCGACACCCAGCAGTACACCACGTACCCGAAAATCACGCATAATTTCCAGCCCACCCTGAATAACCACCTCGGGCGAAGGGTGGCGACTTTCTGCGGCAATAATTTCAAGTGCCGTTTGGCCTGTATATTCGGTGGTTTCTAATAGCCTGACCAAACGCGAAGTAAACGCGTTGATTTCGGTAAATCGAATCTGGTCGCTGGTATCTCGGAATACCAGTAAATAAGTTTCTACTGGCATGATTCTGGCACGTGGGCCGATACGATGCACGGGCCACCGGTAACAGAGATTAGCGAGTACCGGGTTTAGAACGGGGTGCTGTTCCATCAGGCTACCTTCAGGATCGATCCCCTCCCAATCCGGCACGTTTATTGAAATGGAAAGCGCCAGTTCTATCCATTCATAGTGCGCGAGCTCCAGCATGAATTCCGGATAATCTGCAGGTGATGTCCATTCCGTTTGCAAGAACTGAATGAATTCATCGGGTATTTGCCGAAAAAACGGTGAGCGGCTACGATGTATGGCAAGGAACGCACGCACGAGCCGTCCCCAGCGACGCGTTCCCAGAACTTTCCTGAGTACCGGAAAACAACTCAACAAAAAACTCTCTATGTTGTTGTAAACGAGCCTTCTATATATTCGCATACGCTGCGCTTCAACGTCGCGTGGACAGCGGTTCACTTTCGGATCGCGGATATGCGCCGTGAAGGCATACTGGAAACGCTGAAATTCAGGAAGCAGCGCGGACATGGCTCGCATCGGCATGCCGAGTCTGAATCAGGCCAATGCGCTCGACTTCGCGCATCAGTTCATTAAGAGGAGGAATATTGAAGTCGCGTTCCAGTAGCGTGGGTGCTACGCCATGAATACCGTAGGTTTTGTCAAGCAATGACCATACGGGATCGATTACGTCGGCTCCATGGGTATCTATAATCAGATTCGTGGCTTCATTGTAATGCC
>JBDTDT010000033.1:0-14688 GCA_039922995.1 Nitrosospira sp. | reverse complement strand
TATCTCTTTCGGTTTGCTAGCGGCATATGGCTGGCATGCCGGCCATACAACTTATCCGTTGCTCCGGCTTACCCTGTTTAGGGTACGCACGTTTCGCGTTGCCGTGGTTGGGGGCTTCATTACGCGTCTGGGCGTCGGCGGCCTTCCCTTTTTGCTGCCCCTGCTCTACCAGCTAGGCCTCGGTTTGCCCGCCTGGCAGTCGGGTCTTCTGATGATGCCGACCGCCGCCGGGGCCATGGGGATGAAGTTCCTGTCGGGGCCGATACTGAGACGGTATGGATATCGCAAGGTGCTGATTTTGAACACTGTAATGATGGGACTTACGATATGTTTTTTCTCGTTGGTGGACGCAGCCACCCCAATGATATGGATCGTGCTCCTGGGATTGGCACAAGGTTTTTTTAATTCCTTACAGTTTTCCAGCATGAATTCAATGGCTTATTCGGATATTGAAACGTCCGACTCAAGCATGGCGAGCACCATTTCAAGTTCGCTGCAGCAGATGTCGTTGAGCTTCGGGCTTGCCTGCGGATCGCTGGTTACCAGCTGGTACCTGGGCGGGCTCCCGCAAACCGACCATCTGGCCGTGACCAGTGCGCTGCATCATGCATTTCTAACGCTGGGGGGACTCACCGTTCTATCGTCTCTTTCCTTCTGGACGCTGCATGCTTGCGATGGCGAAAGCGTCAGTAAAGGGAGCCAGCGGGAGATGCCATGAATCCAGTGATTTAATCACGGGTTGCATAGATTTCCAATAGCCGGTGCAAGGATCCGGTTATCTGCTTCCATCGTCCATGTTGGCGTAACGTTTCTTCGAAAATCGCTCAACCGCCTCAAGGTGGAAAGTCTCTCGGATAAGAATTAGCTGGCGTTTAAAACCGGGCAGATTTATCCTCTAGCAGTCTGTTTGACTTAAAGGAAATCGGCTGCAAAAGTGTCTGGCTGGTCTATATTTCGCCGCTTTCTGCTCACAAAGGCCAATAGAACAACTATTGGCCTTCAAAATCGTCAAAATCTATCCTCACCCAGTCACATTTTCACTTCGATTTTTCAAATCCGACAGACTGCTAGGGGCGTAGAATGACAAGCGGCTTGCCTATGTGAACTTGAGTCTTGCTTGCCTTCCAGCCGGAACTACCCCATCGGTTTTTACAGGAGACATAACATGCTAAAAAGAATTTTTATTCGCGCCTCCCTGATATTTTTTGGGTTGGTGGGATTGACTACCGCCCTCCCCGCCGCCGCGCATTACATCTGGATAGAACAGGATGACGTGCATCAGACACGGCTTTTTTTCGGCGAATACCAGGATAAGGAAAGAGAGAAAAGCCCCGGAAGGCTCGACGAAATAAAAGCGCCGCAGGCATGGCTGATCGATGCCGGTGGCAAGCGGCAACCACTCGAAGCGACCCGGCGGGCGGATCACTTCGATCTCGGCGTAGCCCGCCACGGCGCTGCGCCGGTAATTGCCGAGGAGCTTAGCTATGAGGTCAAGGATTGGACCAAACACGGCCATGGTGTCGTCAAGCCGATGTTTTATGCACGTTTCATTCCCGCCGTCGTCGCGTCGCTGGGGAAGCCCGAGCTCATACTTGATATTCTCCATACATCGTTTGATGGCAACTCGTCAAAGACGTTTACCGTTTATTTCGACGGCACGCCATTAGCCAACACAAAGGTCAAGGCCCATGCTCCCGATTTCTCGACTTCGGAGCAGGTCACAGATGAAAGCGGCAAGGTAAGTTTCCCGACTCCCTGGACCGGAGAATACGTGCTGGAAGTCATTCATCTGGAAAAGCGGCCTGGCCAATTTCAAGGGCAGAAATTCGAGGCCTTCCGCCACCGTGCCACGCTGACATTCAATCTACCCGAATCGCCTCGTGGCAAATAGCCGGTAGATCAGGCCGCACAAGTGTTGCGTGGCTTTACTGCCTATATTCCTATGAGTTGAGGGAATGCTCGACGGCTCGTCGGAGAGTCGAGATGACTCCCCGCCGGGATCGCAGCGCAGGTTTCAACCGTGTGTGGGCCGTGTATGGGCAGCGCCGTTATAGCAGCACATCCTTGTTTGCCGCAATATTGGTATAAGACACTCTCTGCTGTATTGCTCACCGCGTCGTTCGGCTTCCCGCTGCCGGGGAAACCTTCCTGATCGGCGCAACCCTGCTGGCAGGTGCATGTCGTGGGGTTGGTGGCTGGCGGGCCGGCTGGTGGCAGCCGTGGTGGCTGATTCATCATAACAGATGAAATGCGATCATCTCCATAAGCCGGTTTTTTCATGCGGGCTCCGCATGGGCTATCCGGATGCTCCCTTGGAATGCCTGCTCGCATGCTTGAATTGAGGGTGCGAATTTTCTGCTTCTTTCCTCCAGCATGCCGGTGCACAATATCCAGCCCCATGTTGACGCGCAATTCTAAAGTTCCATCCGCTCGGACCGTAATAGACTCATGATCAATAGTTTGAGGATACCGCAATGTTACTCATGAGCTTGAATTACAGTACGTGGATGGTCGTCATCTCGGCCCTGATCGCCAGTCTTGCCGCCTACTCCGGAGATGTGGCCCTGCTGATCCTGACGTTGCTTATCTTCGTATTCGCCGTCCGCATGCGGTTTTCAAATTCTTTGCAGGCGGCTCATGAGCAACTCGAATGCGCCAACGAAGAATTGCAGAAGCGTGCCCTGCTCGACCCGCTTACCGGATTGCCTAACCGCGTGTCGTTCGAAAACCGGTTGATGCACGCGGCTTCGCTCTGCGATAACACGGAGGGACAACACACCGAGCGAAATCCGAAAAGGCTTTCGGTATTGCTCATTGATCTTGACGGGTTTAAACCCGTCAATGACTCCTTCGGCCACGCTATCGGGGACTTGGTGCTCAGGGAGGCAGCCTCACGATTGAGCGCCATTTCGCGCAATAGCGATACGGTGGCGCGCCTGGGGAGTGATGAATTTGTGCTGCTCATGGAAGATGTTCGCAGCGTGGCCGACTGTACCCAATTTGCGAACCGGCTGGTCGAGGTATTAGCGCGACCATTCGACATTGCGGGTCAGCAGGTTGAAATATCGGGCTCGGTGGGTGTGGTGATTTACCCCGACCAGTGCCCGAATAACAAAAGCAAGCTGATGGCATATGCTGACGCGGCCATGTATGCCGCCAAGCGATCGGGTGGAGATGGCTATGCGTTGTTCGAACCGCAAATGGAAGCCAGTGCACTGGATCAGCTGAATCTTCAGAAAGACCTTCGTCATGCTGTCGAGCTTGGGCAGCTGCAACTATGCTACCAGCCGAAGATGGGCGGTCAAAATGGAGAAATCAGGGGGATGGAGGCTTTGCTGCGCTGGAACCATCCGGAGCGAGGCATTATCAGCCCTGAAGTTTTTATTCCGATCGCCGAACATTTCGGCATGATCAACGGGTTGGGCAACTGGGTCATCAACGAAGTTTGCCGCCAGATGCAGACTTGGGAAAACGAAGGGGTGCGGATGAACGTTGCGATCAATTTGTCGGTACATCAGTTGCGCCAGAATGATCTGGTCGGTAACATCAGCCAGGCGCTGAAGCGCCATAAGATAGAGGCGTCGCAATTGACGTGCGAACTCACTGAATCGGTTGCAATGAAGGATATTGAAGTGACGCAGCGTTTTTTCAAGAAACTGGCAGGTATCGGCGTGTGCCTGTCAATCGATGATTTCGGCACCGGCTATTCCAGCCTGAGCTACCTGCGCCAGTTGCCGGCCAAACAGTTGAAGATCGATCGCAGTTTCATCAGCGATATCGAGTCGAGCAGTGATGCGCGCGCAATAGTCAGCGCGGTGATCAATCTGGCGCACGTGCTGAATCTGATCGTTGTTGCCGAAGGTGTCGAGACCGAGCGACAACGAAAAATTCTTCAGGAATTCGGTTGCGATGAAATGCAGGGCTTCCTTTTCTCCAAGCCTATGCATGAAGACAAAATGATCGCCTGGGTGGGGAGGCAGAAGCCGGCAACCGCTGAGAATACCCCTACTCCGTCCATGCCCTGGATGGCTTTGAGCTGAAGCCGGATGAGCTTCAACGCTGCGGCAGCCTACCCACCGCCGCGCATGAGTGCTAAGCGCATAACATAAACTTCCGGTGTCAAGTGGGAAGCAATAACCGATGCTCCCGCATTCCCGATTTTTCCATGGACTCCACAGCAACCGGCTACGCAGCGAGGTATTGGAAAGGCGCGTAAAACGGGTTTACTATCCGGTTTGTTGTGAGTCCGGAGTAATGGCGCTTTTGTTCAAATTATTTTTTCTCTGTTTCATGCTGTTCACCATCATGCAGGCATGGGCAGGCGTGACCGAACCCGACCCACGTGCTCAGGACGAATTTGATTTCATGAATTTATTGGCAAAGAAGGGACTGCATGATCTGGAGGACGAACGCTGGAATGCCTATGGCCAGTTCACCTATATTTCCAGTTGGAAAGGGGCGTTTCCGGCCGCGTATACCAACCTGAACGGAAGCACCAATTCCCTGTTGCCGGGCAGCGAAAGAAGTTTTACCGGCACCGCCACAGCGTATCTGGGGCTCAAGGCATGGCATGGCGGCGAAATTTATTTTGTGCCGGAAATGATATCCTCGCGGCCTTTATCGGATTTGAAGGGCCTGGGCGGCGTAATACAAAACTTCGAATTGCAAAAGGGCGGCTCCGAAACCCCTGTCTACTACCGATCCCGATTATTTTTCAAGCAGATCTGGGGATTTGGCGGGGATCGCATACGACTCGACTCCGATCCGATGCAACTCGGGACAACGGTGGATAGCAGACGCCTCGTTGTCAGGGTCGGTAATTTCAGCGTCATTGATTTCTTCGACAAGAATTCTTACTCGGGTGATCTCCGCCGGCAATTTTTGAACATGGCCTTCATGACATATGCTGCCTTCGATTTTGCCGCGGATGCGAGAGGATATACCTGGGGTATGGTAAGCGAATACATACATGACGACTGGGCGATACGCTTCGCCCATACGGCCGTCCCCATCGATCCAAACCAACTCCCTATCGACAGCAGGATATTTACTTACTACGGACAGCAGGTAGAGCTTGAGCACAGGCATCAGTTATATGGCAAACCTGGCTCCATTAGAATGCTGGTTTACAGGAATCATGAAAATATGGGTAAATTCAGTGATGCCATCTCCGCCTTCCAGTCCAACCATAACAAAAACGCCACCACCTGTACCGGTTTTAATTATGGATCAGGAAACGCCGGTGCTCCGGATCTATGCTGGGCGCGCAAACCCAATGACAAGGTGGGCATAGGCATCAATATTGAGCAGCAAGTGCTGGATGATGTGGGCTTATTCTTCCGGGGGATGTATAGCGATGGCAAAACTGAAGTGTTTTCCTACACCTCGACCGACCGATCGATCTCACTGGGCGCCTTGGGCAATGGCACCCGGTGGGGACGGAAAAAGGATACACTGGGGATTGGGTTTGCAGCAGGCTGGATATCGAGTGAACATGCCCGGTATCTGAATATGGGCGGTATCGACGGATTTATCGGCGATGGCCGGATCAGGAAGGATGCGGAACACGTAGTGGATATTTTTTATAGCGTCAACGTATTGAATTCCCCGCTTTGGGTGACGGCTGATTATCAGCACATTACCAACCCCGGTTTCAATGCTGATCGTGGTCCGGTAAATGTTTACGGGATGAGGGTCCATGCCGAGTTTTAAAGAGCCGGCCTCTTAAGAACGTGTTCTGATGCTCCCTTATGGGGAATTTAATCGCGCTGCTGCACTCTGTCCAATAAAACTTGATGTGCAACTTCATAAGATGAAATCCTTATCGTCACCTCGGCTTTCTCGAATCGCAACGCGAAGATGCTCCGACAAAAGAAGGCCCGTAGCGGAATTAACCGCTACGGGCAAAATGTCTATAAGGGATGAATAGATAGATATTAGCGCCTACGAAAGGAGGGGTAGACGCCAAATGATCTTCTCACAACAATATGTCTCCTCTATGACACCGGAACTGATAGCCCAGCCTCGCAAAATAATGCACTGGCTCCCGAATAACCGTAACAATTTGAAGAGAGAATATATTTCCGACGCTTAATTAAATGAAGGAGACTGCCGTGGACAATATTATCTGTTGGGGCGCCTTTATTCTCATTCTTTTGGCGGGTTCGGGGGTTTTGGCGATACGCTGAGTTTTAGTTGCGATATTAATCTGGGATTCAGGCTTCTTCTCGGAGCGGGAAGGAGTTTATCGACTTCTTATGCTGAGACTTTACAGCTCTAGCAGCCTGTCGGACTTAAAGGAAATTGGCTGCGAAAGCGTCTGGCTAGTCTACATTTCGCCGCTTTCTGCTCACAAAGGCCAATAGAACAACTATTGGCCTTCAAAATCGTCAAAATCACTCCTCACCCAGTCACATTTTCGCTTCGATTCTTCAAGTCCGACAGACTGCCAAGTCGTTCATCCAGACTCCAGGATTTCGTAACTGTAGGCATTTGCCGGATTTGGAATACCGATTGGCAAGGCCGGGGGAAACCATGCTTCCATGGCGGTCGGACGTTCGATTACAAATTCAGCGGGAACCTGAAAGCCGCCGGCAATCGCCATCGATATCCATCACTTTAGATTCCATCAATCATCAAATCACTGCGTTGCCAGACATAAGTTCCCTCCTGGAAAGTAATGATATTTTCTTCGCTCGCCAGCCGGCGTAGAGTATTATCCATTCGCTTGAGCAAGAAGCGGGTGGGCGTCTACGTTGTCATAATCGCTATGGGGCGCATGCGTCTGGTCCATAGCGATGGTTTAATTTATTCCGAAGGGTTATCACATAAAGGAGAAAGTAATCATGGCAAATCCATTCGTACATGTTGAATTGCAGACCGGCGATCTCGCCAAAGCCAAGGATTTTTACGGCAACCTATTCGACTGGAAACTGGTGGATACGCCGCTTCCGAATGGGAGTTCCTACACGCTGATTAACGTCGGCGAGGGGACCGGTGGCGGAATGATGACCAGCTGTGCTCCGGGCGTGCCGCCTCACTGGACGGCTTACGTTGGCGTGGATGATATTGTTGCAAGCACCGCAAAAGCGAAGTTGCTTGGTGCAACGGTCATACAGGATGTAATGGATGTGGCGGATTACGGGCGGATGAGCATTATTGTCGACCCCACCGGCGCTACGATTGCTTTGTGGCAGCGCAAGACAAAATAACGTCGCCGGACGGCGGTTTGGAGGTCTACCCCCTGAAACCGCCCCAAGGCGAAGGTTCTGCAGCCCATTATTTCCATGTTAATCCCCCGTCATCTATCAAAACTCGATTCATCGGGTATGAAAAGCGCTGTTTGGTGGCTTATTATTGGTACGTGTCTTGCCGGATGCGCGTCGGTAGACGAATGGCAGCGTGGACTTGCCTATGCCCCGTCAAGGGAGATCAGGGCAACCCCCGGGTTGGAATCGCTCGTCTTTACCGATCAGTGGATTGAAAGTCCCGCCACGGATGGAGTCGCCGCAGGTTTGGTGCACGGCTGGTGGATTCCCCATTCGTCCAGTGACGCACCGGCAGTCCTTTATCTGCATGGCAATGCCGGGAACATTTCCTCAAATCGGAATATCAGTGCAATTCACCGCCTTCATCAGGCGGGATTTGCCATATTGGCCATTGACTACAGAGGGTATGGCCGCAGCACCCTGGCGCTTCCCGACGAATCCGCATTCTATGCGGATGCGCAAGTGGCCTGGGAGCGGATGCTGACCCTCGGGCCCCGTGCGAGGAAGCGCCTGATCTACGGCCATTCGTTGGGCGGGGCGGTAGCAATCGATCTGGCATTGACGGCAGCTCATCTGGATGCGCTGGTGGTCGAGGGAACATACACTTCGTTTACGGACGTTGTGCAAACCACGCGGTACGGATGGCTTCCCTTATCATTAATTCTTACCCAGAAATATGCATCCGACGAGAAGATCAAGAATATCCGGGTTCCAAAACTTTTTATACATGGTTCATCGGATGAGATAGTTCCAGTCGAGATGGGAAAGCATCTTTATGCCATATCCCTGGAACCCAAATCGTTACTTATCGTTCCCGACGGCCGTCATCGGGATACTGTCGTCAAAGCGGGCGATGAATGGATCAAGGCTATGCGCCGCTTGGCTGGGCTTGAATCTTGAGCGGCGGTTCTCTGTTTTCAGTTCTCGTATCCTGTGTTCGTGGGCAATTTCAATTGAGCTGGTCCCTGATTTACCCGTCGATTTGTCGATTACTTTGCCGGCTGATCTGCCTTGGCATTCCTGCCGCGTTTGCATGGATGTTCGGGGGAAGCGCGGCCGCACAATCCATCGAGCTTGACCGCCCGATGGGCGAGCCCCTTGCTCGTGCAATGCTTGGCCGATTTGGCTACGGCCCCACTACCGAGTCGATCGCCAATGTTGCTCGCATGAGTCCGCGGGCCTACGTCGAGCGAGGTATCTTCGAAGGCAGTACGTTGCCAGCAGTTATCTCCGATCAAATCGCGGAAATGCCGAATGCCCAACCGATCGAGTTGACGTGGGCAGCCTATGGCCTTGGCGGAAGCGAACGCGACGATCTCAAGGACGACCCGATGCGCAGGAAAGAAGTCCAGCAGCTGGAGCGACTGCATGTCCGGGGCGCGATCAAAACCCGCCTGCTGGCAATGGCTAACAGTGACAATCAGGCGCATGAAGCATTGTTTTCCTTCTGGCTGAACCATTTTTCGGTCTATGCGCCGAAGAGTTTCGGAAAAATCCTGATAGGAGATTACGCGCGCCATATCGAAGCGGCAATAGAAGAAGATTCCTTCGAGACATTGCTCCGGGCGAGTTTTTTTCATCCCGCGATGCAGATATATCTGGATAACGCCCAATCCACAGCGCCAAACAGCCGGGCAGCCAGATTTGCCGCCAATCGCGGCAAGAAACCGGGTATTAACGAAAATCTCGCCCGCGAACTCATGGAGCTGCATACGCTCGGGGTGGACGCCGGGTATACCCAGGCTGATGTCCAGGAACTTGCGCGAGTCATCAGCGGTGCGGGGATCTGGAGAGCCAACATGAACGATCGCGTCCTTGACCGTGCGGGTGCTGTGCGCAAGGCACTTTTCCTGTTTGACCCGCGCCGCCATGATTTCGAAGCAAAGCGTCTGCTTGGCCAGAATTTCCCGCCGGGGCATGGCCTTGATGAGATTGACCGGGCGCTGCATCTTCTTGCCACCCACCCTGCTACTGCGCGCCATATCAGCCGCAAGCTGGCTCTCAGGTTCCTGTCCGACACGCCGTCCGAGGCCGTGGTCAAGAGCATGACGGATGCTTTCCTACAGTCGGGCGGGGGGATTTCGGCAACGCTCGATGCCCTGCTCCAATCGCCGCAATTCGTTGCGAGCATTGAAGAACAGGCGAAATTCAAGGAACCGCTGGATCAACTCCTGTCAGCTGCGCGCGCCGCATGCCAGGGCCAGCCTGTCGGGAATGCAGAATTGCTCGCCGCTTCCGCCATGGATGCGGGTCAGGCCCCTTTCATGCGGACTACGCCCGATGGCTATGGCGCCAGAGAAGCCGATTGGTTGTCTCCGGCAGCGATGGCAAAGCGCGTTCGTTTTGCGATGGGGATTGCCGCGAACCGTATCCCGCTTGCGCAAGCTGACCCGGACAACACAAGGAATTCATTCAGACTCAAGGAAATGAATGAGGGAAAACAGCGATCTATGCGGGGTTCGCCCTGCCAGCCCGATTTGCGTGCGATCGAAACCACATTGGGGCCGCTTTCACCCGCCACTTCCGCAGCGATCGCAGAACTGGGTCCCAATGAGCAGGTGGCAGCCCTCCTATCGTCGCCTGAAGCCATGCATCGCTGAGTGCCAAACCGTATTGGCAAAGTGCAAAGTTGGCCTATATTCCATCAATATTGAAAATCTAGCCATGAGTTCCCCTAAAAATTCTTCAGGTTTGATCTCCGGGCGCCGTCTCTTCATCAAGTCCCTGGGGCTTGGGGTCGTTGCAGCGGCGTTACCGGGCATGATGGTGCGGCGCGCCTACGCACTTGCCACACCGGCCGCAGGCAATGACGGACGATTTATTCTGATATTCCTTCGCGGCGGGATGGATGGATTATTTGCCATTGCACCGGTGTCCGATCCGGCCCTGCTTTCACTGCGTCCCAATCTTTCCCGGAAAACCCTGGAGCAGGGAATCAGCCTGGCCGGGACCGGGTTCTCGGCACACCCTTCCTGCAAGGATTTGGCTGACCTGTTCGCATCGCGCGAGCTGCTTTTCTGCCCATCCGCCGGGACCACCGACGCCAGCCGCAGCCATTTCCAGGCGCAGGATCTTTTTGAAATCGGCAGCGGTGCCGCAAAGGGCGAATCCGGCTTCATGGCACGTCTGGCGACAATACTCGGCGCCGAACGGCCGAGCAATGGGGCGATCAGCTTCACGCGCGAAATACCGCTCACTTTCCAGGGAGCGGACAATCCACCGGACGTGGCGCCGTTATCCGGCTCCGGATTAAAGTTGCCCGCCGGCAAGGTGCTGGATGCAATTCGCAAAGCCCATGCCGGCCTGAAAACCGGCGAAGCCATTGACCAGGCGATTTCCACACAAGGCGAGATCGATGCCGCCATCGATACGGAAGGCGCGGCGCGCGGGGCCCTATCCGCCAACGGTTTTCCAAAAATCGCCGCACATCTTGGACGCATATTGAAAGCCAACAGCCGCCTGGCCGTATCCTTTGTCGATCTGGGCGGATTCGATACGCATGCGGGTGAAGAAGCGACCCTTTCGCGTGCTTTGCAGAACCTTTCCGGGGGGCTGTCAGCCCTGAAGGAATCGCTTGGGACGGATGAGTGGGTCCGGACACGCGTGGTCGTCATGAGCGAGTTCGGGCGGACCGTCCGCGAGAACGGCACCAAGGGAACGGACCACGGCCATGGCGGCTTGTTTCTCCTGGCCGGTGGTTCGATCGGGGGTGGGCGCATGGCGGGGCATTTCGCGGGACTCTCCGAAGCAGCGCTCCATGAAGGGAGGGATCTGCCCGCTATGGCCGATTGGCGGGTATTGCTGTCGGAGACCATCAGTTCCACGTTTGGCGTATCCGACCGATCCTTGGACATAGTCTTCCCCGGAAAGCCGAGGGGAAAAATTGGGGTATGAGTTCCTGAAAAATTATGGAGGTACCCTGGTTTTTTCTGCTTTTAGCTACTATAAATATTTATAGCAGCCTGCCGGATTTGAGGAATCGAAGCGAGTCGGTACCGGCTTAAAGACGCTTTATTATCTTTCCCCTGAGAGAGGTTCCATGCATCGCCTCCTGCCGCTTCTGCTCATTGCACTCGCCGGCTTCGCCCACGGCGAAGACTTTATTTCGCCAGACGGTCTCACGGAACAATGCCGTATTCCGCTGCCCATGCCCGGCGTTATGCCCTCCAAGGGTGATCAGGCGAAGGAAAAGGAGCTGTGCGGCATCGATTTTTATGGCGGCGTCGTGGCGTTGTGCCCCAAGACCTGGAGCACCAGCGCGGCGGTGATGGTGTACGACATCAAGGGCTCGGGACTCGCCCCGCAGGCTTATGAAAGCCAGCGCTGCGGGACGCGGGAAGGGCACGAGCGACTGGCCAAGTTCAAGATGACGATGAACCAGCGCAACACGAGCGGCACCATGTCCAACTCGGCGCTGATGTATTACGTGCTTTCACGCTACCTCGATACGCTGGTGGAAGTACCGGTAGCCGTGTACCGGACCATCGACAAGGCGGTGCTGGATAAGCGCGTGGCCGCGCATGCCAGCGGCCAAGGCAGCATGAACCGCAGCGCGTGGGAGTGGGTGCGCACGTCGGTACGCAATCCGTCCGCTTACGTACCGACGGATGATCTGTTTACCGCCGACCGCCAGCAGGTATATGGCGTGCTGCTCGACGACAAGGGCGCGCGCTATGGCGTGGAGATTAACGGTCCGCGCAAGGCCGCATGGGGCGCCCCGCAGTCGCGGGAGTTCCAGACCACCCCGGCGTTCACGGCATTGCGGCGCGACGCGACGCTGGTGAACGCCATTGCGGGCGCGCCTTACCCGGCGCAGCAGATGGTGTTCTGGATGCGTGAACTGAGCAAGATCGCCGTGCTGGACCATATCTTTTCGCAACAGGACCGCGTGGGCAATATCGACTATGTCTGGCGCTGGTACTGGGTGGATGCCGATGGCAAAGTGCAGCACGACAAGGTGCACTCAAAGGTTCCCCGCTCGCGCATGAATTCACTCGCCGTACCCGACGAGTTGCGCCCGTACCATCCCGTGCTGTTGCAACGCACATGGATTGGAGACAACGACGCCGGCTTGTCGCGGCGCTATGCCAACTTCTCGGTACAGACCGGCATGGTCTCCAATCTGAGGCATTTCGATGCCGGTGTGTACCGCAGGCTCATGGCCTTGAGCCATGACTTCCAGCAGCGCGGCCCGATCTCGGATTTTCTTGCCGGCGAGATTGGACTCAAGCCGGCGCAATTGGAGTTGATGATAAAAAATACCATTGATGTGGCAGGCATACTGCAGGCGAACTGCCGATCGGGCAAACTGCGTTTCGACCTGAACCCCATGAAATTTTTGAAAGGCGAGCCCACGGAGGAATCGGTGGATTGCAGCGGTGCAGGAGACTGATATGAATCTTGCCGGTATCTGCTCTTTTTTGCGGACTGGCACCGTGGGTTGGGCTGGCGCACACGTTGTTTCACATGTTATGAAATTTGCGGTAATTGTCATGCTCGGTGCCGCGCCCGCGATCGCAATGGCGCAGGATACATCGAATCCGACACTGATCCGGGGCGAAAAAATTGTCGGGGAAAAGATCGTCGAACTGCCGGTGCCCGGGCGCGAGGCCGAGATCTGCGCGGTGCCCACACGCTTCGATGGCGCGAGCTACAGCACCCGTGACGCCAGGGTAATGGAACAGCTTTGCGCGATCGACGTCCGGAAAAATGCCGCGGTCTGCCCCAAGCTGAATAGCACTAATCCCGGTCTGGATATTTTTGCCATTCCCGATGACACGACGGCCCAGAAGTTCCAGGACACCTATTGCAAGTCACCCAAGGGTGAAAAGATCGCAAAGTACAAGCTCAGCACGAGCTGCAGCTATACGCCGTCCCTCCTCGGCTATTACCATGTCTCGCGCATCCTTGGCAATGTGGCAAACGTGCCGCCAGCGGTATTGCGCACCTATGACCTGGCAGACCATATCGCGCTCGGGCGCAAGGCGCTGGCCCGTGCGCCGGCGTCAAGCCTGATCCGTGCAACATGGGCGGGTTTGATGGCTCAGCTCACCGCCGGGCCGAACGCGAGCCGCCGCGCACTGCTGCTGACGGACGACTTCTCGCAGTCGTATGGCGCGCTGGTGGATAACCCCAGCCATGAGGAGTTCTACAACGATTTTTTCAATGGCGGCGGCAATAGCCTGGCCCGCGCACAGAATTTCCGTGACCGGAATCCGACCATAGCCCTGCTCGCGCGTAGCGCGGATGTATCCACGATGGTTGGCCGCAACTTCACTGCCGACAATGTGCAAAAAATGGTACAGATCAAGGACGCTTCGGAATTGATTGTACTCGACATGCTGCTGAACCAGCAGGACCGCTTCGGTAACATTCATGAGGTGCCGGTTTATTATTATCTCGACGCGCAGGACGGCAAGGTCAGGAACGAGCGAAAATTGACGGCTGACGAGGTGACGCAGCGCAAGGCTGTAAAGGTTAAGCAAATGATGCTCAAGGACAACGATTGCGGCGTGGCCAAGAGCAATATTGCGAAATCGGCCGGTCTCGCCGACCGCATCGCCCATATGGATCCGGAGACCTATTACCGGCTGCTGAGTCTCGACCGGATAAGCGGCCGGCCGGAAGTGGAAGCGTTTTTCCGGCACGAAACTTTGTTCACCAGCGCCGACTTTGCCAGCCTGCGGGCCAACCTGAAACAACTGGCTACCCAGCTGCACCAGCGCTGCACTGCCGGACAGCTGAAGCTCGATCTCGATCTTGATGCCCATTTTTCGGACAAACCGCTGTCCTCAAAGAGCTGCGAACGCAGCGGCTAGACATTTCAGCGATTCCCATTTCAAAGATTCTATTTCAGATATTCTCAGAGATTCCTTAAGGCAAGCAAGCGAAACCTTCGTTGGCGGCAACATCGGCCGCTATCACCTCCGCCATTTTATGGCGTTTTGCATCGAATTCCCCGCCGTGCGAAGGGAGGCTGAAGCAATAGAGAAATATGCCCACGTTGAAGCAATGTTTCATGGCTTCATTAAACCTAAATCCGGCAGTTGACCGCTCATTTATCAGGTTATAGTCATGATAAATAAAAATATTTTGTGCTGTTTGACCCTTACCTTCCGGGTGAGCTCGCTACGGGGCAGATTGCATGGTTTCTGTAGCACATGGCAGCGTTGCAACTCCTTGGAATGGGGCGCCCTGGAGCGTCGCACGAGGGACCCCGCGCAGCGGGGATCGGGCAGCCGCAGGGGATGCCGCGATCGCGCTTCTTGGCGCCCGCATCCCGCTGCGGGGTCGCACCTTCCTGCGGAAGGCACTGCTCCTCCCTGCGCGGTCGCACCATTCCGCGTCGTTACGCCTTGCCCTGCACCCCGAAACCACACACTCCGCCCCGTCCAACTGCCGGATTTAGGATAAACAACCA
>JBDTDT010000032.1:0-6448 GCA_039922995.1 Nitrosospira sp. | reverse complement strand
ATCAGGGCCATGGGGCAGGAAATACGCCAGCCCTTCAACAGGCCGAATGTATTCCTGCAATCCATGCCTGTCGCTAAAATCATCGCGCTTGCAAAACCGAGGGAGTCCATGTATTCCGTTTCGTGAGTTGCCACCTTAATGGTCCTTTTTGCTTCATCAAACTGAATAATGCATGGTATTGTTTTATTAATCCTCCTACTGGGGGTAGACCCAACAGTCGTGTCAGCAGCCGCCATTTCGGGAACCACTACACCGATCAATGAATGTCAGGTCGACAGTTTCGATTTGCTGGCCGCGTTAGCAACGCCAAAAACTTTATTGATGGGTATTGGGGACGTTTGGCGAAAGGGAAATTAATGTACGTTTGCTACATTCGCATTACGATAAATCAAGAACTTATCAGTTCCCCTCGGTGACAGTTTTCCATTAAACATTACGAATTGCGAACAGATGATAATCAGAGGCTTACAAAGCATTAGCGTACTTTAATTTCCCTTTCGTCAAACGCCCCCATAAACAATACCTGCCCTCGCCAATAGTTTTGGCGTACGTAAAGCCGGTTTACCCCATTTCATTGATGCATGGCGGAATGCTGTTAAATATTACTTGATAAAGCTATTCCGTAAGCATGGTGGCGCATAGCGGTTGCAAGGTAATCGGAGTCCAACCCTCCAAACGCATACACCGGCATAGGTAACTTATTTGTTAGGTCAGCAAATTTTTTCCAGCCCATGCCGGAAACATTTGGATGTGTTGGCGTGGAACGTACTGGTGATAATGATACGAAATTTGCACGCAAGGTAACAGCATGTGCGAGCTCACTTGCATTATGGCATGAGACTGACAATAATGGTGTGCAAGGTCGGGTATGCATGTTCATTAGCTGATTGGCTGACAGATGGATGCCGTCAGCACCGGACTTAAGAGCAAGCGGCTCGTTTCCATTCACTAAGATTTTTGCACCATACTTATGCGCCAAATTGACGATAGGACGCATAATCTGTATATGTTGGTCGGGGTTCATGCTCTGTATGCGTACTTGCATCAAACGTACCCCTTGTTCCAACAAATAAATAAGGCGCCTCATAAGTTTCACCTTAATACCAGGGCCAGGGCCAGCATTGATAATGGCATATATCAAGGGCAATGCAATTGCTTGAAGAATTTTTTCATTCGCTGGTAACAAGGGCATCACAGTAACTGAACTTGGATTCTCCCAAGATATACGTTGACCTTCCCGGCCCGAGGGCGTCCCTTCCCAGGAAAAAACACGGTAGACGTGTAAGTTAACAATTTTGTCGGGATAAGTGTGGTTGTAACATATCCATGGATAAGCTACTTTTAATCTAATACCCAATTCTTCATATAGTTCCCGTGTGATTGCTTGGTCGGCGCTCTCTCCCGACTCAAATTTACCCCCCGGGAATTCCCAGAAACCGGCGGATTCCTTTCCATAAGGACGCTCTGCCATAAGTACATGTCCATCTTCCCTTTGTATTACAGCAAAGGCTACATTTATCGATGGCAAATTTTGTACTGTATCTTGCATAGTTATTGACGTTGTGACCTGCTACCTGTAATTAGCTGCACGGCGCAGTAGAATCCTGGGTTGCAAATAGGTGTTGAGCCGCAAATTCGGCTGGCGTGATATTACCAAGGTGGAGTTTCCCCTCGAGTATTTGTTTTTCAGAAAATTTCCAAATCAACAGGGTTCAGCTAATTTTTTCCATAAACCCGTGAGTTAATATGTGGACATTGATATAGCTTTTGGAATTATCTGCCCGGGTTCCGGGTATTATTATGACAACCCTGGCGCCGTACTTTCACCGTTAGAAACAAGGGCATCAATTTGTACCAAAGCATCCATGGGGATAGCTGACACGCCAACTGTTGTTCTTGCAGGAAGATCGCTTCTGAAGAATGTTGTGTAAACTTCGTCTACAGCACCGATATCCGCGATATTTTTAAGGGCGATATTTACTTTAACTATATCATCCATACCGTGATCGATACTTTCCAGGATCGCCTCGATATTCTTTAAGCACTGTCCAGCCTGCTCTTTTACCCCGCCGGCTACCATTTTGCCGGATCTGGGATCGATACCTAATTGAGCCGAAATATGATTGTAATGAGAAAAAGCTACCGTTTGAGTAGATAGAGAACTTTGTGGTGCATTTTCCGTATTGTTTGCTTCTATGACGATTCTATGCCTGTCCTCAACAGCTTGTGGGGGCGTACCGTCTGCGTGTGACACAACTGCTTCAATTTGCACTAAAGCATGCATGGGTAAACCTGAAGCTGCAACCACTGTCCGTGCAGGAAAGTATCCTTCGGCCCACAGGTCTTAACATAAGCGATGGGAAACCGGAGATCTTCCAGTCGCAAGCTACGTATGGCTTTAAAACCAAATACATTGCCGACCAATGAGGTCAGTACATTGACGACCGAACCCTCTTCGAATAAATCAATAGGGTAAGCAACAAACGCGTAGAATGCCGTGTTATCACCCGGAACTGGTTCAATCCGGTAAGCGCGGCCCTTGTAGTAATCCATGTCAGTGAGCAAATCAGTCCACACAGTGGTCCAGGTACCTGTGGAGGATTCGGCCGCGACTGCGGCAGCAGCCTCTTCACGAGGCACTCCATCCTGAGCCACAATCTTAAAACAAGCCAATAAGTCTGTGTCGAGCGGGATATAATCCGGCACCCAATAACTCTCACGATAATCTTTGACACCAGCTTGATATGTTTTTCCTGACATAATAATTCTCTCCTGCGATTAAAATCTTCCTTGATAGTATTTATTGTTGATCTGCCTAAAATCAGCACCGGTCTAAAATATAAAAACACCGGCTCTGTAGGCTTGTTGAGAAAGCGCTTTCCCTTGCATCACGGGCGAATTCCGCTGGTGCCGCTCACTCCAAGGGAGAGTGGGGACGTACCGCGTTGTAATACTCGCATCACTCATGAATCTTGAGCCCGGCATACCATCCGCGATAGGAAACCGGCAAAAATTGGATGAGCTCATTCTTCTGTTCTATTCTATTATTGATGAGATATTTTATCAATAATAAGAATAAGAAAAACATCATAAAATATGTTATCAAGGGTAAATGTTTAAATAAAAAACCCCTGCCCACTATACTCCTGGCGCCTCCCAGACTAAGTTTTCAGGGACAAGAAAAAGGTGCCAGGTGTCTTAACCGAGTTTTACGTTCCATTATGCCCTGAACCCCATATAAAAAACGATGGGGAATGCTGGAATGAATTTAAGAATAACAGCGTGCGTTTCAAACCAGGCTGACCCCATGCACGGGCAACAAATCGATTCTTATTGGGCTAAGCGTCCCAGGTTAAGTAAAGGACGCTGAACATTCAGAAAATGCGATTGCCGTCCATATTTCTGGCTTGTCTGCTGTTGGCTGTGACTTATGCTGCGCAAAGCAAGGATACAGAGACCCTGCCGGCTGCGCGAACCGTTGATGAACTGCAAATGCAGCTTGAAACGATCCTCGGCGACACGCATACGCCGGGGCTGTCAGTCGCGATCGTGCATGGCGATGGCCGGAAATGGACTGCGGGTCTTGGCAAGGCCGACGTGTCCAATAATCGGTCTGCGACGCCGGCAACACTGTTTCGGATCGGGTCCGTCTCCAAGGCATTCGTTTCGCTATCGATCCTCAAGCTGGTGGATGAAAAGAAGCTCTCCCTGATGGACCCGGTGCGGAAGTGGGTTCCGGAGGTATGGTTCGAGAACCAATGGGAACAGGACGATCCGGTACGGATCGTCGATTTGCTGGAGCACACGACCGGCTGGGACAACATGCATTTGCATGAATATGCGAAAGACGGCTCGGGGCTTGGCTTGCGCGAGGCGCTGGATTACGGCCGCCGCTCGCGAGTCTCCCGCTGGCCGCCGGGCACCCGCATGGCTTACAACAACTCCGGCCCCCCTGTTGCCGCCTATATTGTCGAGAAATTGACGGGACAACGCTTCGAAGATTCTGTCGCGCAAAATTTCTTCGGACCGATCGGGATGAAAACCGCGACCTATTTCCCGGCCGCCCCAATGGTGCTCACGGAACTTTATCACCTCGATGGCAAGACACCTTATTCTTACTGGAACATGCTCTATCGTCCATCCGGCTCGATAAACGCTTCGGCCGAAGACATGGCGGCCTATCTCGCTTTCTATCTCCACCGCGGCACCGTAAACGGCGTGCAGGTGTTGGCGCTGGCTTCGATTGATCGCATGGAGACCTCGACGCGCACCTGGGCGGCCCAAAAGGGGCTCAGAGGGGGCAAAGGGGGATATGGGCTCGGCAGCAGCGTGAGCATCCATGACGGTTTCGTTTATCACGGGCACAGCGGTGCCGTCGATGGCGGCTTGACAGAGCTGGCCTACCTGCCCGACGCAAACGTAGGTTATTTCTATAGCATCAACACGGCCAACCCTGATGCTGCCATGAGAATCGGTAATGCGATTCGCGCATACATCACACGGGCATTGCAGGCGCCGCTTTTGCCCACCACCGCCGCGCTCCCTGTGAATGCCCATTCATACGAAGGCTGGTACATCCCCGATTCGCCCAGTGACAAGACCGGCCACTTTATCGAGCGTCTCGGGGGTATGACACATGTTCGTGTCGAGGAAGGCAAGTTGCTCATCGATTCGCCGCTGGCAGGAACAGAGCTGGTTCTTGTTCCCGTTGACGACATGCAATTCCGCCAGATCTCCGAGCCGATCGCCACCGCAAAATTGCTGGCCATGGATGAAGATGGAAAATTCATCCAATTATATGGAGGGATGATGACGATGAAGCGCATCCTGGGTTGGGCCGCCCTGGCGGAAATGATGCTGGCGGCGTGGGCGGTTTTGGCCCTGGTCTCGGTGCTCCTCTATATGCCTTTCTGGTTGCTGGGTTGCATCCGCAAGAATTATTTCCGTCCGGCAGAGCTAAGTATTCTAGGGTTCCCGCTGCTTGCCGCGTCGAGTGTCGTACTCATGGTTGGCATCGGTTTTGTCGTTTCGGATAGCGGCGATATCAGGGTACTTTTAGGAAACCTGACTATCTGGTCGGGGGGGATTTTCCTGGCAACTGTCATGTTTGCCCTCTCTACCCTGGCAAGCGGTGTGGTCTTATGGCGTATGCCGAAACAGGGAATACGCAAGGCAGTCCTTTGGTATTCGATAGGGGTTATCCCGGCAATGATGTTCGCCACGGCATATCTTGGCTATTGGGGTGTGATCGGCCTGCGCACCTGGGCATAGACCTTCAGGCGAATCCGGAATCCATACTACGATTACCCGTGATTGCCAGGGATTACAAATCCTTTGTTAAGGAAAGATCATGGAACTTGCAGAACCGATTGCCGTTCGCGCCAGCAAAGATGTTGCCAGTCAAATCGATACCCTTGCCGCTGGTATGGACCGCTCGCGCAACGATATTTTTCGCCGATAAGGCGAAACTGGAGGTAGCATGCCAGGCGCCGGCGCACGCTGAATTTTCGGCTTAGCCGCGCGGGCTGGCGTCGAGCCACGCCCAGGCCTGGTCTTCCTGGTCGGCCGGAAAGGTCCGCATATCGAGATCAGGGAAGGCGGGATTCAGCGTCTCGATAATCTTGCGTATCCAGCCCGGCGCACCGACGATGGCGTAGCGCTCCACCTTCCGCATGGCGGCGAGTTTCATCGAAACCAGTCCGTTCTGCATGAGAGCCGAGGGATCGATGCCGCCAAAGTGCTTCATGCGATTGAGCATCCGCACTTTATCGTGGTGCGCCAGGAATGTCTCGAATTCCTTGATGACGCCGGGCATTTCCTCCCCCGAAATCATGCCGTTGATCTCGAAGGCCAGGACATTCTCCCTGGAAGTCGGGAGGAACCGAAACGCGGGGGCACCCGTTTTGGTTGATCTCGAAGGCCAGGACATTCTCCCTGGAAGTCGGGAGGAACCGAAACGCGGGGGCACCCGTTTTGGGCGCTTCCGGAAATTCGGCCGCCCATTTCACGGCTTCATCGCGCTGATGGGGCGTGAATACTTTTATCTCCAGGGCCGGAAACAGCACCGGCGCCACGACACCCATCAGCGCGCCCGGCCACTGCTTGTCCGAAACCACGGCGTAGCGGGAAACTGGCCGAGGTGGCGGAGCCATTCCAGGTCGGCCTTCACCCCGTCAACCAGCGCACCGGCATTCATATCCGACAGGCCCGTCAAATCGATACAGATGCTGACATACCGATGTTTAGCCAGCTTATCCTCAAGGAGCTGCCTGTATTGTCCGATGTCTCCTTCCGTGAATATCCCGCTGAGACGCAGGGCGATCGTAAGCTTCCCCCTTTAAGAGACAAGCAAGAAGTAGAACTTTCTGGCAGGTGACGTCCCCCCAATTCTGATGGGATTCAAAACTAGAATCTGGCCGCTTCTGGCAGTCTGACCTGGTTGGATTTA
>JBDTDT010000031.1:0-19455 GCA_039922995.1 Nitrosospira sp. | reverse complement strand
GCGCCCTTTGAAAACTTCGTTCTTCCAGATGATGGGGATGGCCGTTCTGGCGCAGTGGGACACTGTCGGATCAATACCGGCATACCCTTCTTCATCATAACGTTTACGCCATGCCTCGGGATAACAGCTGAGAATAAATCGATAAGGGCGGGTAAGGGATGTATTGACCTGCACGCCATATAGAAAATGCTCGAATCCCATCTGGCTCGCAATGGCCGTCGCATTGCTATGCACTTCTTCAACCGTGTTGCAGCTCAGCAATGATTCGAACAGCTCTAAATCTGTCATGATTTCTCCTTCCATGATTTATCTTCTTTATTTTGTCTTAGGGCTCCATTACAACCATTCGACCAAATGGAGCATTCTATCAAGACTTCTAATATTAGAAGGGGTATATTTTCCATGCACATCGGCAAAGTAATTGAGGGGTTTAACAACTTATTTATGATAATACAGCGATTTAAAACCTTAAGAATATGACTTATTCGTAGGTATCAGGTGATAGGACAACTAAAACTCGTGTGTACAGATTGTATTGCGAAGCATATCGATAGGAAACACGAGTTTCAACAATGGCTCTCCATATTTTCAGTAACTTTGAAGAAAATTTGATAGTTCGCCGTCCGCTGTTTCACTCAGCCAGCAGATGAAGCGGTTTCGCTCTACGCCAGAATTTTCTCGAATCATGGCGTCTCAATATGAAATTTTTAGTTTTATTTGTACTGAGGGCGGTGAGGGTCAGCTGATTGAACTTGCCTTGTTTTAACATTACCCACAAAGAGCCAAACCACTTCTGCTCCAGTTCCTTGAGACTCTCGCGCCAGCCATACGCGTCTGCATATTGGGCTTTTCCATGCAGAGGATTGAGTACGACCAGATGATTGCCGGATACGGCGGATTGATACCATGCTGCAGCATCATTTGGAAGTTGCGCATGAGCTGTAGCCGATGCCAGTGTCAGAGACCGAGTCAGCACATCATTGCTCCACACATGGGTATAGGGACACGCTATGGATGCCGGCATGACCCCGCCGCCCCAGAACCAGGTGCTGTTAACAGCAAGTTCGCCACGATCTTCTCGCGACCGGTTAAGAGAATGTTCGTGCAACAGCATTTGAATTTCGTTGAAAAGCCCATGCCAATTCATGCTATTTGTGCCGAATGGCAATAATTCGCTGATACCTTTATTAGCAACCTCGCTGAGCAAGTGCGTTTGTGGCGGGGGAGTTTTTGTAATGTGCAAATACCAGCGATCGGGACGTAGCGGCAGAAATGATATCTCCTGAGCATTTTCGGCAAAATGCTTATTAAGCATGTCGGTAAACTGGCCTGCCTCATCAACTGAAATTTGAAAAATACGGCTGTCAGCCAGTACGATCTGATCACGTTCGATGTGCAAGTGCACGGGGTCGGCGCGAAGCCAGTAATCGTACTCCGTTTTTAACTTTTCTCTCGCATCCATTTGCAGAGTGATGGGCGCGACCGGCCAGTCGTATTGCTTTGGTATACCGAAAGCGTGGCAAAGCCAAGCCTCGACTGCGTACGCTTCATCGGTAGTGCATAAACTTCTTGCTAACAGGCTTTCGAGGGCAGGTAGCGACAAATCGCGGTAAATTTCGTGTAACGATGCTTCCGGCCAGAAAAGGGCAGGAATAAGCAAATGTAGATTCATCGTGGAATCAGAAAGTAAGCGAGGTCCTGACTGTTACTGCTTATCGGGAAAGCGGACGAACAAAACGCAGTATCTTTCGGGAATTAGAGCAGCAGTACCATTAAATATCCGAATCTTTTCAGCCGCCCGCAACCATCATCCGATCTACCAGTAGAGAGCCACATTGCTTGGAGCCACGTACAATCACATCGCTACCCACCGCAGAAATACCGGACAGCATATCTTTCAAGTTACCGGCGATAGTGATTTCCTCAACTGCGTGACGGATCTCTCCACCTTCCACCCAGAAGCCTGCGGCACCCCTGGAATAATCTCCAGTGACAGAGTTCACGCCGTGACCCAGCAATTCAGTCACTAACAAACCCTTACCCATTTTTTTGAGCAGTGCGGAGAATTCCAGCGCCGCACCGTTATCCAGAATCAGATTATGATTGCCACCAGCATTTCCGGTAGTACGCAACCCAAGCTTGCGCGCTGAATAACTACTGAGAAAATAACCTTGTACCACGCCGTTCTCCACTACTTTTCGCTCGTGAGCGGCAACCCCCTCATCGTCAAAGGCTCCGCTTGCCAAGCCTTTTTTCAGGTGGGGCAATTCCTGGATCTGAATATCCGGTGAAAATACCTGCTTGCCAATACTATCCAATAGAAATGATGACTTCCGGTAAAGACTGCCACCACTCACAGCATTAACAAAATGTCCCACTAGGCTGGAGGCGATGGGTGCTTCGAACAGCACAGGCAGTTCGCAAGTGGTAATTTTCCTTGCACCTAAACGGGCGACACTACGCATCCCTGCTTTCTCGCCGACGCTATTGGCGTGCTCCATATCCGCGGCATCACGCACCGTACTGTACCAATAGTCACGCTGCATGCTTTCGCCGTGACTCGCGATCACCGCACAACTGATACTGTGACGGGAGGCCGGATAGCCACCCATAAAACCAAGGCTATTTGCATAAACAAACTGCGATTCACTCAGGGAAACGCTTGCTCCTTCGGAGTTGTTGATACGCTTGTCAACCGCAAACGCAGCTGCTTCACAACTCTGAGCAAGCAGTATGGCCTGCTCAACCGGCAAATCCCATGGGAAGTATAAATCGAGATTGGGAAATTGCCGTGCCAGTAAGTCAGCGTCAGCCAGTCCCGCGCAATCATCCGCAGCAGTGTGGGCGGCGATAGAGAGAGCTGCCGCCACCGTATCGCTTACAGCCTGTGAAGAAAAATCCGATGTGCTTGCATGACCACGCTTCTGGCCAATATAAACTGTTACAGATAGCCCCTTATCGCGGTTGTACTCGATCGTTTCCACTTCTCCCCGCCGTACGGTAACATTCTGGCCGAAACCATCCGATATATCAGTTTCACAGGCGCTGGCGCCACCCTTCCTGGCGTGATCAAGAACGTCACGCGCGATTTGCTGAAGCGTCGTAAAAGAATAGGAAAAACTTGGTGAAGACCTGGCGATATCGTTCATAGCGACTTTACGAAAGTTACGTGGAAGGACTATCGAACAGCATATTCTCCAAACAAAAAAGCAAGTTCGACGAATCAAATAAGCTTACGCGTTAATTCACGCTATGATAGCAGTTTCTTAATCCCACATTAAAAAACCTAAACAAGTCTGTTGTTCTAGTTGATGGTAACATTCGAATGCTCAAGAGGAGCATGATGGAGATCATAACCTGCCCAAGATGAGGAAACACGAGGCAAGAAACACCACACCCAGGTGGGACGCCAGCTCTGCGGTCGGTTACTTGCCAAAATGGCAAATGGAGTCGTCCATCCGCGTTTACCTATCATGCATGCGCATCCCACGAAGCCGCCGTCACGTCCGGGACAGGCTTACTTAGAGATTCCGTAATCCGTCATGCGAAAAAAAAACGAAGACAAGTCGGGACAGGATCTCTTGCCCAGCAAGACCCAACGCAAGCAGAAAATGCACGCACTCCAGAATGTGGGCGAAAATTTGGTACAGCTCGACCCTAAACGACTAAGCGAACTTGGTCTGCCGGAAGCACTCGCAGACGCCATACGTGAAGCCAGGCAGATGCACAAACATGAAGCCCGCCGGCGCCAGATGCAATTTATTGGCAAGTTGATGCGCGACGTCGATGTAGCGCCCATTTTGGAAAAATTTGATGCGTGGACCGGAGTAACCTTGCAGCATACCGCATGGCTGCACTTGTTGGAAAAATGGCGTAATCGCCTCCTGGTAGATAATCAGGCTTTAGCTGAACTGGGGCAAAAATATCCTGCTGCTGACTTGCAGCACCTGCGTGTACTCATACGAAATAGCTACAACGAAAAACTTGCGAATAAGCCGCCGAGAAGCTTTCGTGCATTATTTCACGAATTACAGGCTATTATTCCCGAAGGCCGCGAGATAGACGAAGATATCGATAAAAAACAAAGGAGTGCTGAATATTAGAACTTGACGCCTGTACCCACCAACTCTGATGAAACAATCTTATAAGCAAACTCTGCAGGTTCAAGGCTATCCCGTTTGTGGCCGGCGATTTCGGCTTGGGGATACATAAAAAAAGGCAGTTCACCTATTACGCTGTCTCGAGCCAGCGTAATATCCCTGGCGTGATTAAACGCCACCCAATTCATTTCCCATGCGCCGAAAAGTTTTTCACGCAATGCCACTACTCTAGGATGGGTAACAGGCAGGTCTTCATCGAGCGCCAATTGCCTCACATCAGCAGGATCTACGGGAACCCAGCCCAGACCTGCAAGATAAAATTCGGCACGGCAGTGCTGAGCATGGCTGACATCTCCAGACTTACCGAGAGTTTTGTGTGCCGCAGAGTCATCAATGCGAATCCCGTATTGATCCCGGGCTGGAACGCCTGCGGCACGCGCCAAACCTACAAACAGAGCGTTAAGATCGGCACACTTCCCGCCCAGACTACCGGACTCCAGCATGGACCTTATATCGCCCCGTCCGCTACCGCGTATAGTCGGATCGCGATAAGAATTATCCACTACCCAATCGTAGATGGCATGGGCCTTTTTTAAGGGGGATTGGGCATGGGCGTCTTTAACAATGGATAAAGCAGTCTTTCGTACAATACCGTCCAGCGGCATATGCTTTGTCGGCTGAAGGAAACGCTTAATATCCAGGGGAATAGTCGCCTTGCCCGGTTCGGAATAATGGCTCAAATCAACAACGCGATCTGTGGTCTTGACTACGCTGCTCACTGTGACATGGCGCGGACCGATGCCCCGCCATTCAGCGTAAAACATGGGAGAAGTAGTTCCGGGAATGTTCTCGAACTTGGCGATGTCCGCGTTACCGCTCCACACGCTGCCTTGAGAGAATTGGTGTGGAGTATCATCGGTGTCTGGCAATGGCAGCCATAAGCGTGCTTTTTTTCCTTCACCAGGAAGATCGACCTTATATGTCAGGCGGTAGCTATGTGATCGTGATGGAATAGCCTGCTGGCCGAACACTGACGGTGCAACCGGGAATAGTGCGGCACTTACGCCGGCCAGTTTGATAAAATCCCTGCGCTTCATGGTCTTCTCCTGCTTTATATGGTTCAATCTTGAAAATTGAAAGCGCGAATCTAATCCTAGCTCTAAGCTAAGTCAACTCTCATTTGAAGGCTCGTATTTACTAATGACCAGTACGCCTAAAGGCTTGTTATCTGCCATCGAACTTGAAACCGGGATTCGACCCACTCATACCATTTTATGGATGCATGGCCTTGGTGCAGACGGCAACGATTTTGTCCCCATCGTGGATGAACTCGCCTTGCCTCACGGCTTACGCGTCCGCTTTATATTCCCGCATGCACCCATGCGATCGGTAAGCATTAATGGCGGATTAGTGATGCGGGCTTGGCACGACTATGACTTGGCCGGACCAAATTCGACTTTCCGCGAAAATATGGCAAGTTTGCACGATTCGCAAAGAGCGATCGAAACACTGATTCACCGCGAAAAACAACGGGGTATTGTGGCACAGAATATTATTCTGGCAGGTTTTTCTCAAGGAGGCTGCCTAGCATTGCAGACGGGCCTGCGCTACGCGGAGAAACTCGCTGGCATCATGGCGCTATCGTGTTATCTTCCAGCTCCACAAACCCTTGTCGCGGAAGCACATCAAGCCAATTCGGCCACCTCTATTTTTATGGCTCACGGCAGTCTTGACAATATTATACCGATGACACTCGCTGCAGTATCGAGGCATCAGTTGCGTGAATCAGGCTATGCAGTAACGTGGCGAGAGTATTCGATGGCTCATTCCGTTTGCAATGACGAAATTGCCGATATCGGCAATTGGCTGAAACAGGTTTTGATATAGCTTGAGAAAAATAGGGGTTTTGTAACGATAAAGTGGTAAAGCATGCGCCAAAAACGCTACGTTTCATGCTCCTACTTGATTAAAGCGCTGCGGCTTCACGAATATTTAATTTATGCGTGACGATTCCTTCACACGTGCTATATTACCCTATTCACCATAGGGTATTTTTGCAACGTAAACAGAAGCGGAAGGAAACCAAAATGCACACATCTATCCAACGCCTCGGGCCCGACAAGTTGTCAAGCCAACTTACGAATTCGATCCTGGCAAAAGAGGAATGCGCAACATATCGAATAGCACATATCGATGACGATCCGGATATTCGAGATACTGTCAGACGTATTCTCAGCGCAAATGGATATATCGTCGATAGCTATCAGACAATGGGTGATTTTATAAAGGCCCTTCAGGATTCTAAGAATTATCCGAATCTCGCAGTTCTCGACGTAATGGTGGAAACCATGGACTCGGGCTTGGAAGCCTATGTTGAAATCAGAAAACGCTTTCCGGAAATTCCCATGATATTCATGACCTCGCTGGGTGAAGAAATTCGCCCTTATTTTACAGGTGTAACCGACGAATGGATTTTGATCGTGGAGAAGCCAGTCGAACCCATCAGTTTTTTATCCATTATTCGTAGTCGCCTGGATAACTCCAAATCTGCAGCAGATTCTTCCTAGAGCGTCTAGCATGGCTGTTGCGGAATTTTCCTGGGACGTATCCAAAAATCGTTTCGCATTCCCCGCCATCGGCGTAACCGGTTCGAAGCTCAGCGACGAAGTACTAATCGGCAACGCCCGATGGTTTATAATTTTTCGATGGGTTGTAATTGGCGTTCTAATCCTTTTTCAGATATTTGCGCTAATTGCTTCGGATACGCTCACGAAAATCGGTATTACCCACCAGCAAGGGTGGCCAATTGCGGTAACAATGGTATTATGCGTTGCAAATATTGCTTACATCTATGCCCTCGATTTCCGCCAGTCAACCCGATATAATTCTCCATCGATAAATATCTGGTCCCAGATCATTGTCGATCTTCTCTGTCTGTCAGTCGTCGTACATTTTATTGGCAGCACCGCGACTCCCGCTCCATTTTTTTACGTGCTGCACATTGCTTTATCGTGCATCTTCTTCTCGACCATAGAGAGCTTGATTGTCACGATTCTGGTTTGCGCCATGTATGGCATTGTTTTACTGGGTGAAAACCCACTTCTTTTTTTAGCCTCTCAATCCATGCTGGTGGATTCCATCACACCTTCTGTAAATCCGCTCAAAGTCAATATTCTTTTATGGATGGTTACACTCGATGTATTGTTTTTTATCGTCTGGTACGTAGTTTCACGACTCTCAATTGTCGTACGCACCCATGAGCGCCAACTCCTGGATGCGTATGAACAGATTAGCCTCGCGCAGGTGGAGAAAGACCGTTACGCTGTGCTTATGACACATCAACTCAAGGCACCGCTCGACGCCATCCGCAGCAAAATCAACCTGATAAAAGGCGATTATTGCGGCGTGGCTTCCCCTGAAATAAAAGAGGTAATATTAAAAATTGATAGTCGTGCGTCTGGGATGGCAGCCTTAATTCTGGATGTACTCAAACTTGAACGATTAAAAGCAGCAGCCCGCAGCAGCAATGCTCTGGAGCACGTCAATATCGAAACGGTGATTTCCAAGTGTATTGATAAATTAAAACCGATTGCCAGTTCCCGGCATATCACTATTGAAGCATTTATTGAGAATTTTGTCGTGGAGGGGATTCCTGATCAGCTCGAAATTCTCTTCGAGAATATCATCGCAAATGCGATCACCTATTCATACAACGGTAGATCAGTGGAGATTGCTTCTGCCATTGACAAACGGGATTTCTCAGCATCCGTAACAATCATTGATCACGGGATTGGTATTGGAGACAAAGATCTGCCGCATATTTTTGATGAATACTTTTATACCCCTAGAGCCGCGCTTCACAACAGAACATCAAGCGGCATTGGATTATCAATAGTAAAAACAGTAGCGGAAAATAATAAACTGCACATCAAGGTTCTAAGCGAACAGAATGTCGGAACAATTTTTTCCGTCGTCTTCCAGGAGGCAAAAACCTCAATTGCTCCGCAAAAGAGTCACGCAGCAATTTAGGAACCTGGTTGCAACTGGAAGTCTACCGTTTGCATCATTACAAAAACTACAGAATAGCAGAATCACAGCTATGGCATCCACGATCATGGTTTACAGTTCCGTATCAACATCCAACAGCTAACCGATCTGTTTTATTTACAGTACAGGCTCAGTCAGCATTTTTTTCTCAGGATCTTAACCAGGCCGCGCTGCGTTTTGCTGTCGAGCCGTTTCATCTGTGAGCTGCGGGTCGGTTTAGTCGGTTTACGTTTTTGGCGTAGTGTGGTTACCTTATCAATAAGTTCATATAGTCGTCCTAATGCATCCTCCCGATTTTTCTCCTGGCTGCGATGCTGTTGCGCCTTGATGACCACTATACCGTCCCTGGTAATACGCTGATCACTCAGCCTGAGCAGCCGCTCTTTATAAATATCGGGCAACGATGAGCCGCCGATGTTGAAACGTAGATGAATCGCGCTGGACACCTTGTTTACGTTTTGGCCGCCCGCACCCTGCGCCCGTATCGCACTTATCTCGATTTCGTTGTCGGGAATGATTGTTTTATTAAAACCTTCCACTATTTATTTCTCCGGAATTGAATAATTACCGGGTTGGGCAGCCGCGTGCGCAATGAAAGGATCTTTTCATATTGACAAGGCAGGCGCAAGGTCGAGAGCTTACTCATAACTCCTGTCGGCATCATGTCGTTGCCACCTGGCCTGCGGACCGCAATTAGAGAGTGTTAAACACTGCAACTTATTTTTGAGCGTCTCGCCAGCAGGGAAAAAACATTCTGGGTAAAAATCCAAAATCACGTGTCGCATCAGCGTGATCGAAACACAGATCAGCGTTCATCCGTATTGCCATCTCCGGAGTCATATGTCGTTTACCGGGAAACAGCGTTATGATGCGTATTGCCCAACGAAATAGCCATGAGGGAATAACCAGAAAACGTACTGGTTTGCCGAGGGAACCAAAAATTCTCTCCACCATTTGACGGTAACTGAGCGTCTCACCGCCGCTCATGTTATATGCTTTATCGAACGTAGCTGGCTGATTAAGCGCCATTAGGCATGCTGCCGCCAGATCATCGGCATAAACCGGCTGGCGTAATCCCGCAGCTTTTCCCAGTAATGGAAAGAACCCGAAGCGCTGAATAAACTGCGCAATGAGTGTAATATTTTTATCTCGAACACAATCGTAGACCAACGTCGGACGAAATACTGTCCAGTTTATTTTCAACGGTTCGCAAAAACGGCTGATAGCCTCTTCCACCTCAGAAAAACGTGCGACCAATTGTCGCTCACCAGCATCCGCAGAATTGGCCTTGCTAAACAGGCTAGTTGAACCAAATCCAATAATCCGCTTGATCTGCAACGAGTTCATGACGGGCAATAGCGGCGGCAATAACCAAAGAGGAGCAAGATGAATGAGCATTTGCGCGTTAACATGGGGCAACTGCTCCGCATGGCTAATATCCACCTGATGCCAAAACATCCCTTTATCAGTTGCGTCTATGTATGTCATGTTTGGATTTCCACTATAAGTACGGCTAATAGCATGAACCTCATAACCGGCATCCAAAAGGCGAGGCAACACAAAATGGCCTATCATGCTGGTCGCGCCAGTAACTATAATTTTATAAGGAGAAGAAGGAGTAGACATAACCCGTCGACACTGAGCTGAGAAATCGTTCGCGCATTTTTACTGGATGCTGCGAAAACAGATGTTTATTTTTGCTTGACCACCAGTAATCCACTAACCTGGCGAGTAGCGTAATATATCGCCACGGCCCCGAAACGCAACCATATCCCTAGCGCTACCAACCACATTACGGCACCCGGATATTGATGCCGGAAGAATTTGCGGTAGAACCGCAGCATTCCCTTGTGCTTTTGCCACTCCACAAAAATGGGACGCGATCGACTGCATATCCCTTTATGGTGTACAACCGGGGCATCGTGCACGAAAAGAATCTTCCATCCTTTTTGCCGAAAACGCATGCACCAATCAAAATCCTCGCAGTGAAGGAAATAACCTTCATCCCACAGGCCGACATCTTCGATTGCTTCCCGCCGCGCCAGCATGAGCGCCCCTGAAATAGCCTCCACCTCAACCGGATGATCCGGCAACGCTTGCTTGTGAAGATGAAAATCAAAAAACAAACGGGGCCAATAATCTGCAAAGCGATATAACCCAAAAGCGCGAACAAATGAGCGCCATGGGGTGGGCACCGCACGGCGCCCACCCGGCTGCTCGGTTCCGTCAGGGTTGATCAGCAGTCCACCCACGATGCCCGCGTCAGGATTTACCTTCAGCACTTGAACCATGCGCTGCAACGAATCTGGACCCAGAATGCAGTCAGGGTTGAGGAATAGCACGTAAGGTTCTTTAGCCTGCGCAATACCCATATTGCAGGCTGCAGCAAAACCAACGTTGACAGCGTTGCGAATGATCCTGAGTTTCGGTTCTTCAGGAAAGTGCTGAGCACAAAGCTCAAGACTGAGATCTGTGGAAGCATTGTCCACCACTAGCACTTCGCTCACCTGTGACAGTGCCGAATGAATGCAGTCCGCCAGGAATTGGCCCGCGTTATAATTTACAATTACGACTGAGACCGGTAGCTGGTCTTGGTGTATATTTACCTCAGCGACTATATTTTCGGCCCATTCATTCCAGGTGGATTGGCCTTATGAAGTGCCGAAATGGAACCGTTTTCTTATACGTTTCTTTGCCTGCCGACCGCATCATCCAATGCAGGGCCGGTACTGGACACATCGCGGCTCAGGGTTGACGCCGAAGCTTCCCCCCATATACGCCGCAGCGCATCCCACATACTGGTACGCACGGTCTTGAGGTAAAGCGTGTTATCACTCAAACCAGCTACCAAACGACGTTGCGCCTTGCCAAGGTTATGATAAGGCAAGCTCATGAAAAGGTGGTGCGTAGCGTGATAGCGTAAGCCAACCGGTGCCCATAAGGCGGTAATGAACAGGTTACCTGGAACATTGATGGAGTCGAGATATTGCTCGGCGAAGTCCATCTCGTGATCACCGGGGTTCCGGTAGGCATGCGCGCTGAGCGTTCGTAATGAGTTTATAAAAAAGATAAACATTGCGATTGCATACCAGAGAACAAGGGCCTTGTAAGTCAGAATATTCAGCGCAATGCAAACTATCGCTGTTGTTACAAATACGAAGGTAGCAAACTCTTGCAGCCGCCAGTGTTTGTCATTACGAATAGCATTCTCTGCACGCTGGTAACTCATGTCGATGGTAAGGGAGGATGCCCGTTCCCAAACAAGCTTACGTAATGGCGGGATCAGATACGACAAAGGCGTGAGTACGAGAAAACGGACAATAAAGAAAAATGGCAGAAGAAACGACAACAGCACATAACCGATCATCGCTATTGGTTTGAGGGTCGCGAAGGGAATATACTCGCCATCCTTGCTGGTGCCATAGATATCGCGTTTGTGATGGTCATTATGGACGCCATCATAGGTAAAAGAGGGAACCAGTAATGGTATGCCGCAAGTAACGTTCCATATCAGGCGGAATAGCCTGAATGTACCTTTTTTCAGGTGCGCCAGTTCATGAATGAAAATAGCTGCACGGTAAAAAGCAAGTGTAGCAACGATGGCGGCTGCCACCTGCCAGGCAGAAAACAATGGCGTGGAAAGGACGGTTATAAAAGCGGCCCAGCCCAATGAGTTATGGAAAAGAAAATCAATCCAGTAAATCCAGGGATTAGGCGTCATCAGATCGCGGACAAGGTGGTGCGCTTCCCGCAACGGAAATTCCCGGCCAGCTGTCGTTTCTATCATTCTCGGATCCTCATCGGATCGTTCGTTTTTCGGGTAAGTCAAGCTTGCTTATGGCTGCACCTGATTGTTATTCACGCCAGCCTCTCGAAACTATTAGGAGCTTGTATCCCGCTTGGGCTTCGCCGCACAGCCAATCCTCTTGGATTAACCGATTCCGGGATCATGCAAACACCTCGGCCTCAGCGAGCTTCTTTGCCGCCGTATCTTTGGCGGAAACAATAGGCTGCATGCTATTATCGATAGGCCAGGAAACAGCAATCTGAGGATCATTCCATGCGAGGCTACGTTCAAAATCAGGAACATAGTAATCTGTAGTTTTGTACAAAAAATCGGCGCTGTCGCTCAGTACATAAAATCCGTGGGCAAATCCTGCGGGCACCCACATCTGGCGATAGTTATCTTCAGTCAACTCCGTCCCGACCCATTGGCCGAAGGTTGGAGACGATTTACGGATATCCACCGCCACATCAAATACCGCACCCCGTACTACGCGCACCAGCTTTCCCTGAGGTTGGTGAACCTGATAGTGTAGACCACGCAGCACCCCTTTGATAGAGCGACTGTGATTGTCTTGTACAAAGTCTACGTCAATCCCGATTGCCTGACAGAAATTTTTCTGGTTGAAGCTTTCAAAGAAGAATCCCCGGCTGTCACCAAAGACCTTGGGTTCAATAATCAGGACACCAGGAATGGAAGTGGGGATTGCCTTCATACAACTATTTGCTCCTTCAATAGGCGTAACAAATATTGACCATAGCCATTTTTGGCCAACGGTTGCGCCAGTTTCTCAAGCTGTGCGGCGCTAATGAATCCTTGACGATAGGCAATCTCTTCCGGACAGGCAACTTTGAGACCTTGGCGGTGTTCAATGGTTTCAATGAAGTTGCTCGCCTCTATCAGGCTTTCGTGAGTACCGGTATCCAGCCATGCATAACCACGGCCCATGATTTCAACGCTGAGTTGGCTGCGTTCCAGATAGATGCGGTTGACATCGGTTATTTCAAGTTCACCGCGGGCGGAAGGCTTGAGGTGCTCGACAATATCGACGACCTGATTATCATAGAAGTACAGGCCGGTAACTGCGTAGTGACTCTGGGGCTGGGAGGGCTTTTCTTCCAGTGAGGTTACGCGGTTATGCGCATCAAAGGCGACCACGCCATAACGCTCGGGATCCTGTACATGATAGGCAAATATGGTTGCCCCTTCCTGCTTTACCATTGCGCGTCCCAGCTGCGTATGCAGATCATGGCCATAAAAAATATTATCGCCCAGCACCAGTGCGCTGGAATAGCCCCCGATAAAACTTTTCCCGATGGTGAAGGCGTGCGCCAATCCATCGGGGCTCGGTTGAACGGCATATTGCAGGTTTAATCCCCAATCGCTTCCATCACCGAGGAGTTGCTCAAAACGCGGGGTATCCTGCGGGGTGGAGATAATGAGAATGTCGCGAATACCCGCCAGCATGAGCGTGCTCAGCGGGTAATAGATCATCGGCTTGTCGTAAATGGGCAGCAGCTGCTTGGAAACCGCCTTTGTCACGGGGTAGAGCCGTGTACCGGATCCGCCGGCAAGAATGATACCTTTGCGTTCAATCATAATTTGTCAAGAGTTTCGGTTAGCATGCGCTCGACGCCAATCTGCCACGGAGGCAAACACAAATCGAAGGTCCTTTGCAATTTTGTGGTATCCAAACGCGAGTTCTTGGGCCGCCGGGCGGGCAAAGGAAACGCACTGGTCGATACGGGGAGAACGCTTTCAGGCGTAGCCTTGAGGCTGACCCCAGCTTGACGGGCCAAATTCAATACGAAGCGAGCATAACCGTACCACGAGGTCTCCCCGGACGCAACCAGATGATAAAGGCCGGACAGGCCTTGCCGTTGTAAGGCAGTACGAATAGCATGAGCAGTAACATCCGCCAGCAGATCGGCGCCGGTGGGGGCCCCTACTTGGTCATCAATGACTGTGAGCTGGTCACGTTCCTGTCCGAGGCGCAACATGGTTTTTGCGAAGTTGCCACCACGTGTAGCAAAAACCCAGCTGGTGCGAAAGATTAGATGATGACAGCCAGACGCAAATATGGCTTCCTCCCCTTCCAGCTTGGTGGAACCATATACGCTTAGAGGGTTAACAAGATCTGTTTCCACCCAAGGTTTGCTTCCACTGCCGTTAAACACATAGTCGGTAGAGTAATGAACCAGCAAGGCATTGAGCTCACGAGCTTCCTTGGCAAGCGTAGCGGGAGCCAGGGCATTGACGGTACGCACCCCATCGGGCTCGCTTTCAGCCTTGTCCACCGCAGTGTGGGCGGCGGCGTTCACGATCACATCCGGAGCGATTGCTCTAACGGTGTCGGCGATTCCATCAGGACACATGAAATCGCCACATAAATCCGGGCTATCAAAATCCAGCGCCACTAATTCGCCCAAAGGAGCCAGGCTGCGCTGCAGTTCCCAACCCACCTGCCCATTTTTACCGAACAATAGAATCTTCATCAGCCGCGTCCTTGGTAATTCTTCTCAACCCAGCTCCGATAAGCGCCGGATTGCACACTGCTCACCCAGTCCGGGTTGCCCAGGTACCACTGTACAGTTTTACGGAAGCCCGTTTCAAAGGTTTCAACGGGTTTCCAACCAAGTTCGCGCTCAATTTTACTCGCATCAATTGCATAACGGCGATCATGACCCGGACGGTCCGTAACAAAGGTGATCAGGCTGCGATAAGATCCGATAACTTGGGGCCTTAACGCGTCCAGCAATCTGCAAATAGTATGCACAATTTCGATGTTGGGTTTTTCGCTCCAGCCGCCTATATTATAGGTTTCGCCAGGAACTCCACCTTCAAGCACCCGACGGATGGCACTACAATGATCTTTTACATAAAGCCAATCGCGGATTTGCTGGCCATCGCCATATATGGGCAGTGGTTTGCCTGCCAGGGCGTTGACGATCATCAGCGCAACAAGTTTCTCCGGAAATTGATAAGGCCCATAGTTATTGGAACAATTAGTAGTGAGCACCGGTAAACTATAAGTATGATGGTAGGCACGCACTAGGTGATCGCTGGCGGCTTTGCTTGCCGAGTAAGGGCTATTTGGCTCATAACGATGGGTTTCATTAAAAGCTGGCTCGCCCTTGGTCAGCGAACCATAAACCTCGTCAGTCGAAACGTGCAGAAAACGGAAATCTTGCCTCTCTTTTCCATTTAGCTTATTCCAGTAAGCCCGACCCGTTTCCAGCAGCCGGAAGGTACTGACAATATTGGTCTGTATGAAGTCTTCCGGGCCATGAATAGAGCGATCCACGTGACTTTCCGCGGCAAAATTAATAATGGCGCGCGGTTGGTAGCGCGCAAACAAATTGGAAACCAAAGAAGAATCACCAATATTGCCATGTACGAAGATATGCCTCTCATCGGATGAAAGCGTGGAGAGATTCTCCAGATTGCCTGCATACGTAAGTATATCGAGATTGATAATGGCTTCATCGGATTGCCCCAGCCAGTCCAACACAAAATTTGCACCAATGAATCCGGCACCACCCGTAACTAAAATCATTCTTTTATCCTTGAGATTATTTCTTCGCTGTTATTGCAGAGCACTCGTTGTACTTTTGTTAGGAAGAATTCAGCGATGCTACGACATCGCCAAGTCCAAATTATGAACCATATATGGAAGAAGCCATCAAGTCACAATTCAAACATACAATGGACATTCGGACTCTTATAATACGGAATCTTTTTTTTCAGAAAAAGTACTGTGATTTTGTTCGTGTGTTTCCGGCGTCAAAATGGTTAAAATTGGCACGCCTCAAGAACTACATCACAATAAGGCCATTATTCACTTTAAAGATAATTGAGTTAAAATTCCTCATTGTGTCTCAAATAACGCCAGCTTCCCAAGGGCAAATCCCCTAATTTTACCGTACCGATGCGAATGCGCTTTAATCCCGTGACTTTAAGCCCAACAAGCTCGCACATTCGACGAATCTGACGTTTCTTACCTTCGCACAAAATGAAACGTAATTGATCCTGGTTCTGCCAACCTACTTTTGCGCGTTTTAATGTTTTCCCATCCAGACTGAGCCCATGGTTTAACAGAGCTAATACATGCTTCGAAGGCTCTCCCTGAACGCGTACCAAATACTCCTTCTCAATCTCCGATTCCGACCCAATCAGTTGCTTAGCAATACGCCCATCCTGAGTGAATATCAGCAAGCCCGACGAATCAATATCCAGTCTTCCCGCCGGGGCAAGTCCTTTTAAATGCGTTGGATTAAAGCGTTGCCGTACGCGATCGCCGCGAAAACGAGATTCCTCATTTATCAAGGAGATTGCCGGCAGACGCCCCGGCTCCGGTTGCCCCGATACATAGCCGATAGGCTTGTTCAAGAGTATCGTCACTCGGCCTAGCTGCTGCGCTTGTGCGGCGTTGTCAAGCTTTATTTCCTGTGTGGGATAAATCTTCGTACCCAGCTCAGTGATGCGCTTTCCATCCACAAATACCCGCCCGCGCTCAATATAGCTATCCGCTTCCCGGCGTGAACATAATCCTTGCTGGGACATGAATTTAGACAGTCGAATTTGTTCCATGAATTTCTGAAAGTAAAGCTGCAAGACGACCATATGTGGGAGCGCATGCCCAGAATCGGCATTATAATTTGAACCGTTATCACTTTTGAGATAAAATTCAATTTTCAGGCGCGTAGCTCAGCTGGTTAGAGCACCACCTTGACATGGTGGGGGTCGTTGGTTCGAGTCCAATCGCGCCTACCAGGAATTTCATGGATCATTGCAACGCGATCGATGGCTCATTTTCTTATGGAGGAATTAAGCTAACCCGGCCCTCTACAAAAGCTTTTGCATTGCCGATCGTTTCTAAAACGAAGACAGGATTTTGAGCTTGGGCATTAATCTGCTTAGAGGAGCGACCAGTATGGCAAGCGGCAGGAAAGCAAAATCTCAGGGGTGATGCGCTTTATTATATTGTGGCAATGCCCCCAAGATAAACTATCCAGATTATAAAAATGCTTGAAGCCCACCAATAAAAACGGCCTCTGGAGGGAGGCCGCGACGAAACCAAGTATCTCAGATTATTGCGTTAAGGATTCTTATTCATACTCCGACGTCGAATAACGGCGCCCATCAGCCCCAACCCAGCCAGCAACATGGCGTAAGTTTCGGCTTCGGGAACTGGTGCGATTTGCCCTGCAAAGATAGCGCCCGACGAACCATTCGCTACCCCGGTCACCGTAATATAGTCCGTACCGGACAGAGGGTGATCATAATTCAAGGTCAGAGAGCTACCCCCCGGACTGATGCTAGATGCCAAGAGCGAATCGTCACCTCCTCCAACAACTCCGTTAGCGCCAGCGGAGAAAAGAGAAATCGCGGTCAGTATACCATTGAAGCTTACTGCGTCGGAGACAGTGGTCGGGACATCCATGACTTGAAAATGCGAACCCGTATTCGGTCCCGAAAAGTTAAAAGAGAAGATGTCGCTGAAGGTCTGTCCGCCTCCTAATACAGTGCCGGCAAGCCCTGTTGGTTCGCTATTGGATATTGAACCCAGATTCGTTGTAGTCGCATGTGCTCCGACGCTGGCACCGGCCAAGACTGCTACCGCAATAGCTCGTTTTAAAGAAGAATCCATCATAATTCCGACCTCCTATTAATTATATTTGAAACACTTTGGACATCGATCGTCTTTGCACTATTTGCTTATGGCGATCACGAAAGATATCCCTAATGCCTGATCAACACCAAGACCTTAGAAATTTAATTCCGAAGACTTGACGTGTTACAGGTTACGCTTAATAGGATATGGGTCAATAGACCCTTCGGACTAAAGCTATACTATAGGTCTGGTTGGGCTTCACGCCCATAAACATCCTCAAAGCGCACAATATCATCCTCGCCCAGGTATGACCCTGACTGCACTTCAATCATTTCGAGCGGTACGCGACCAGGATTCTCCAAGCGATGGCGCGTACCTAGCGGAATAAAAGTGGATTCATTTTCTGACACCAGATAGCTCGCATCTCCGCGTGTTACCCGTGCCGTCCCGCGTACCACGATCCAATGTTCCGCGCGATGATGATGCATTTGTAGCGACAGGGCAGCACCTGGATTGACGACTATGCGCTTCACTTGAAAACGCTCGCCAGCATCCACGCCATCATACCAACCCCAGGGACGAAATACCTTGCGATGCAATTGCCCTTCTGGCCGTCCCTCGCGCCTGAGCCTATCAACAATTTTCTTCACGTCCTGCGTTCTGTTCATATGTGCGATCAGGATAGCATCCGGTGTTTCAACTACCACCATATCCTCCATGCCCACGCATGCTACCAGGCGGCTTCCCGATAGGATCAGCATGTTACGACAATCCTGCAGCATCACATCGCCCTGTGACACGTTCCCCTGATGGTCCTTAGGTAACACATCCCATAGAGAGTCCCACGCCCCAACATCGGACCAGCCCACCGATAGCGGAATAACCACACCAACCGGCAACGAAGGCTCACCGGCGGCAAGACGCTCCATTACCGCATAGTCGATCGAATCGCTGGGACACTGCACAAACGCTTCTTTATTCACGCGTAGAAAATCGCCATCGATCGAACCCTGGTCCCATGCTTTGCGGCAAGCCGCCAGGATATCCTCTCGACAGAAACCGATTGCTGACAGCCATACTGAGGCTCTCAACATGAATAAGCCGCTATTCCAGAAGTAAGAACCGGCATCAAGGTAAGCCTGTGCCGTGTCAACGTCAGGTTTTTCAACAAAGCGGGCTATACGGCAAACCCCATCATTGTCGAGCGATTCACCCGACTGAATATAGCCATAGCCTGTTTCAGGCGAGTCGGGCTTAATACCAAAGGTAATCACCGCGCCTTCGGCCGCAAACGTGATACCTTTACGTACCCCCTTCTGAAAGCTTGTAATATCCAGAATTACGTGGTCTGCTGGCATCACCAGCAGAATCGGATCATCACCCTCACGTATCGCGGCAAGCGCCGCTAAAGTCAGAGCGGGCGCCGTGTTACGTCCGATGGGCTCAAGCAAAATGCTGCCTTTCTTGCCCATTAGCCGCAATTGCTCGGCTATCACAAAGCGGTATTCCTCATTGCAAACTACCAACGGTGCCCCTAACTGTACGTCCACCAGCGCTAGCCCATCCATGCGACGTATAGTAGCCTGCAACAAAGAATCTTCCCCGATGAGAGGCAATAGTTGCTTCGGATATTTTTCGCGCGAAAGCGGCCACAAGCGTGAGCCGGAACCTCCTGAGAGGACTACTGGGATTAATGATTGCATGGAAATTCTCAATAAGGATGGTTTATCTGTTAAATCCGTATTTGCCCGATCAGAAACATCTAGTTATTGGCCTCGCTGAGGAAGCCTGACCCCAATGTTGAGAACGGGAACTTCACTTACTCTTCCGTATTTTCTCCATATCCTTCAGGATTATCGCTCTGCCAACGCCAGGCATCCACGCACATTGCGTCCAGCCCACGCTCCGCG
>JBDTDT010000030.1:0-25846 GCA_039922995.1 Nitrosospira sp. | reverse complement strand
GTGATGGATGCAGGCAGCAGCGACCCGAGCGTGCAGGGAACACGGCGCTTCTTTGAACTTCTGGCTGCCGAGCCGCGATTGACTTCGACCGCGATTCAGACCGTTGGTATAAAGGGATGGGATGGTTTATCGGTCTCGGTTTTTACAGGTCCCCGCTGATCGGAATAGGATTTGGAATCCGCCGCAGGCATAAAAAACCCGCCGAAGCGGGTTAATCAGTGGAAGCCATAGTACCGTTGCCTTCCTTCTGCCAGTTGACGCTGGCAATGGAGATCGTTTACTTCGGCCTCCTAGACATTCTGGTCATCCCGATCCTCAGGAAGCCATCCCCATCAATCCCGCCAACACGACCAGCAGGAATAGTTCAAGAACGTTATCAGGTTCGGTGCTTTTATCGTTACTGCTTTCGGGCTTCATGTTTTCAGTTTTCATCTCACCGCTCCATTTTTGATTAATTGCCAAGCTCGCGCCATTTCAAAAAACATCTGTGAATTATTTGTGAAGTCTTTGTGAATAATATGTGAGGCATTTGTGAAGAATATGTGAAGACCATGTTTTTGTCAAGGGAATAAAGGGCCTTTGCGTGCTGAATGACGGCGCGACGCCTTCTGGCATTCACCGCCGAAACCAAAGCCAACATATGCGCGAATTAGTCGGCTACTTTTGATGGAGTGGAAGCATATGTAGCGGCGGAAGGATTGATACGACGCGACCGGTTCGGACAAAAGGACGAGGGTTACGTGCAGGACGCCGAGTTGCTGAATGGCTGGTGATAGTCAGGCTGGACGAGGCAGCCCGGACAGTAAAAGGCCGAGGGGTGGGCTGGCATGGATTGAATGAAGGCGCTTGGCTACGACAAGACCGACTGGTGGGAGCGATGGACGATAACTATCTTTCGAATGGACAAAAGGCAAGACTTGACCAAGACTTGACCAGACTTGACCCAATACTGTTCGTGTAGATTTTCCTGATCGCGCGGGGTTAGTTTTCGTCCTTTGTATTTCCCTGGCGCCTTGGCTTTGGCGACACTTCTTCGCAGGCAATAAAAAACCCGCTGACGCGGGTTATTAGGGGAAGCCGTAGCGAGGCCGCCTTCCTTTTGCCAGCTGGGCGCAAGCAATGGAGACCGTTTAAGTTGGCCTCCTTGTCTTCGTGTCATTCCAATCCTCAGGAAGCCAGCCCTATCAATCCGGCCAGCACAGCGATCAGGAACAGTTCAAGAGCGTTACCTTGTTCAGTGCTTTCATCCTTACTGTTTTCCGGCTTCATGTTTTCAGTTTTCATCTTACCGCTCCATTTTCGATTAATTGCAAAGTTTGCGCTGTTCCAAAAAGGACGTGTGAAGTTTCTGTGAAGTATTTGTGAGGCACATGTGAAGAATATGTGAAGACCCCATTTTTGTCAAGGGGATAAGGGGCCTTCTGCCGCGCTAAATGACAGCGCGACACTTACTGGCATTCAGCGCTGAAACCGAAGTCAACATATGCACGAGTTGGTCTGCCACTTTTGATGGAATGGAAGCATATGTAACGGCGGAAGGATGAACACGGCGCGACCTATTCGAGCAAGAGGACGAGGGTTACATGCAGGATACCAGGTTGCTGAACGGCTCGTGGTGGTCAGGCTGGACAGGCAACCCGAACAGTAAAAGGCCGAGGGGCGGGTTGGCATGGATTGGAATGAAGGCGCGCGTGACATCGACATGGCCGATTGTAGGAGCCGACAAACGATAACTATCTTTCGGATGAACAAAAGGCAAGACTTGACCCCATGGCCCTCTTCAGCAACTCGCCAACGGTGGTGATTTCCATGCGTGAGGGTCTAACGTAGAGCTAACCGGCGCTGCGCGGCTTTATCGCGCAGCGTCCAGCGACTGAAAGGAGCGGGGTTGAGCGCGGGATTAGCCCCCATTAGCGGACACCCCGCTCACGCAGAAGCATGTTGATCTCCGCAAGCGCCGCAAGCTGCCGCTGTTCAAACGTAGTTGGACGCTCAAAGATATTGAGTGACGCAAGAGCAACCATAAACGCAGCCACTCCAGAAACGAGAGAAAATTGGTCCATCTTTCCTTGAAACCAGTACCAAACAGCAGCTATAAAGACGAGCGTAGCGGCAAAAGCGATGAACCCCAAGAAGCGGTTTAGCTTCGCCTTTCGTTCTTCTTTCAGTCGCTGAAGGCGGTGTGGCTCTTCAGCGAGAAGTTCTTCAGTAGTGCATTGGATTAGCAGTTTGTACTGCTGTGAGTTGTCATTGACAACAAAGTCGCCGTCAACATTAATGTCGCGGCCGGCGTTCACATCGCGCAAAGTATCGGTCTCCTGTTTGTGGGGACTAACGTTTGAATTAAGGGGTTGGCGCGGCTTTATCGCGCCAGTCCGTGTTGAATGATGGGTTAGGCCTCGGCCAGTTGTGGGGCACAGGCATAGGATGGGTGAGCATTTGCCTCGGCCTTGAAGGACGAATGTGGCGGAAGTGGTTGCCATGTGTCTCGGAACGCTAGGTTAAGCATAGTAGTAAGGCCTACATATGTAAGGATGGCGTCAAACCCTTCCGATGCCAAAGATATTGAGCACTGCCATGCCCATATTTTCCAGGAGGCCATGCCGCTAGCTTTGGCGGGAAGGCGAATACCTCTGGTCTTTAGATAAGCCATCCAGTCCATATGAATACCACCAATCAATTCTCGCTCGCGTTCTCGGTCGTTTAGCAATCGCTCGAAGCCTGCACCATACGACGCGTTAATACTTCGTTCTATCAGTGCGAGACGCACGAAGTAGTGGTTGGAGTCTTCATTGAAGCGAGAAGATGCCTGCAAATGATCCACTTGCAGCGACTTAGGAATATTGATTGCACGAAGGCCGTAGTGTTGATCAAGGAATCGAAGAAATGCTCTGCGATACCCCCGGTAGTTGGCACGAACCCACAACTCAGGCTCGGAGTCAGGCTTTTGTATGACCACGGCAGACTTAGGTTGCACACCGCCCAGATGCGAAATTGACCAGCCGTACATCTCGGAATGCTGCGCAAGGCGGGCAGGTGTTGTCGCAATCAAACAGGTCGTTCCTTCGTCCCGAAAATCTCCGAGTATCCCTGACTGCTGAAGTGCAAGAAATTGGCTGATAGAATTTGGCGTAGTCATTGGAAAATTGGGGACAGACCACGTTTAATTTTTGTCTGAGGTTTAGTAATGGCACCTTCTAGTAATCGGCGTTGGGCACGCCTGTCAGATCAAGTATGCAGCATATCGGACCCTCACCATCACCCAACCCCCCTCAACTTCTTCCTGGCCGCAGCATAACCCGGATAGACACTCCCTACCGTTTGCCAGAATGCCTTGGAGTGGTTCATTTCAATGAGATGCGACAACTCGTGCGCCACGACGGAGAAATAGGGGACAGACCACGGTTTTAGAATCTGATCAGGTTCCACCCAGCACGACGGCAAATCCATCAAGAACCGGGACAGACCACGGTTTCCCTTCCCCCTCTTCATTTGCCGAATATATCAGCGTTTTGCATGATCGTCCTTATTTTTTCCAACACGTTCATCAACAACCTTGGTTTCTCGATCTTGTTCGCCGAAATCAGAAGGTATGCATGGTTATTCATCACAGCGCAGGAACGAACACGACAACCAGTCTTGCTGGCATGCTCTCTCAGCCAGTCTAGGTAGACAGAGAGATCCACTCGACGAAGAAACAAGCTTGGCGATTGTTCCCGCGCGGGATAACGTGCAGAGGAATATAAGGTAGAATAAGATGGACACCAAATGACTTGAGCAGTAAACATCCGGCGGAGACGAGTAGAAAATCGTGGTCTGCCCCCCTCTTTCGTTTCCTCTTTCGCTCTTTCGGCCTTTTTTCTTTGCCTCCGTCTCGCTAATCACCACAATCCCTTTCGCCTTCAATAATCCGGTCGTGCGTATGATCAAAAGCGTGTCTATTTCGCAAGGGTACCACTTGACTCCAACAAAAGTGGACAAGCTCCTGCCATGCTGCTTGGTTGCAACAGCCATGAGGATATGCATGTATCGTTACGACGCCGGTAGCAAGTTCCGTAGCTGGCCGCTTATGCCCAGCTTGGCCGTCGCATTGACGCTAGCATTGGCAGGTTGCGACAGCAAACAGCCGGACGGCGGGCAGGCACCCCATTCGCCGGAAGTCAGCGTTGCCCAGGTACTCTCCAGGCCGGTGCAACAATGGAATGAATACACCGGCCGTGTCAGCGCGATCGATACCGTTGAACTGCGAGCCCGCGTGAGCGGCTATGTGCAGCGCGTCGCGTACAAGGAAGACCACAAGGAGGGCCAGGAAGTGAAGAAGGGCGACCTGATGTTCCTCATCGATCAGCGGCCCTATCGGATGGCGCTGGCCAATGCGCAGGCACAGCTCGACCGGGCGCGCGTGGCGAAAAAGCTCGCGGGCGCGCGGGACCAGAACGCCCGGTTGATGATGGAAGCCGAGGCAATCTCGCGTGAAGAGTTGGACACGCGCCGCACCACGCTCACGCAGAGCACCGCGGATATCGATGCGGCCAAGGCAATCGTAGACAATGCGAAGCTCCAGCTGGAATTTACCGAGGTGCGCGCGCCAGTCGCCGGGAAAACGAGCCGTGCCCTGGTAACGGTGGGCAATCTGGCCGTTGCCGACCAGACCATACTGACCACTGTAGTGTCGCAGGATCCCATGTATGTATATTTCGATGTCGACGAGAACAGCTACCTGCGCTACGGCGAACAGGCGCGCGATGGCGGGGGCGCACCGGCAGGCACCTCGGTACGCGTCGGCCTGGCCAACGAGGAAGGCTATCCCCACGCAGGCACGATCGACTTCTTCGACAACCAGGTCAATTCCGCCGTTGGAACCATACGCGCGCGCGCCGTGCTCCCCAATGCCGATCGCATTTTTACTCCCGGCTTGTTCGTGCGCGTGCAATTCGTCAGCGGCAGGAAGGAAAATGTCCTGCTGATCGATGACAAGGCCGTGATGACCGATCAGGACCGCAAGTACGTTTACGTGGTGGACAAGGATGCTAAAGTCCAGCGCAGGGACATTGTGCCCGGCCGCATGGCGGAGGGATTGCGCGTGATACAGTCCGGCCTTGCGGCGGACGACAGGGTCGTGGTTGCCGGCCAGCAGAAAGTCCACCCCGGCATGCCGGTCAAGCCCAACGAAATCCCGATGGCTGCGCTGTAAGGCGCGGTGAGGTAGCCTTCAGTGGATTTCTCCAGATTCTTTATCGACCGGCCAATCTTCGCGGCTGTGCTATCGATCGTGATTTTTGCCGGCGGCCTGATTGCGATCCCCCTGCTGCCGAGCGGCGAATATCCGGAAGTCATCCCGCCGACCGTTCTCGTACGTACCAACTACCCGGGCGCCAACCCGAAAGTGATCGCCGAATCGGTAGCCGTACCGCTGGAAGAAGCCATCAACGGTGTTGAAGGCATCATGTACCTGAAGTCTATCGCCAGTTCCGACGGTACCCTGCAGATAGTGATCACCTTCACGCCCGGCGTGAACCCGGATATCGCCGCAGTGCGCGTACTGAACCGGGTGAGCCAGGCGCTGCCGCGCCTGCCGGAGGCGGTCCGGCAATATGGCGTAACGACCCAAAAGCAATCCCCGACGCCGTTGATGTACATGAACCTGATCTCGACGGACGGGCGCTACGATTCGCTCTATTTGCGCAACTACCTGGTGCTGCATGTCAAGGATGAGCTATCCCGCCTGCACGGCATCGGCGATGTGCAGCTGTTCGGCTCGGGCGACTACGCGATGCGCATCTGGCTCGATCCGGATAAAGTCGCCTCGCGCGGGCTGACGAGCGGCGACGTGCTCAACGCGCTGCGCGAACAGAATGTGCAGGTATCTGCCGGCCAGCTCGGCGCCGAGCCTTCGCCGAACAAACCGGATTTCCTGATTTCAATCAATGTGCGCGGCCGGCTGAGCACGGAAGCCGAATTCGGCGACATCATACTGAAGAGCGGCCCGAATGGTGAGGTGGTGCGCCTGTCAAACGTGGCGCGCGTGGAACTCGGCTCCGGCAACTATACCGTGCGCGCATATAACAACAGGAACACCAACGCCACGGTAGGCGTCTTCCTCTCTCCGGGTGCCAACGCCCTGGCAGTGGCTGATACGGTGTATGCGAAGATGGATGAGCTATCCAAGCGCTTCCCGCCAGGCATCGTCTATGACCCAACGTGGGACCCCACCGTTTTTGTGCGCGATTCCATCCGCGCCGTGCAGAACACGCTACTGGAAGCCATAGCGCTGGTCGTGGTGGTCGTGATCCTGTTCCTCCAGACCTGGCGTGCGTCGATCATCCCCCTGATAGCGGTGCCCGTGTCGATAGTGGGCACCTTTGGCGTGCTGTACGTGCTCGGTTTTTCGATCAATACCTTGACCTTGTTCGGCCTTGTGCTCGCAATCGGTATCGTTGTCGATGATGCCATTGTCGTGGTGGAGAATGTCGAGCGCAACATCGAGGAAGGGCTGATGCCGCTTGCCGCCGCGCACCAGGCGATGAAAGAAGTATCGGGCCCCATCATCGCCATCGCGCTGGTGCTGTGCGCAGTATTTGTGCCGATGGCCTTCCTGACGGGTGTAACCGGCCAGTTCTACAAGCAGTTCGCCGTGACGATCGCGGTTTCGACGGTGATTTCGGCCATCAATTCATTGACCCTGTCGCCGGCATTGGCTGCCTTGCTGCTCAAAAGCCACGACACGCCCAAGGATGCGCTATCGCGCGTGATGGAGCGTTTGCTCGGCTGGGTGTTCCGTCCCTTCAACCGCTTCTTCCGGCGAAACTCCGAGCGCTATCATCGTACCGTGGGGGGCGCCCTGACCAAACGCGGGCTTGTGTTCGGGGTCTACCTCATGCTGCTCGCCTGCACCGCGCTCCTGTTCGGCAAGGTGCCGGATGGGTTTATCCCGACACAGGATAAGCTTTATCTCTTCACCGGCGCCAAGCTGCCCGAGGGCGCCTCCCTTGCACGCACGGACGAAGTCGTGCGCAAGATGATCGATATCGCCCTTGGCACCGACGGTGTGGAGAAAGTGGCGGCCTATGCGGGCCTCAATGCCTTGCAGCTTACCAACACGCCTAATTTCAGCGCCGCCTATGTCATCCTCAAGCCGTTCGACCAGCGCAGCCGCAGCGCCAGCGCCATCGTCGCCGAGCTCAACGAAAAATTCTCCTCCATCGAGGAAGGTATCACCTTCGCATTGATGCCGCCGCCGATCGAGGGATTGGGCAACGGCTCCGGTTACTCGCTTTACGTGGAGGATCGCGCCGGCCTGGGTTATGGCGCATTGCAGGATGCGACCAAAGCGTTCCAGGGCAAGATTGCGCAAACGCCTGGATTCACCTATGCGGTCAGCGCTTACCAGGCAAATATTCCCCAGCTTGAAATCAAGGTCGATCGCACCAAGGCCAAAGCACAGGGCGTGCCGCTGAGCGAGCTGTTCAATACGCTGCAAATCTACCTGGGCTCAGCCTATGTGAATGACTTCAACCTGTTCGGCCGCGTCTATCGCGTTTTTGTCCAGGCCGACGCCAGTAAACGGCAACGCGTTGAAGACATCGAGAAATTGCGCGTACGCAACGAGAGTGGCGATATGATACCCATGAGTGCGATGACGACGATCACGCCGGCCTACGGCCCCGATCCGGTGCTGCGCTACAACGGTTATCCTGCTGCAGACCTGATCGGCGATGCCGATCCGCACCAGTTTTCCTCCGGGCAAGCCATCGCACGGCTGAAGGAAATAGCCGGGGAAATGCTGCCGGACGGCATGATGCTCGAATGGACGGACCTGAGCTATCAACAGGTGACGCAAAGCAACGCAAAGCTGATCGTATTTCCGCTTGCCGTCATGCTCGCCTTCCTCGTGCTGGCCGCACTGTACGAAAGCTGGACGCTGCCGCTTGCCGTCATCCTGATCGTGCCGGTATGTATGTGCGCCGCCTTGCTCGGCGTGTGGCTGACCGGTGGCGACAACAATATATTCGTGCAGGTGGGGCTGGTCGTGCTGATGGGCCTGGCCTGCAAGAATGCGATCCTGATCGTCGAATTCGCGCGTGAACTGGAATTCCAGGGCAAGGGGATCGTTGAAGCGGCACTGGAGTCTTGCCGCCTGCGCCTGCGGCCGATCGTCATGACATCCATTGCGTTTGTCGCCGGCTCGATGCCGCTGGTGCTTTCCACGGGTGCCGGCGCGGAAGTGCGCTCGGCCATGGGAATTACCGTGTTCGCGGGCATGATCGGCGTAACCCTGTTCGGGCTGTTCCTCACGCCGGTGTTCTATGTGGCCCTGCGTAAACTGTCGGGAAGCGCGCTGGTCCGCCACGACCCGAAAGCTCATGGCGATGCGGGAAATACTGCGGGCTAGCCTGTATCGCCGAACATAATGCATATGCCGCATTTGCCAGAAACCGGATAGATTCGGGCAAACCTGAGCATGATTACCTGGAATTCGTGGAATTTGCCGAACTCATCATCTGGAAGAAACGCCGGCCAGAAACCAGTGAGCCAATCAATCGGCTAGTTCGAATACCGGGTGAAATCCAGTGGATTGTACGGTGCGCTCAACCAGGTTCAGCGTAGATATTTCATCATTCCGATCAGGCTGCGCATGGCGTTTTGCCATTGTTGTCCGACATGTCGACGAACGCGTATCTTCAGCCTGCATGCGGCCGATAGCTTCTTGAATTACTTCAGTTGAGTTGCGATAGGAACCGCCAGCAACCTTGTCTCTGATATAGCTCTCCATTTCAATTGATAATTTGATGTGCCTGGTAATCATAACGTAGCCCCTGTAATCAAAACAATCCAGCCCGAATTTTGAGGTGATTTTTTTCTGAGTTCCGTGCGGTATCCCACAATACTGAATCCATCACCACCGGCGCAATCTTAAGCCATTAAGAATCCGCGTATTTTAGAAATCCTCGACCAGCACGCCAGGCACGATATATGCTCCAAAATAATTATCTCGATGTTTTTCCACTTCTTTTAAAAACAGTTCAAGGAATGGAGAATGATTGATCTATTGCGGCAGAAGATCTGCATCTCCGTAATTGTCGCGATATGACGAAAGCAAATGGATCGTAGTGAGAATTTCCTTATAATGAAGCAGGGCCTTGCGAGTATGCGCTACGCGAAACGCCTTCCACCCCAAGGACATGCCAAGCAGATACATTCCGGCAACGGTACCCATCAGATCAATGCCTTTATGGTCACTTTCTGCTCTGAGCACCTTGAGAAATATCTCATCCTCTTCTTTTACCGAGTTCTCGTCCTGCGAGTTGTCCAGCATAACTTTCTTATGATTCATTTTTGCATCCTTATCCGGATTCTTGATATTCCGCATACATAAGCAGTGCAGAGCCCTCTTATCACAAGCTTGCAAGCTAATACACGTATCTTGAGCTAACAGCGGATTTTAAGGTAGTAATATTTATTCAGCATCCTATCACTATAAGTCATAAATATGGATATGAATTGTCCCGCCTTTGTCTTATGCCTCAAGGTATGGCACCATTTGTAAAGAGATCGGAAACAACAGGCGGAGCCAGCATAAAACTGTGGCCGCCTCCCATTGTTTTATTCATGCTGGACGAAATCGTAGACGCCGACTCCCTGAATGACGAGGAACCGGCAGTCGGATTGATCTGCGTTGCAAACGCGATGATGGGTTCCCCCAGCGATCTCGCATTTATCCCCGGGACTCAGAACGACGTTTTCATCTCCTTCGATTTCGATGGACAAACGTCCATTCAGGCAGTAACAGTATTCGGTCAACTGGGAATGGTAGTGCCAAGGGCCATCCGTCTGCGCGGAAAGCACGAACTCGACGATCCGCACACCATTTTCATTGATAAGCGTTGAGGCATGCCGCGGTGCATTCTTATTCATCCCAGTAGGGTGACTAGGTTAGAACTCATAAACCGAACAAAAAAATCTGACGACGGCTTTGAGCCCGAAGCGGACTCTAATCAGCCGGTCGGAGGCTTGCCGGTGTTGACTGCCAATTGCGCAGCGAAAGCCCGCTTGTAGGCGGCCCGCGCTTCGCCGCGTGCGAGATAGGCGGCAAGGTTCGGAAATTCGTCCAGGATGCCCGAGGATTTCAGCCTGAGCAGCACCGACACCATCAAAAGGTCGCCCGCGCTGAACGTACCATCGAGCCAGTCGGCCTCCCCCAGGCGAACGGAAAGTGGGTTTAACCGGCCGCGAACGCGCTCTTCCACCAGGGGAAGGCGCTGCGCATGCCAGGGCTTGTCGCTTTCGAACAGCCTCGCGGTTCCAAGTTCAAGGATCGGCGGTTCCACCGTATTAAGTGCGGCAAACATCCATGTGATCGCGCGCGCCCGGGCATTGGCATCGTCCGGCAGCAGGCCCGCATGGCGCTCGGCAATATGAAACACGATCGCCCCTGTTTCGAACAGGACGAGATCGCCTTCCTCATAGGTCGGGATCTGGCCGAAAGGATGAAGCGCCCGATGCGCGGGTTCCTTCATCGCGCGAAATGAAACAAGGCGAACCTCGTAGGGCTGGCCCACTTCTTCCAGCGCCCAGCGAACGCGCGTATCGCGCGCCAGCCCCTTGCCGCCGTCGGGCGACCGTTCAAATGCGGTAATGGTGATAGTCATCGTAAGCAGCCAGACCGCCCTAGACCGCGCTTCACGCCGACAATCCCAGCGCCTTGGCAACGCCGGCGCCATAGTCGGGATCGCACCGGGTGCAGTTGGCGATGTGGCGGCGCTTGATCTCTTCCGGCGCGTCGCCCATGGCTTGCGCGGTATTGCCGAACAGGGCCTGTTGCTGCGCCGGCGCCATCAGCCTGAACAGGGCGCGGGGCTGCGAGTAATAATCGTCGTCGTCCTCGCGGAAATTCCAGTGGTCGGCCGCGCCGTCCAGGGCCAGGGGCGGCTCGCGGAAATCCGGCTGCTCCGGCCACTCGCCATAGCTGTTCGGCTCGTAGCCCAAGGTTCCGCCAAAATTGCCGTCGACGCGCATGGTGCCGTCCCGGTGGTAGCTATGCACGGGGCAACGCGGCGCATTGACAGGAATGTGGCCGTGGTTGACGCCCAGGCGGTAGCGCTGGGCGTCGCCGTAGGAAAAGAGCCGCCCTTGCAGCATCTTGTCCGGCGAGAAGCCGATGCCTGGCACCACGTTGGCGGGATTGAAGGCGGCCTGTTCCACCTCGGCGAAATAGTTGGCCGGGTTGCGGTTCAGCTCCATCACGCCGACTTCGATCGGTGGGTAGTCCTTGTGCGGCCACACCTTGGTCAGGTCGAAGGGGTGATACGGCACTTTGGCGGCATCGGCCTCCGGCATGACCTGGACATAGAGCTTCCACTTTGGGAAATCGCCGTTCTTGATGGCGTCGAACAGGTCGCGCTGATGGGATTCCCGGTTCTTGCCGATGATCGCCTCGGCTTCGGCATTGGTGAGGTTTTTGATGCCCTGCATCGACTTCAGGTGGAACTTGACCCAGTGGCGTTCGTTTTGGGCGTTGATGAAGCTGAAGGTGTGGGAGCCGAAGCCGTGCATGGTGCGGTAGCTGGCCGGAATGCCGCGATCGCTCATCACGATGGTGATCTGGTGGAGGGCTTCGGGCAGCGAAGTCCAGAAATCCCAATTATTGCGGGCGCTGCGCAGGTTGGTCTGCGGATCGCGCTTGACCGCATGGTTGAGGTCGGGGAACTTCAGCGGGTCGCGCAGGAAAAAGACGGGCGTATTGTTGCCCACCAGATCCCAGTTGCCTTCCTCGGTGTAGAACTTGACAGCGAAGCCGCGAATGTCGCGCTCGGCATCCGCCGCCCCGCGCTCGCCGGCAACCGTGGAAAAACGCACGAACAGGTCGGTCTTCTTGCCGACCTCACTGAAAATTTTTGCGCGGGTATACCGGGTGATGTCGCCGGCCACGGTGAAGCTGCCATAAGCACCCGAGCCCTTGGCATGCATGCGGCGCTCGGGGATCACCTCCCGGTCGAAGTGGGCCAGCTTTTCCAGGAACCAGACATCCTGGAGCAACTGCGGACCGCGCGCGCCGGCGGTCATTACATTCTGGTTGTCTACGACGGGGCAGCCGGCTGCCGTGGTGAGCTTCTTCGTCATTCTCCCTCTCCTTCAAAAGATTGCGGGTTTAACTTTCTTCCCCAAGGTGCGCGGGATGCGGCGCTTTATATGGAGACGAATATCTCCCCGTTACGCCTTCTTTATTTCCATCAAATACGAAGTGATGTGCCTTATCTTCGCATCCTGCATCTCGAAAACATCGCAAAACACGGCGTTCAAAGAACCGCCATCCCGCCTGGCGGAACGCACGCTGCCTTCCGCCACGACGATGCCGCCCTCTTCCGTCATGCGCGTCACTTCGATTGCCGGGCTTCCCACGAAAGCGTCATTCTCGATCTCCTTGTCGAAGGCGATCTTCCCTGTCAGGTGAAATATGCCAGGGACTACCCATTGGATATCGTCTGTCAGGCAGGACAGGATTTCAGCATGATCCGACCGGGTGAAAGCCTCCATGTAACGCTGCACCGTTTCCTTGTTTCGACTCATATCCTCTCCTTTGCTGGATGCGCGGCAGTTTGCCGTTGCGTCCGGTTGACGGAGGTGCCGGATTTCACTTTCCCCGAAATGATGCTACACGATTTTACAGGGAACGACCGCGTCCTCGTCATAGGGGTAGATGGCGCATAAGCGGTGATAGCCGTCGGCAATGATGACCTTGCCGAGAGTCGCATCCCGCACCAGCAGAATCGGGGAAAGCGCTTCTCCCGACGCTATTTTCTCCTGGTCTTTTTCGACGTGCGCGTTGCTGACCCCCAGTAGCGAAAGGCCGGATGCCCTGAAGATATCCTTTGCCTTGAATTTCGTCATCGACGCCTTTTTCAGTTTCTCCACGCACGAATTGGTCATGGAGTCCTTATACAGCAGGCTTAAATACGACTGGGCAGCCGGGTAGCTATGCGCTTCCGGTTCGCTCAGCCATTTGATCTGGACTTTCTTCTTCGCCATATGCGGTTCACCCAGGTTTAAGATCGGATAGCGGTGCAAAAATACCCATCATACTCTACCGGAATTCCATGAAATCTGAAATTCCATGAAATGTGGCATATCGGCCATATCGAATATAGCGGCCACGCAGCTGTCGCAACGATGCGGGCGATCCCTGCATTATCAAGATCACCTTTCTTGCGGGTTCGCGAACGGCTACCAGATCTTGCAAATTCTGCTTCCCTGCGGCACGACGGTGGAGAGGAGATCCAGGTATTGCCGGGTGAGCGTCGCGACAAGCGCATCGCTCGTCCATAAGTGTGCTGGCGTACAGAATCGGCCGAAAACAGCGGCTATATTTTCCAGCGAAGATCTCGATGCGCGGGTTTTCAGGCCCCTTGCTTGAGAGGCTGAGTGTTGAAATCTCCCCGGTGGGCTTGAACTTTCGCTCCGAGGCAATATCTTACAAATTTACAGGAGACCATGATGCGCCGAATATACTTTCTCGTTCCTGACATTGCCAAAACCAAACTTATAGTCGACGACTTGCTTCTGGCAAGAATCGAGGAGCGACACATTCATGTGATTGCAAAGCGCGGCACCGAGCTTGAGGATCTGCCCGAAGCCAATCTTCTTCAGAAAACCGATTTTGTTCCTGCGGTGGAGCATGGACTGGCGCTTGGCGGTTCGGCCGGCGCGCTTGCCGGCCTGATTGCCGTTGCGCTCCCGCCGGCATCGACCGTCCTGGCAGGCGGCATTTTGCTGGCGAGCTCCCTGGCTGGAGCGGGAGTAGGGGCCTGGGCAGGCAGCATGATAGGCGTCAGCGCCAGCAATTCAAGGATCAAGCAGTTCGAAGCGGCGATCGAGGCGGGTCACCTATTGGTGCTTGCCGATGTGCCGAAGGCCCGGGTTGAGGAAATCGAGGCCAAGGTCAAGGCGCATTTGCCGGATGTTGAAATCGACGGGACGGAGCCATTGATACCGGCATTCCCCTAGATCTCCAAGTCGTCGCCAAACATTACTAAATCGCCTCAATGCGCCTCCCCAAAGAGGCAGATCGGGAATGGTGACCATTGTGCGTCGGCAAAAAAAGAAAGCCCGGCACGTAAGGGCACTTACGGGCCGGGCCGGGCATTTACTAACTGTGGAGGGAAGTAGTTGCCCCACGTAAGATATTACTCGTCTGGCTGGCGTTGCCTATTGGACTGAAGTACAGGCAGTGGAGCCATCTCCGGAAGCAGGGATGCGCACCCGGCAGTCAAAACCCGCCGGAGCGGGCTAAGAAATGGATACGCGGGGGTTTTAACTCCTACAACTTGTCGACCGCGTCCTTGAGCTTTTCCTTGGCATCTCCCACATTCTTTTGCAGTTTTCCTTCGGCCTGATTGGCGAGGCCTTTCGCTTGTTCTTCCTTGCTTCCGGTTATTTTACCGGCTTCTTCCTGTATCTTTCCGCCGATGTCTTTTGCCGTACCCTTGATTTGATCCTTATTCATTTATATTCTCCTGAGAAATGGAAGTGGCCTGCTTTTACTTCACATAAAGAAAGCAGGAATGGCTATTTTAACAAACGGCCAAAACTCATCTGTACGGTAGTGCACAATGGAAGGGAAAATTAGCCTTTAATTGGGGCCTGTTAACAGAGCCCCCGGCTTTTTGGAGAGAACACCGGCGTCGGATTTTTCCGTGCAATGACAGTTGCCGCAGCTTATCGGGACACATCCGATGTTTTATCGGCGGCGACCAGCGCACGATTTTTATCCGTCAGCGTTTTGAGCAGCTTCTCCACGCCGCCATCGTGGATCTGGCTATCGAAAGTACTGCGGTAACTGGTTACCAGGCTTACACCCGCTACGGTTACATCGTAGACTTTCCAGCCATCAGCGGCTTTTGCCATGCTGTAATCGATGGGTACGGGTTGTTGGCCCTGGCCCCGTATGACCTGAGTCTTCACCGTGGTATTGCTATCGTCCGCTTTGCCTTTCAGGGGTTCCACCGCAATCGTGTAGTCACGATAAGTCGTAAACGCATTGGTGTAGGTGCGTACCAGCAGGGTACGGAATTCGTTGACCAATTGCTGCTGCTGCCCGGCTTCGGCCTTGAACCAATGCTTGCCCATCGCCAGCCGGGTCATGCGCGTAAAATCGAAATGGGGCAGCACCTTGGCTTCCACCAGCTCGATAAGCCTGGATTTACTGCCTGCCCTGATATCCTTGTCCTGCCTGGCGATGGCAAGCACTTCCTGAGCGGTGTTATCCACCAGGACGTCGGGGCTGACTTCCATTGCCCAGGCGGGAAGTGCGGGCAAACATGCCGCCAGCAGTATGAATATACTGAAATGTCTTTTCATGCGCTGCTCTCGTTTATCTTGATTGGAATTCAGATCTCGAACGTAAATTCGTACGCTACGCCATTCGCAGCATTTTGACTATTTCCGACATGCGGTACGGTTTCTGGATGAATTTAAAATCTTCCGTGCCGCTATTCCCCTTTGTCGGGACCGATGCGGCATAGCCCGAAGCCAGAACCACTTTAATATCGGGAATGAGGCTGCGCGCCTTCCGGCCCAGGTCGATGCCGCTCATCCCCGGCATGACAACATCACTGAAAAGCACATCGATATCCGGTGTCCTCTGCAGGATCTCAAGCGCGTCTGCGCCATTGTTCGCCGACAGCACGTCATAGCCCATGCTGCGGAACAGTTCGATGGCGACATTCAAGACATCCGGCTGGTCATCGACCACCAGCGCTTTTTCATTGCCTGGGGCGGCTTCCGCTTCCAGCGGTTCATCCGCATCGCATTCCTGCGCGGGCAGGAAAAAGGAAATGGCAGTGCCCTTGCCCATTTCCGTTTCAATCGTCATATCCCCGCCGAATTGCTTGATTGTGCCGTAAACCTGGCTCAACCCCATGCCGGTGCCCTTGCCGACCTCCTTCGTGGTGAAGAAAGGTTCTGTTGCCCGCTTGGCGACCTCGGGCGGCATGCCCGTACCGGTGTCCCGGACAGTGATTTTCACATAGCGTCCCGCAGGCAATTCTTCGATTGTGTTCGAGCGCAACTCGACCGGTTCCGTGCTGAGCGTGATAACGCCCCCATCGGGCATGGCATCACCTGCATTGACGACCAAATTTAACAGCGCGGCCTCGAATTGCGCAGCATCGACCAGCGCGGGCGGCAACAGCGGATCGAGTTTCATGTCAAAACTGATCGAGCTTTTCTTGGCCCTGCGAAGCACCGCTTCAAAAGAACTGATGATGCGATTCAGGTTGTATTTGCTCTGCTTCAACGGCTGTTTGCGGGCAAATGTCAATAACTGCTGCGTCAAGGCAGCTCCCTGCGTGGCGGCGCGCTGCATGCTTTCAAGAATCTTGGCCGAGATAGGCGTTTGTATTTCCCTGGACAGAATAACAACGCCGCTCACGATGACATTCAGCAGGTTATTGAAGTCATGGGCGATGCCGCCGGTCAGCTGGCCGATCGCCTCCAGTTTCTGGGACTGGAACAAGGCTTCCTTGGCACGCTCCAGATCCTCCATTGCCTGCCGTTTTTCCGTGATATCGCGCGTGATTTTGGCATAGCCGATCAACTCGCCGAGTTCATTTCTAATCGGGTCGATCACCACATGCGCCCAGAACCGGGTTCCGTCCTTGCGAATGCGGCGTCCTTCGCCCTCAAAGCGGCCTTCCGCTTCCGCAATCTTCAATGCGGTCATAGGCAAACCTTTGTTCCTGTCTTCCTCGGCATAAAAACGGGAAAAATGTGTGCCCACAACTTCAGCCTGATCGTAGCCCTTGATGCGCTGGGCGCCGGCATTCCAGTTGGTGATCACGCCCTCAGGCGACAGCATGTAGATTGCGTAGTCGGTCACGCCCTGGACCAGCAGCCGAAACTGTTCCTGGCTGCCATGCAGCGCGTTGGCTGCCTGCTTGCGTTCCGTAATATCGCGGGTGATTTTGGCAAAACCCAGCAGCGTACCCTCCGCATCCCTGATTGGGTCGATGACGACGGTAGCCCAGAAACGGCTGCCGTCCTTGCGCACGCGCCAGCCTTCATTTTCAAATTTGCCCTCGTCAAGCGCGGTTTGCAGCGCCCGGCGCGGGAGATCGGTTGCCCGGTCTTCTCCGGTATAAAACCGGGAGAAATGCTGCTCGATGATCTCTTCGGCCGTGTAACTCTTGAACCGCTGGGCACCCGCGTTCCAGCTGCGGATAAGGCCTTCCGGGCTCAATATGTATATTGCATAATCTTTCACGCCGGACATGAACTGCTGGAAGCGTTCGGCCTCGGCCTGTGACGATATAGAGGGAGAAGAAGGCTGCATCGCTCTATCCTGCGCTTAAAAACGGGATTCTGCCACTAAAACAATCACGTGACGCTATTATTTGGCATAGCGAAGAGACGGCAGGAATATTCGTACGGAACCCGAGAGCTGCAATCGGGAGGATTGTGCGCATCGATGCGGCAGCCTGTCCGGAATTGTTCCGTTGCGGAAAGATGAAAAGAAGGCATGGAAAAGGGCTCTGTTCAGGGCTTCGCTTTTCAGATCGGGGCGTATTCTCTTACTTATGGATGCGGCTGGTAAGCACAGGTACTTCAGTCAAGTCCTTAATAACCTTTATGGCAGACCCTCAGTGCAACGATCAACTTTGGAGAGCATCATGCAGTCGAATATCGGGCAAGCGACCTTACGGAATGGTCTTGCGGCAGTCCGCATTGGCATGATGAAAGGAGCGGGATTGGCAGGCATTACGACAACCCTTCTCTTCGGGGGCATCAGCCCGGCCATGTCGACCGTCATGAAATTCGATTTCTTTTTCAATGGCAAAAATGAATCCGGCAGCGGCATGCAGGAGGCAATTGAAAACAAGGATGGAAGTTTTACCGCGATAAGCGGATTTGTACGCACGCTCGACAACGACGCCGCAAAGCCGCTCCAGGCGTTCGAAAATATTTACGAAAAGATGTCCCTGGAGGATATCGCGAGCCTGGAGAAAATTTCGCTGGACGAAACGAAGGGCTCGGAATATCTCAAGTTGTTTGCCAATCCGAACGGTAGCAATACATCATATTCTCCCTCCGGTTATTTTTTCTACGACAACGTGCTCTATCCTTCCAGCGGCGACCTCCTCCTCGGCAACCCCGGATTATTATTCACGTCCGCGAGCGGAAAAGAATTGAATCTCTTTACGAACGGCCCCTCGAGTTATGTTGATTATCAGAATAACGGCTTCAATATCGCAACGTCTTTTCACCTGATTGCATTATCGGATTACGCACCTGCGGCTCCTCACGCCGAGCTTCCGGATTCACCCATGATTACGGCAGTACCGGAGCCCTCCTCCCTTGCGCTCCTGGGCCTGGGCTTCCTGAACTTTTTCCTGTTCCGTCGAATGTCGGCGAAGGGCAAATGAAAAAGGTTTCCATTTTTCTGGATGAAGTAACGGCCGCAATACTTCAATGATCGATCAATCTCGGCGGAGACAGTAAGGCCCGGTCATGCGTAACGCCTTTCTGTCTTTCCTGCTGGAAGCAGTCGAATGGCTGACCGGAAAGGGGTACGTTTTATTAATCGGTGTCGCCATCGCTCTGATCCTCTACGGCGCAGTGGGGGGAGAAAGCCTATTCTGGCTCGTCGCATCGTTCGTGGGGGCACGATGTGCTTATCTGGTTGCGCAAATCGTCAGGAAACCGCAAGGCCCCGGAGACGGGCAAGATCCCGGCGAGCCAAACCGGCGAGCCCGGCTGGAACAGATGATCGAATGTGCGGGGCTGCTGGCATTTTGTATTCTTGGTCCACTGGTATGGATGCTGTATACACAGGAGATCGTGTCGTGTCGCTTCGCTTCAGCCAGGGCTGGCCGACTGTAGTCGCTGCCTTGCTGGGGCTCCTCCTCTATCTCCTGCCTTTCGCTGTTTCGAGTCCGGGCGCGCGGCTGCGGCTCATCTGGTGGGGTTTTCCGCTGCTGCCTGCGGCGATGCTGCTGATTGCCGGGATTCAGGACCGGCATCGCTACTTGAATCCGCTCAACCCGCATCGCGTGATGCTTGCGGCGGAGCGCGTCCTGGCATTGGGCGATGGAATCGTTGCGGGACAACACTACGACTGGGTAACGGCCTTTGCCCGTACGCTGGACGAACACGGAAACCCCGCAGAGGCAGTCATATATTATCGGGACGCGCTGCGTCTCAATCCTACCAGGAAGATGTGCGAGAGCGGCTTGCCGCGTTATCGCCCGAGATAGAGAGGTATGAGCATCTCTCCGACACAACGCCTCCGCTCAAGTCGCATGACCCATATTGGGCACAGGAGCATATCGTCGCTCCCCTCCCGCGTTGCGAATTGGACAAGCGCATGGAAGAACTCGACAGGACGACGATTGTGATCCTGCGTGCGGGTGAGCTGGTAAGCGACAGCCTGGTCGATGCGGTTGGAGATGTGATTGCGCGTGAACTGGATATTCCTGTTTGCACCGTGCCGCGACCGATACCATTGCCGTCGTACACCCGATATCGGGGTCTTGTTGACGGTGGGCAATGGAGCGTCTCCTCCATGGCTGCTGCGGTTGAAAGCTACCTCGACTTTTCGTTCCGCGCACCGCTCAGATTCCTGGTTCTGACCTCGGCCGATATCTATAACGGCAACGCACATTATGTCTTTGCCACCAGCTGGCTTAACGGCGGGATACTTGTCTCAATGGCCCGGTTTGGTGATCCGGTCAACGAACAACGCCTCGTGGAATACCGCACCGCCAAGCAATCGCTGAGTTCCACCCTGAAGAGTTTTGACGTGCCCGAATCCACCGATGTCAATTCTGTCTTGAGCTATGCTCGATCAGTCGAAGAGCACGATAGAAAAGGAAATCGCCCGAGCGCGGAGGCTATGGCAATTTTCCGGGAAAATCTTCGATTACTTGATACAGGATGGAAGGCATACAAGAATACTTCATTGAATTAGAGATACCAGGGCTTGCACCTCCAATATATGAGAGGCAACGGAGGAAAGTCGCGTTAAAAGAGGTAGATTATAGTTCGAGAGAACCATTAAAAAGCTGAAATGGTGCTATGCTAACAGTGGGTACTCTCCTTCTCGCCATCCCTAAGCGAGTAACTTTATCTCCGGGGAGAGTGCTCCTTCACCCGCTACCCTGGCGGGTCTTTTTTAGCCCGCCTGGCCTTGTTGACAGAGTGAAACCCACCCTTCCGGGTACCTCGCTCTGTGGGATGAAGGGCCTTCATGAATAACCTGTATCCCGGCCATGGGCATTCGTCGCCTCCCGACCATTCGTAAGCAGGAAAATCATATTCCACCCTGCCCTGCCCTGCCCTGCCCTGCCCTGTGGTGCCGGCATTAGCGCTGCATTAATCCTGCCTAATGCTGTGCAGGAAATGCAGGCATGCAGGCTGGAAGGATAGTCCTTTTTTGCATTACGTCATGGTAAGGATATTTCACGGCCATGTGTCGGGCGCCGGGTTAAAAGTGACGAATATTTCTTATCTTAAAATATCCTTAAACTGCGTTACAACGCCCGGGCTGGGGTATGATCGCGCAGTTGCATTTTCATGGAAAAAGGTCGTCTAATAATGAAAAAAAAGTCGATTGAGCCTTCGCAGCCCGGCGAAAGGCAGGCGGTCCTTCAGGAAACGCGCAATCTAAAGATGGCGAGATCGGCGCACGCCTATGTGCGGGGCAATACCAACAGGTTTTATGAGTGGCTGGATGTCAAACCCGGTCATGATCTGCCGCTTGGGCCCGCCATCTGGATCTGCGGGGATTGCCACGTTGGCAATCTGGGGCCGATTGCAAATACCCAGGGAAAGATTGAAATTCAAATCAGGGACCTGGACCAGACGGTGATCGGCAATCCAGCCCATGACCTGATCCGGCTCGGTTTATCGCTTGCCATGGCGGCGCGCGGCTCGGATTTGCCCGGCGTCATCACCGCCCGCATGATGGAGCAGCTCATGGTGGGCTATGAGCATGCCTTTGATGAAGAGGTCGATAAGGAGGCGATCATCATTCCTCCCTCCATAAAAATGACGATGAGAGTGGCAGGAAAACGCACATGGAAGAAACTTGCGGAAGAACGCATAGCGGATACGGCGCGGCGTATTCCGCTGGGAAAATGTTTCTGGCCGCTCTCCCCGGAAGAAGAGCTAGCCATAAAAACATTATTTGAGCGGGAAACCGTGTCCCACCTTGCCACCGCGCTGAGCCACCGGGATGACGGCGCCAGCGTGAAGGTGCTGGACGCTGCTTACTGGGTCAAAGGATGCAGTTCGCTCGGCAGGTTGCGTTATGCGGTTCTGCTGGAAGTGGGAAACAATGACTCGAGCGGCCGGGAAATTTGCCTGATCGATATCAAGGAAGCCATTCTGACGGTTGCGCCCCGCCAGGCGGGCGCGCGCATGCCCTGGGAGCATGCGGACCGCGTGGTGGAGGGAGCGAGGCACCTGTCGCCTCATTTGGGGGAAAGAATCATTGCGACCGCATTGCTCGAGCGGTCGATAGTCGTCCGGGAATTGCTGCCGCAAGACATGAAGATTGAAGTCGAGCGATTGGCCCAGGATGAAGCACGAAAGGTCGCCGGTTACCTAGCGATGGTGCTGGGAAAAGCGCATGCACGGCAAATGGATGCATCCACGCGCAAGCAATGGGTCAAGGAACTCCGGCGAAATCGATCCAAGGCGCTGGACGCCCCTTCCTGGTTATGGTCCAGCATCGTGGATCTGGTAAAAAACCATGAAGGCGGCTATCTCGAACATTGCAGAAAATTTGCTTTATCCTCTTGAATGACCGATGGGCTGGGGAGACTTCCAAGCCCCGGGGAGCATCGATTTTTTCTCTCGCAGAAAATTCTTCCCATTCGACCTTAAAGGACTGATACCGCCGCATCAATGCACTGGGCCAGCTTTGGATTAATCGGCTCGACCAAGGCGAGATGATTGCCATCGGGGTCTGTGATCATCAATATTTCAAGCTTTTCGTTTGAAGATCTTTCCCCGGTATTGACACCCATGTTTTCAAGTTTTGCCACCACCTCTTCAAGGTTGCTGACAGTCAAGGTAACGGATCCGCATCCTGCACGCTCCGGCAGCTGGTAGACCTGCAGCCATCCGCCGCGTTCAAAACTCCATTCGGCGACTTCCGGCATCGGCCTTGAATCCGCAGGCTTGCCAAAAAGGGTCTCGTACCACTTGATTGCCGAATTCAAATCCTTGACGGCAAGGCTAGCCAGCGCATTCTGAAATAACATTGCACATCCCGCTGAAGTGTGGACATCCCATCAATCGGCCGCTGTGTGCGGTGTGACACAGTCATGTTCCTCAAACAGCCCTAAGCTGTCGTGGAATTAATTTTATCCTAAAGGAATCGCCATGACCACTTCCCACAAACCATTGGATCAGCAAGTCATCGTCTTGACCGGTGCCTCAAGCGGAATAGGATTATGCACGGCCAGGCTGGCGGCGCAGCGAGGGGCCAAACTGGTGTTGGTCGCCCGCAGCGACGCAACGCTCCAAGCTTTGGAAAAGGAGATCACCGATGCCGGAGGGGATGTCATCCACATCGTGGCCGATGTGGTCAACCGCGAAAGGATGCTTTTCGTGGCCCAGGAAGCGGTCAGCCGTTTCGGCCGTATCGATACCTGGATCAATAACGCGGGCGTATCCATCTACGGCCGCCTGGATGAAGTGAGCGAGGCGGACAGCAGGCGCCTGTTCGATACCAACTTCTGGGGAATAGTTAATGGCTCCCTTGCCGCATTGCCCTATCTTCAAGCACAGGGCGGCGCACTGATCAATGTCGGTAGCGAAGTTTCAGAAGCTGTCGTACCGCTGCAGGGGATGTATTCCGCCTCCAAACACGCAGTCAAGGGATTTACCGATGCATTGCGGGTGGAGATCGAGGAGGTGGACAGGTCGCCTGTGACGATCACCCTGATTCAACCCACTGCCGTCGACACCCCTTACCCGCAACACGCCCGGAATTATATGGACAGGGAACCGAAACTGCCGTCTCCGATGATTGATCCCAGCCAGGTAGCGGAAGCCATCCTGAAAGCCGCCACGGAGGGCGGACGTGACGTACGGGTGGGGGTAATGGCCGTGATCAACACAACGGTGGCCAACTTGATCCCCTCCTTGGGAGATAAAATGTCTGCTAAAAGGATGAACAGCCAGCAGGAAAATATTCTGCCTATCCATCCGGAAGGCACGCTGTATAAACCGGGGATAACCGGTTCGAGCCACGGCCGCGCGGACGCCTGACCGGAATATGCACTTTTACCTTTCCTCCCGGACATCGCTTGCTTCGCGTCCGGTAGGCGCGGCAAGCGTTTCACTGAAACGCATCGCCATGGGGGAGAGTTGAGTGCCGCGAAGGCATGCAACCAAGCGGCATGCAACAAGGCGCCTCGCCCCAAAATTATTGGAACGGCTGTATTCGATTGCAATAAAATGGCTGAAGGGTTTTTATCGTAAAGCGGATTCTTATCCCCGAAAAGCATATGCCCCCAACCAGTGCCGGTATCCTGCCTTATCGCTTGAAGGGTGGCCGCCTTGAAGTCCTCCTCGTTCATCCCGGCGGCCCATCTGGGCGAGGAAAGACTTGGGTGCCTGGTCAATAGCAAAGGGCGGGTATAAGGAAGATGAACCTCCCTTCCAAGCCGCATTAAGGGAATTCTTCGAGGAAACGGGACAGCGGCCGAAGGGTCCTTTTTTACCGCTTGCCCGCCGCAAACAGCCGAGCGGAAAACTGCTAGACATATGGGCGACCGAAAGCGACTGGGATGCTTCCAACCTGGTTTCCAATACGTTCAGCATGGAATGGCCGAAGAAATCAGGCAAAATTCGCGAATTTCCCGAGGTGGACCGCGCAGCGTGGTTCGATATGGCGGAAGCCACCCGCCGGATTCATCCCGGCCAGCTTGGATTTCTCCAGGAACTTGCGGGTACTCTGAAGATGCTTATGGATAGGAGGGATTCAGGATAGAATCTGATATTGCTCTACAAATTCCTGTACATTCCATGTTGAGCGAGGCCCGCTTTTATGGAGGGACAAGTTGATGTTACTTTATCAACTTGTCAGGAGAATCCATGAAACGTATCCCTCGTCGTATTTTTACCAAAAATTTAAACATGAAGCAATCAAGGTAGTCACAGAGCAAGGTCTGACACTGGCGGAAGCCATCAGAAAGTTGGACGTCAGAAGCGGCCAGATTCTAGTTTTGAATCCGCCCCATCAGAATTGGGGGGAACGTCAGATTTATCTATGGCCTATAAATTATTTGCTCACGCATTGGTACTAATATTGCCAGCACCTTATTTTGTACTCTATGTGGAATGTTGGCTTGATACATGGCATTGATCAACAGATCAACGCCTCGGTTAAAATCGGTCTCGGTGATATTCATACCATCATGAACTCTTTCTATAGTATCACCGGTATATATACACGGACCCCCAGTATGAAAACAAATATGCTCAGTTAGTTTGGTTCGAACTCTTTCTACATCCGACTTTTTAAAGTATTCAAAAATAATCTGATCTTTTTCAATCTCGATTATAAAATTATCGACAATTTGTTCGATCTTTTGGTACCCCCCAACTCGTTATATGTTGACACTGAGCTCATCTGATGTGCACAGGCTGATGAAAACAAAGCAGTTAAAATAACCAATGTTTTCACGAACGTCACCATAAATAGCCAGTTGCTGAAAAATAAAGCCCTTGCTGATTCTTGGCACCGGCAATATCACCTAAACGCGTCCATGCCAGGGTAAGATTAAGACGCTTGTTAGGGATATAAGTAGTAAAGAAATCCTGCCAATCATTCTCTTTAACTCCAATCAGATTATTGGGTTTTTGCCTGTATTCGTACCCAACTACCCAATTACGAGATAGCAACACGCCGACAGAGCCTTCCATCATTGCTTGATAGTCATTGTTTTTCCCACTTCCGTAACCCAGCAAGCCGAGCTGATTGGCTTTTGTAGCGCGTAGTGCCACATTCCAAATTAGATTGTAGCCGCCCACAGCGCCAAGATGTACTTTAGTCGCTGCAATATAAAAATCAGTTCCACTGCTGTTATTCTTCGCACCAACAGCTGAAGCAACAGCTCCATCAAGCAGCGTTTTGTGTTGCGCGCCAATACTTATCTGAGGCAGGAGTGTGTATATGATGTCGCCATACAAGCGGGTTTTTATACCGTAAATATTCTGCCGTATTTCGCCACCTGATTTGGATAAGTTCAGGTTCTGGTGTGCAAAACTCAGTTCTACTCGGTCAAATAACCCTAAGCTGCCCCCTAAGGAATGTAAGCGATAATCATCCAGGAAAACCAGTGAATTAAAAACGGATCCCGACGTTTCATTACGACTGCCATATCCAGAAATTGTTGCCCAAGGTACGATACCGCCCCCGCCACTGCCTTCTATTTGGGTAAGTCCTGCAGTCTCCAATAGTTTGCCTTGCCCAGCCAGGACCGGGCCTACCATCAAGAAATAAAGGAGGATGCATGCTTTAAATTTACACGTGTGTAATACAGTATTTAATATACATTTACGCAGATTTTTTATACCTATCCATTTCAAAATCATGGCGTATCCAATTTGTGTTGCTATGTTTTTCCAACCAACGCTGAATTTGGTCACTTGCCAGTGGCTTACTGATAAAATATCCTTGGATCCAGTCGCATCCCCAGGCGTCTAGTAGCCGTAATGTGGCCTCGTTCTCGATACCTTCCGCGACAATTTCAAGATTAAAAGTACGAGCGAGAGTGATAATAGTTTGCACGATATTTTGATCTTCAATTTGCTGATCAAGCTTAAGAATAAAGCTCTT
>JBDTDT010000029.1:0-5662 GCA_039922995.1 Nitrosospira sp. | reverse complement strand
CCAGAGCTACTCCAAACCATCCGCAAGATAGAAGCCCGTGGCGCATACGATCTTGCGCACCGCGTGTTGCAGGTGTGTGGGCAGGTATTCCGCTATGGTATCGCCACCGGGCGTTGTACACGCAATCTATCCATAGACCTACGCGGTGCATTGACCCCGCATAAGAAGCAGCATCAAGCCGCTGTCCGCCCCGAGGAATTGCCGGAACTGTTACGCGCAATTGCCAGGTATGACGAGACCGGCGACAAGCAAACCCGTCTTGCGCTGCAATTACTGGCGCAAACTTTTGTTCGAACCAATGAACTCATTGGAGCGGAATGGACAGAGTTCGATTTGAATAACGCTTTATGGATTATCCCCGCCGGGCGCATGAAGATGAAAGCCGAGCATGTTGTGCCGCTATCGCGACAAGCCTTCGCCATGCTGGATGAACTCAAGGAAATATCCAGCGGCAGCCGCTTCGTATTTCCCGGACGCAATAGGGACAAACCCATCAGCAATAACACCATGCTATTTGCCCTTTATCGCCTGGGTTACAAAGGCAAAATGACCGGACATGGCTTCCGGGCGGTAGCCTCCACCATCCTCAACGAAACTGGCTTTAATCCGGATGTAATCGAGCGCCAGCTTGCCCATTGCGAACGCAATGAGGTAAGAGGCGCATACAATCGTGCCGAATATTTATCCGAGCGCAAGCGCATGATGCAGCACTGGGCGGAGTATCTGGAGTCGGTGGAAATTGGCGCAAAGGTAATTCCGCTGCAAGGTGCTGTGGCACGATTTTAAGCTGGTCGACACCACGAGTGCGGAAAATTGATATTGGACAGCGTGAGACCCAAAAGCTGTAAGTCGAAATGGCGCCTTGAGTGTAACTGTGATTAAGAATAGTAGTGGTTAATGGCAGAAATGAACTGTAACGAAAAATCCGGCAGAACGCTTTCCCAGGAAGTGCGAGAGCTTATTGTTCGGAAACTGCAGCTCCGCCAGGTCGAGCAAACGGAACGGCGGGCAGCGGCTTACCAGCTGGTTTATTCAAAGCTAAAAAAGGAATATTTGGCTGTCCTTGGTACTAGCCAGATTGCCACAGCATTCACCTCGGTTCCTTTGGCAGCGTATAAGGAGATAATTGCTGAGGATATAGCCATAACGAGAAGTTGGCCGGGCATCGTGTGGGAATCCATCATATCCATTTTAGATGACGTGCAGCTTGAACTACATGATGGCGATGAACTTCATGCCATCGTGGATGAGTTTGCGTGGAGCAAAGACCAAAAACCTTTTACGCATAGCTCCGCAGAACCGAGCCACTTTAAAGAGATCTTTGTACGCATGGTAAAAGGCTATGGCGCACAAGACACACAACTGCGCCTTTATAGTCGGGAATTCAACCGCCAGCTGACGTTGGCAGCAGCATTAGCCAACTGTAGCATCCTTAATGTTGCCCGACACGCCCGCGAAGAAGTAGACGTCGCCATTGACGTGTATGTAATCAAGCACGGTGCCCACAAAGCCAAGTTGGTTGACGCCAAAATTGCCGATAGCAGAAGTCCCCTTTCTGAGGTTGGACATCAATCCAGCCCAGTGTCAGCGGCATCTCATCAATGCGAAGTATTTCGTAAAATGAAAAATCTGACTTCCGATGAGCTGAGTATTATGTTCGTGGGAGATAAGGCCGATTCCGGTCTTGCACCCAACAACATGTTGGCAATATCCGCGAGGAATGAGTCGAAACGTGTCTCACCCGTGGAGCTGGTTTTGGCGGATGGACGCTCCTGTACTGTGAATAAACAAGGGGTCGCGCTATTGGGCATGGCACGCAAGAAAATTACTCCAGTCACCCCCCAGAACGCGAAAATAATATCCCGTTTGCGCGGAACTATACGGGAGAACTTCGGCGTAAAAGATGACCCCTTCTTGCGGTCGCTTAATTCCGGGTGGTCGCCACGCTTTCAGATTAAGGATGGTCGTGGGTTAGCCGATGAACGCGCAAAACAAGCGGCCCAACGGCGGACCATTTCAATCGACCAACTTAACGGTTTAGCTGCTCAATCAGACGAAGGTTGCGACTCCGAGCATCCATTCGAGAGCGAAGGCGATGAGACCGATTACTGGGTTAAAAATAATAGTTAATTCTTTTATTTAATGCTTACAGCATTTGTCAGACAGTTGTCTGACAAATAAAAAAAGGGTTTGTTGGCGTCCCGTCTGGGTTTCAAGGCAGTTTTCAGACATGTCATGCATAGAGTTGTACAGCGACGTGCTGTATCACACTATAAGGTCCTGACATGTCCATTTCAAAGTTTGCTACCGGTTCGATGGAGGAGGTATTGGCCCAGCTGTCAGCTGGGCTGCAGCCTGCTGCCGAATTAACCATTTCCCGCCTTCCCGATGTACTGCGTGCCCGTGGCCGCTCACGCAGTGCGCACTACGATGACATCAAAAAGAAGTTATTTACTACGCCTGTGTCGATCGGTGCACGGGCTGTAGGTTGGCCCGCTAGAGAAGTGGCGATCCTGAATGCTGCCCGTATTGCTGGGAAAACCGATGACGAAATCAGCGCCCTAGTGGTTAAACTCATCGCAGCCCGTAAGGCAAGAGCTTGGGGGAGGGGTCATGACTAAAAATACCCTGACAGTTTCAGCTTCCTGCCTAGATAAAAGCGGTAAAGGAGGTAAAGGCGGTGAGATTCAGATGACGAACACTGAATTTGTCTCGGCAGTATTTCCCAAATTACCTGATGCTGCCTTCGCTGCCGTCTGTTCCAAGCCTGGAAATCCCGCAATCGGTGGATGGGTAGCAAACCGGGCGGATCAAGGCTCGGGAAGTCTTTCCGTCGAACACAACAATTACGTTGCCTGTTCGAGCTTTTATCCAGGCGAGGATGGTTCATTCAAGGTGCGCAAGGCTGATTTTGCAGCATGCCATTTTCTGATGCTCGACGATCTGGGCACCAAAATTGCTTTTGATCGATTATCAGGTTTCGAATTGTCCTGGCTGATCGAGACCAGCCCCGGCAATTACCAGGGCGGAATCATACTGGCTGAACCCATCGCTGATGGTGCTACGGCAGTACGTCTGCTTAACGCCCTGATTCACGCAGGTCTATGCGACCCCGGCGCAACGGGCCCTTTAAGCCGATGGTCCCGTCTCCCTGGGGCAATCAACGGCAAGCCCAAGCATGTAAACGTCGTCGGTGAGCCGTTCCGCTGCCGTCTCATCGAGTGGCGGCCTGAAAAACGCTACACGCCGCAGGAAATCGTGGATCGCCTGCAATTGGAACTTGCACCCGCAGGGCGGCCCAAGAAGGAAGGCAAACCCTCTCCAAACAACACGAATCCTCATTCAGATGACGTTCTGATGCCAAAGGCTGTGGAGAACCCGGTCGTGGCCGCGCTGAAAGGCCGTCGGCTCTACAAAACACCTCTGGGGTCAGGCAAGCATGATATTACCTGTCCATGGGCTCACGAGCATACCGATGGTCTTGACACCGGCTCTGCATATTTCGAACCGGACGAGTTTTACCCCCTTGGCGGGTTTTGTTGCCAGCATTCGCATGGAGACAGGTTCCACATCCGTCAGTTGCTGGAGGCCCTCGGGGTTTGCCCTACCGAGGCACGGCATAAGCCGGTGATTCGTATAATGGCAGGTGACCTGCATCGCGTGGTCGATGCGGCGGAGAAAGAGTTGGCGGAACGGGGCAGGTATTATCAGTCAGGCGGCTTGATCGTTTCGGTCGCAACCGACCCCACAAGTGGCGATCCTTCGATTATCCCGATCAGCCTACCGGCGCTGACAAGGGAATTATCGATCACAGCATCCTGGGAGAAATACGATGGGCGCAAAGAAGACTGGGTTCGCTGTGATCCACCAGCCCGGCATGTTGGCATTCTTTACGACGCGCAAAATTTTCGTCACCTGCCACCCCTGGCAGGGCTCGCAAGGCAACCCTATTTTCGGGAGTCCGACGGGGAACTGATCACGCAGGCAGGATTTGACAAAACATCGCAGCGCTTTGGCGTCTTCGACCCGCGTCAGTTTTTCATACCTGTACCAACACGTGAAGAAGCTGAGTCAGCGTTGGCGTTGCTGGAGGATCTGCTTACGGAATTTCATTTCGTTTCAGACGCCGACAAAGCCGCTGCACTCGCAGCAATCTTCACGGCGGTTGTGCGGCCCACTCTTTCCCATGCTCCCGGCTTCCACGTTCAAGCACCGGTGTACGGTAGCGGAAAGACCTATCTTTGCGAGCTGATAGGGGCTTTCGCCGGACCTGGGGGAAATACGAAAGTGAGCTACCCCACTACATCGGAAGAAGCGACCAAAGTTATGCTGTCCCTGCTTCTTCCCGGCCCGGCGGTCATCGAGTTTGATGATATGGACACGGACTGGCTGCCACACGGAATCATAAAGCGGGTGCTGACGGCTGAGCACGTAACAGACCGCATCTTGGGCGTGAGCAAGACAGCAACGGTCAGCACGCGCGCCTTGTTTCTGGGGTCGGGAAACAATGTAGGGCCCATACGCGATCTGCTGCGGCGTATTGTGACGATTCACCTCGATCCACGATGCTCCACCCTTGCCACCATCACGTATAAAAGTTTACCGGTGGATCAGGTGCGACAGAACCGGGGATTGTATGTCTCAGCTGTGCTGACCATCATCCTGGCGTGGCGTAGGGAAGGCTCACCTCGCGCCGATGTGGAAAATATTGTCACCTTTGGCGGCCCCTGGTCAGACTATTGCCGGCATCCGTTGATGTGGCTTGGATACCCAGATCCGGCAACGGCCTTGCTCGAACAGGTTAAACATGATCCCGACGCCGATACACTCTCAGGGCTTATGATCGAATGGCAAAAGGTGTTTGGATCAACACCGACAACGGTGCGCAGGGCCGTTGAGATGGCTTGCAGGGACTATCCTGACCTTCTTGATGCAATGCGCGAGTTCCCGATTGAAGAACGAGGTGAGATCAATCGAGCAAAGCTGGGCTGGCTGCTGAAAAAAAACGCGAACAGAATCGTGAATGGGCGTGAATTCCAACAAACAAAAGCCGATGGTCGTAACGCGTGGAAGGTTGTTTCAGCAAAACCACCTGCTTTACCGCCTCTACCGCCTTTGACCCGGTCAGTTGAGAAAACTGTCACAAGCGAAACAAAGGTAGTGGAGGGCGTTCTATGAACGCTGCAGAGATTATCGAATCAGCCTTCCTTGAAGGGATGAGCCTTGCCATCACGTCTGAAGGACAATTACATTATTCCGGCCAGGAGGAGGTAGTAGCCCGCTTGCTGCCGGCGATTCGCGAAAACAAAACAGCAATCCTTGGGGAGTTGAGACGATTTAACAAACCTGCCCCAGAAGTGGATCATGGGTATGCGGACGTCTCCTTCCGCTGGTGGCGGTTTCGCTACCTGGATGGAATACTAAAGGAAGCGTCCTATTGTCCCCCTGCAACGCAGGCGGAGGTACTCATAGGGGAACCGGATGCAATAACAGCAGAAGCCTTTCAGCCCCTCGCCCCCCAGCCTAGCGCTCCATTGGAAGAAAAAGATGAAGCTGCTATTCTGGCGTGGCTGGGGCGGATCGGTGAAACCGATAAAGACACTATTCTTGATGTGCTAAACAGTTGCCGCACTAACGCGGAGGCGAGAAAGTTCTTTATTCG
>JBDTDT010000028.1:0-48337 GCA_039922995.1 Nitrosospira sp. | reverse complement strand
CCTGCGGTTCCACTTGCAGCGCGTGCTGCAGCGCCACCGGCAGGTGCCGCAGCGCGGCGATGATCTCGCGCTCGCCCTCGCCGGACAGCTTGCCGCGCAATTTCGCCAATGTCATGGCGAGCAGCATGAGCGCCGCCAATTGAGTGGTAAATGCCTTGGTGGAGGCGACGCCGATCTCCGGCCCGGCGCGGGTGAGAAAACGCAGATCGGTCTGCCGCACCAGAGCGCTTTCCGCCACATTGCAAATGGCGAGACTGTGGCGATGCCCGAGCGACTTGGCATAGTTGAGCGCGGCCAGCGTATCCGCTGTCTCCCCCGATTGGGAAATCCCCACCACCAGCGCGTTGGGATTGGCCACCGGCTGACGGTAACGATATTCACTGGCAATCTCGACGTTGCAAGTCAATCCCGCCAGTGTTTCCAGCCAGTAGCGGGCGACCAATCCCGCATGGTAACTGGTGCCACAGGCGAGTATCAAAATGCTACCGGTCGTCTTCAATATCTCTTCCGCTTCGCTGCCAAATAGCCTCGGAGAGATGGATTGGGCGTTGAGTACCATTTCCAGCGTATTCGCCACCACGCCCGGCTGCTCGAATATTTCCTTCTGCATGAAATGGGCATAGGGCCCCATATCCACCGCTTCGTTGGTCAATTCACTTTCGTGGATGGGACGCACCACTTCCTTGCGCATGCCGTCATGCAGACTGACAATCCGGTAGCCGTCACGGCGCAGTTCGGCCACGTCGCCCTCTTCCAGATAAATCATGTGTTTCGTCACCTGTAACAAGGCGGATGCGTCAGAGGCGGCGTAGGTGCCGGATTCACTCAATCCCAACAGCAGCGGCGCGCCATTGCGGGAAACGACGATGCGCTCCGGATGCGCTTCTTCCATTACCGCGATGGCGTAGGCGCCTTGCAGTTCAGCCACAGATCGGCATACCGCCTCGAACAGGTCGGAGGTTTCCCTAAGGCTAAATGTGATGAGATGGGCTATAACTTCCGTGTCAGTATCGGAAGTAAACTGGAATCCCAAGCCCTGCAGGCGCAGACGCAACGGCTCATGATTTTCGATGATGCCGTTGTGCACGACCGCCACTTTGGAGATTTCGCCGGAAAAATGCGGGTGTGCATTACGCTCGGAAGGTACGCCGTGAGTAGCCCAGCGGGTGTGGGCAATGCCGACCTCGCCATGAAAATTCTGCTCGTCCGCAAGCTTGCTGAGCTCGGCAACCCGCCCGGTGGTGCGTAATCGATGCAACCCGCCATTCATCAGTGCAATTCCCGCGGAGTCATAACCACGGTATTCGAGACGGCGCAAACCTTCCAGCAGGGTGGGAACAATGTTATTTCTGGCTACTGCACCGACTATTCCGCACATTGATGGCTTTCCTCTCTGCTTCGTTCCGGGGAATTACAAGGTTGAGAAAGTTCTGCCATTTCATATTTCATCTCGCACCCTTCGGTTTTTTGACTGGCCGTTTCCATCCATCGATACTCATTTGCTTGGCACGTGACAGGGTCAGTGTCTCCGGCGGAGTGTCTTTGGTAATGGTCGAACCTGCGCCAATGGTTGAGCCTTGCGCCACTGTCACCGGTGCGACCAGTTGCGTATCGGAGCCGACAAAAACGTCGTCCTCAATGATAGTCTGATATTTGTTGGCGCCATCGTAGTTGCAGGTAATCGTCCCGGCACCGATATTGACATTCTTACCCACTACAGCGTCGCCGATATAGCTCAGATGATTCGCCTTGCTGCCTGCGGCAATGGTGCTGTTTTTGACCTCGACGAAATTGCCGATATGCACTTCGCTGGCAAGCCGGGTTCCGGGACGGATACGAGCATACGGGCCAATACGGCAATTTTTTCCAATTTCGGCGGATTCGATCAGGCTGAAGGATGCGATCGCCGACCCCGCTGCAACCTTGACATTTTTCAGTATGCTGTGAGCGCCCACTTTCACGCCATCGTCCAGCTGTACATGACCCTCGAAAATACAGTTTATATCTATCTCAACGTCTCTGCCGCAGATAAGTTGACCGCGAATATCGATACGAGACATATCCGCCAGAGTCACACCCTGATCAAGTAATCTTTTTGCATATTCATTCTGGTAAATACGTTCCAGCACCGCCAGTTGCGTCTTGCTGTTAACGCCGGTCGTTTCCCAATCATACTCCGGCTGGGCCGCTTGCACCTTAACGCCATCCTTGACCGCCATCGCCACAATATCGGTCAGGTAGTACTCCTTTTGCGCATTCTTGTTTTCCAGCTTATGCAGCCAGCCATGGAGATACTGGTTCGGAATCGCCATGATGCCGGTATTGATCTCACAGATCTGACGCTGGGATTTGCTGGCATCCTTCTCTTCGACGATGGCGACAATTCCGCCCGTTTCATCATTCCGCACAATTCTGCCGTAGCCGGCGGGGTCAGTCAGCTCTACCGTCAGCAGGGCAAAATCTTTCGACTCCGCCGTTGCTATCAATCTCCTCAGGGTTTCGATGCTGGTCAGCGGCACATCGCCATACAGCACGAGTGTAATGCCAGTACTGTCCAGATGCGGCAGCGCTTGCATGAGTGCATGACCGGTGCCCAGTTGCGGCGTCTGCTGCACCCAGGTAAGGCTCTCATCGCCAATCGCTTGAGGCACAGCCTCGCCGCCATGTCCGTAGACCACACAAATTCTCTGCGGCGACAATGAGTGAGCGGTATCGAGCACATGTCCGAGCAAGGGTTTTCCGGCCAGCGGATGTAAAACCTTGGGTAGTGCCGAGTGCATGCGCTTGCCGAGTCCGGCAGCGAGAATGACAATATTCAGTTTAGACATCAGAAGAACCGGTAAGAAATCCCGGCTGTAAACAACCAGCGTTACTATTCTGGCAGACAGGAAAGATCAGAAGATTTACTAATTTCACGGGCTTCAGCCCGGAAAGATGACGTTAATTTATCACATCGCGCGCTCAAAATCCAAGTGTGGTGCCGTTTACGTAAAATGCGCACCAATTTCGCGGGGTTATACCGCATTGGCAGCAAGCAGACTTGTCCAGACGTCGGCTATCTCCACGAATAAAAAAGGCGGCTATTGCCGCCTTTGTCGACCCAAACACAACAGATCAATGTCCGCGTTTTCTCAGTTTCTGGATTGCGGCCAATTGCGCTATGGCTTCGCTTAGCTCAGCCTGGGCCCGCGCATAGTCCATCGCGGAGGAACGATCCCTCATGGCTTCTTCCGCCCGCTTCTTGGCTTCATTGGCTTTCGCTTCGTCGAGATTGGCCCCGCGCACAGCAGTGTCGGCAAGAATGGTAACCACGTCCGGCTGTATTTCCAGCATACCACCAGAGACGTAGATCAATTCTTCTTCCTGCAACGGTGCCTTGATGCGCACCGACCCAGGCTTGATTCGAGTCAGCATGGGGGTGTGTTGCGGATAAATTCCCACTTCCCCTGCTTCCGCGGGCGCCACGAGGAACTCGGCGGGGCCGGAATAGATGGATTCCTCTGCACTGACAATATCAACATGAAACACGCCCATTTTTCTTTCCATTACCAATTGGTTGGCTTACTTGAGTCAAGAAGCCAGGTTATGAAACCAACTCTTCTATTGCAAGGTTTTGGCTTTCTCAACCGCTTCATCTATCCCACCAACCATATAGAACGCCTGTTCCGGCAAATGATCATAATCTCCGGCAACAATGCCTTTAAAGCCTTTGATGGTTTCTTTCAGCGAGACATATTTTCCCGGGGAACCGGTAAATACTTCCGCCACGTTAAAAGGCTGCGATAGAAAACGTTGAATCTTGCGCGCTCTTGCCACAGCCAGCTTGTCTTCAGGGGAAAGTTCGTCCATTCCAAGAATGGCGATAATGTCGCGCAGCTCCTTATAGCGTTGTAGCGTCTGCTGCACGTCGCGCGCAGTATTATAGTGCTCTTCACCCACCACGAGCGGATCAAGCTGGCGCGAGGTAGAATCGAGCGGATCCACTGCAGGATATATCCCCAGCGAGGCAATGTCACGCGATAGCACCACGGTTGCATCCAGGTGGCCGAAAGTGGTAGCAGGTGATGGGTCGGTCAAATCGTCCGCCGGCACATAGACAGCCTGAATCGATGTGATGGAGCCCGTTTTAGTAGAGGTGATGCGCTCTTGCAGACGCCCCATTTCCTCGGCCAGGGTGGGCTGATAACCCACTGCGGATGGCATCCGGCCTAACAATGCCGACACCTCGGTGCCCGCCAGGGTAAAGCGATAGATATTGTCCACAAAAAGTAATACATCACGGCCTTCATCGCGAAAAAACTCCGCCATGGTTAGCCCAGTCAGCGCCACACGCAACCGGTTACCGGGTGGTTCATTCATTTGCCCATACACCAGCGCCACCTTGTCCAGGACGCTGGAATCCTTCATTTCGTGGTAAAAATCGTTACCCTCCCGAGTGCGCTCGCCAACACCCGCAAACACCGAAAAACCGCTGTGCTCGATAGCGATATTGCGAATTAATTCCATCATATTAACAGTCTTGCCTACACCCGCGCCGCCAAACAGACCTACCTTGCCGCCTTTGGCGAAAGGACACACCAGATCGATAACCTTGATACCCGTTTCCAGCAGCTCAGTTGATGCGGAAAGCTCGTCAAATGCCGGCGCCTTCCGGTGTATCGACATTCTCTTTTCCTCGCCGATGGGGCCCATTTCATCAATCGGCCTCCCCAGAACGTCCATGATCCGGCCCAATGTCTTGGTGCCGACCGGCACTAGAATCTGGTCGCCTGTATTCGTTACCATCATGCCGCGGCGCAACCCATCCGAAGATCCCAGCGCAATCGTGCGCACAATACCGTCACCTAATTGCTGCTGCACTTCGAGCGTTAGCTCTGTACCCTCCAGTACCAGCGCATCGTATACCTTCGGCATCGCGTCGCGCGAAAACTCGACGTCAACCACCGCGCCGATACATTGAACAATTTTTCCTTGGCTCATGTCGTTCCCTAATTGCTAAATCAAAATATTTAAACTGCCGCCGCGCCGCCGACGATTTCCGACAATTCCTTGGTGATGGCAGCTTGGCGCGATTTATTGTAAATCAGCGTCAACTCATTTATCACGTTGCCGGCATTATCCGACGCTGCCTTCATTGCCACCATGCGGGCCGATTGCTCGGATGCCATGTTCTCGGTCAGCGCCTGGTAAATCAATGCCTCGACATACCGGACCATGATGTCGTCAATAACAGGCTTGGCCTCGGGCTCGTAAATATAATCCCACACGCCTCGCTGCCCTTTAGGGCCCTCTCCGCTTCTGAGGCGTTCATCGGAAAGCGGGAGCAATTGTTCCATCACCGGCTCCTGCTTCATCGTATTGATGAAGCGCGTATAAAAAATATACACACGATCGAAGCGATCCTGGGTATACCCATCCAGCAGGTCTTTCACCGCCCCAATCAGCTTCTCCAAATCTGGCGTATCCCCCAGGCCTACGACATGGGAAATCACGGTGGCGCCGAGCCGGTTCATGAAACCGAAACCCTTGTTGCCAATACAGCACGCCTCGATCTGTTCGCCCTCCGCTTCCCACGCCTTCATTTTGCTGACCGCCATGCGCAATACGTTCGTGTTGAGTCCGCCGCACAAACCTTTGTCGGATGTCACCACGACAATGCCGATCCGTTTTACGGTATCGCGCTCGATCAGGAAGGGATGACGATATTCAGTGTAAGCACGGCTCATGTGCGCGGCAACGTTGCGAATCTTCTCACCATAGGGACGCGCTTTTTTCATGCGGTCCTGTGCCTTCCGCATTTTGGAGGCCGCCACCATTTCCATGGCACGCGTGATCTTCTGCGTATTTTTTACGCTTTTGATCTTGTTACGTATTTCTCTGCTGCCAGCCATCGGTTAGTAGGTTCCGTTCTTCTTGAAGTCTTGAATCGCGGTATCGAGCTCCTTCTCGGTCGTTGCATCGAGATCTTTGGTGCTCTCTATCTTGTCCATAATGGCGCTGTATTTACTCCGTATGTAGCCTTTCAGCGCCGATTCGAATGCCAGTGCGCGCTTGACTTCTACATCGTCCAGATACCCCTTGTTGACAGCGAACAGGGTAACGGCCATTTCGGATACGCTCAAGGTGGCATATTGCGCCTGCTTCATCAGTTCAGTCACCATTTTTCCGCGTTCCAGCTGCCTGCGAGTCGCCTCATCAAGATCCGAGGCAAACTGCGCAAATGCCGCAAGCTCGCGGTATTGCGCCAATGCAAGACGCACACCACCACCCAGCTTCTTGATCACCTTTGTCTGGGCTGCACCGCCTACGCGCGATACCGAAACCCCCGCGTTGATCGCAGGACGGATACCGGCATTGAATAAATCGGTTTCCAAAAAAATCTGGCCGTCGGTAATGGAAATAACGTTGGTGGGAACGAAAGCGGTTACGTCGCCCGCCTGTGTTTCAATTACCGGAAGCGCGGTAAGCGAGCCCGTCTTGCCCTTAACCGCGCCATTAGTGGCTTTCTCCACGTATGCCGCGCTGACTCGCGCGGCGCGCTCCAGTAGGCGCGAGTGCAGGTAAAATACGTCGCCCGGATAGGCTTCCCGTCCGGGGGGACGCCGCAGCAACAGCGAAATCTGCCGATAAGCCCAAGCCTGCTTGGTCAGATCGTCATAGATAATAAGGGCGTCTTCACCTTTATCGCGGAAATATTCGCCCATGGTGCAACCGGAATAGGGCGCGATAAATTGCATAGCCGCCGATTCGGACGCGGTAGCCGCCACCACGATCGTATATTCCATCGCCCCATGCTCTTCCAGCTTACGCACCACGTTGGCGATGGATGAGGCTTTCTGCCCGATCGCAACATAGATGCAAACCATCTTCTCGCCCTTCTGATTGATAATCGCGTCTACCGCCACGGCGGTTTTGCCTGTCTGGCGGTCACCGATGATCAGTTCGCGCTGACCACGCCCAACTGGGACCATGGCATCAATGGATTTGAGCCCAGTCTGCACCGGCTGATTCACCGATTGACGCCAAATGACCCCTGGTGCAATTTTCTCAATCGGCTCGGAGCGCTTTGCAGCTATCGGGCCTTTACCGTCTATCGGCTGCCCAAGCGCGTTGACGACCCGGCCCATCAATTCCTCGCCAACCGGCACTTCCAGGATACGGCCGGTACACTTGACGGTATCGCCTTCGGTAATATGCTCATATGAGCCCATGATTACCGCACCGACGGAGTCGCGCTCAAGATTGAGCGCCAGACCGAATGTATTGCCGGGGAACTCAAGCATCTCGCCTTGCATCACGTCGGAGAGACCATGGATGCGCACGATGCCGTCGGTTACTGAAACAATGGTGCCCTGCGTACGGACTTCCGCGGAGACAGCGAGTCCTTCAATTCTGCTTTTAATCAGTTCACTGATTTCGGATGGATTTAACTGCATTTCAAATAACTCCTAGCTTTTAAGTGCAACAGCCATGGCTTCCAGTTTACCGCGCACGGAGGCGTCCAATACTTCGTCGCCAATTTCAACCTTCACCCCGCCTATCAATTCCGGATCGATACTTACCTTGGCTTCTATTTTGCGCTTGAACTTGATTTCGAGGTTGGCCACCAGTTCTTTCAATTGCGCATCACTCATGGCGAATGCGGAAGCGATTTTTGCTCCCAGCACGCCTTCATGCTGAGTCTTCAGCTGTTCGAACAACTCGCTCACCTCGGGCAATATTTCAATTCGGCTATTTTCCGCCAGCAACACAATGAAGTTGCGGCCTGCATCGTTGAATTTGTCGCCGCCTATACTGAGAAGCAACTCACCCAATCGCCTGGGAGAAACTTTTGGGTTGCCGATGAGCGCACGTATGCTCTCATCCGCAGCAATTGTAGCAACCAGCTGCAGCATTTCGGACCAGGCAGGGAGCGTATTGTTGGCTTTGGCCAGCCTGAAGACGGCTTCCGCGTAGGGTCGTGCTATAGTACGGGCTTCTGCCATTGCTTAAAGTTCCGCTTTAATGGAAGCAAGCAAGTCCGCATGCGTTTTAGCATCCACTTCGCGGTGCAGGATTTTGGCAGCGCCCGCCAAAGCCAGATCAGCCACATGCTGCCGTAATGTTTCCCTGGCGCGGAATACTTCCTGTTCGACTTCTGCCTTTGCGCCGACGAGAATTCGGTTGCCTTCGTCTTTTGCAACGGTCTTCGCTTCCTCGACAATCTCGGACGCACGTTTTTCCGCTTGGGCAATGATATCGGTCGCCCGCTGCTTGGCGTCCCTCACTACATCGGCGGAACGATGGCTTGCCAACTCCAGCTCCTGCTTGCCTCGCTCACCTGCGGCCAGGCCATCGGCAATAGTTTTCTGCCGGTTTTCGATTGCGCGCATCAGCGGCGGCCACACAAACTTGACCGTGAACCAGATAAATATGGCGAATGCCATCGCTTGAGAAAAAAGCGTGAAATTGATATTCATAGCTAGTCTCTGATAATGGTACCGGGAGCAGGCATTATTATTTGATGACAGCCAGCAACGGATTCCCGAATGCAAAGAGCATTGCCAGACCAACGCCGATAATGAAGGACGCGTCGATCAACCCGAGCAACAGGAACACCTTGCCTTGCAGCGTCGGGATCATTTCCGGCTGGCGCGCAGCGCCTTCAAGGAAGCTGCTGCACATGATGCCTATGCCAATACAGGCACCGGCGGCGCCAAGACCGATCATCAGGCCGATACCAATGCCTGTGTAGGCCTGAATCATCGCCAAGTATTGCAAATTGTCCATCTCATTTTCCTCTCGTCGTGGTAATAAATAGTAGGTTGTGATAAGCAGATAGGGGTAAAAATCAGTGCGACTCGTGCGCCATAGAAAGATAAACCACTGTCAGCATCATGAAAATAAACGCTTGCAGCGTAATGATCAAGATATGGAAAATGGCCCATCCCGCTCCCAGAAAGGTGCCAAACAAAGTACCAGCCAAACCGGTAGCCGCCCACATACCGATCAGCAGAAAAATGATCTCGCCAGCGTAGATGTTTCCGTAAAGACGCAACGAGTGGGAAAGCGGCTTGGAAACATATTCAACCAGATTGAACAGGATATTGACAGGCCACAGGATGGGATTTTTGCCGAATGGGGTGCACACCAGTTCGTGTATCCAGCCGCCCAGCCCTTTGACCTTTATGTTGAAAAATATCATCAGCAACCATACCGAGAGCGCCAGCGCAAACGTGGTGTTGATGTCGGTGGTCGGGACGCTGCGCCAATTGTGCAGACCCAACAGTTCGTAGATCCCCGCCATGATATCTATCGGCAAGAGATCCATCGCATTCATCATAAGAACCCAAACAAATACGGTAAGCGCCGCAGGTGCAACGAACGCGTGGCGGTCGCCATGGAAAGTGCTTTTAACTTGCTCATCAATGAATTCAATGGCCAGCTCGACAAATGCCTGGCGCTTGCCGGGCACCCCGGATGTTGCGCCACGCACCACCCACCACAGAAAACCGAAGGTGATGATGCCCAGTAGTATCGACATCGCCAGCGTATCTACATGCAGTGTCCAGAACGGACCTTCACCCAATGAGCTGGTCAAGTTCGTCAAGTGGTGATTCATGTACGAGGTTGGAGTAAGTTCCGCGCCTGATGCCATTTTTATTGCCTATCCAAACTATTTAATTCGAGCAGTTTTTTGCGTCGTCCGTTACAAACAGGGCCATGCCAAAAATCAAGACAGTTACAGCGAATGTTCCGATAAACCCGACCGCGACAACATCTTTGTAAAGCGTCAAGACGAGCCAAAGCAAGATGATCATGATAATGACCTTTACCGCTTCCGCCTTCAATGCCGTTATCAGCACACTGCTTGCGGTAGAACCGTGGTAGCGCGAGATAATTGCCGCAAAAGCAGCGGCGGAAATTATGCTGACTACACCCCCCAATAATGCGGAAGCTGCACCGTGAAATCCCCACAGCAGGCCGAGAGTCAATACCATCGCCAGCGTGACGATCAATTGCCAACGCATGACTATGCGCACCGGCTTGTTCCGTATCCAAGGCATATTTTTTGACGTCTGTCAGAAAGCAGCTGCTTAGCTTGACACTGGGCGTGTTGAAAATGCGTTCTCAGGAGATCTGAATTTTTATTTCCTAGCCGGCACCTTCTCCGGTTTTTCTTTTAGGCCATGCCGAAACAGTTAAATCCGGCGTGACTGAATTTCAAAACACGCGGATTCTAATCTGCTTGGGCGCGCCAGTCAAATGGAAAGTCCTTTCATGTACCGCGAATCGGCGAGGAAATTAACGACAACGAATGCCGGAAGGTGTATCCGATGTAATACTGACATTGACAAAGCTTCAGTTTCCTAACAACGTATTCTGGAAAGATACTGATTTATAATGATGTACTTGGTATCGATAATCGGGGAGAGAGGTATTTAACGTGGGCTATTTTATAAGAACATGAGCGGCTACTGACAGCGGCAAGCTGAATATCAAGCCGGGACAGGTACAAAGTTATTTTCCCTCTCATGGGGCATTACATCGCTTTGTCTGGTGCCTTGTAGAATTCAACAAAGAAACGGACCTTTCCCAGAGGCTCCACACTATGAAGGACCTCTGGCACAACAATTCCGATCTTATTCTGAGACAGGTCCATTTCCTCTCCAAGTAGAGGTACACGATAGCGCAATCTCCCTTCTTCCACATTGATTTTTGCCCAGACACCGGTTTTTGTTGAGTGATCTTTTTTTAAAGCAGCTGGTACCGATTCTTCGGTAAAGACGGAGGTTCGTTTGTACGCAATAAAATTATTCGGCATCTCAAATTTATCGCATCGAACACAGCGAAGAGTCTGCCCCAACATTTCTTGGCGGCCCTGTTCGGTGGTAACCCATGTACGATTGATAAATGGCGGGTTATGACGTACATGCTGCGGATGGCCACAGCTGAGTATCGCAATCGGATCCCCCTCACTGTCCACTCCAAACCCTGTAATCGGTCGCTCCATCATTCCGAATGTTTCGTGAGAAGGTTATGGTGTTGCATGCCTTGTTAGCCGCATGGCTAAGCTGTTTCTACGGTTCTAAGCATGTTTTGAGCCATACGAAGCGTGAAACGTATCTGGCTCCGATCCCAGGGCGTAAATCGCGGTAGCTGGTATAAGTCGGTACCGGCCCTTGCTGCGCCATGAGCTGTTGAAACCGCCGCATCAAAACCCAGATCCCGGACCATCCTGACATGATCCAATAGATAGTCTTGTCCCGGCTTCCCATTCGGATAAGCAAAAAGCCGCACTGGGGCGCGAATTATATCCTCCAGCATCTCTTTACCATCAGCAATTTCCATACGCGCGGCACTATTCTCCATCCTCGCCAAAATAGGGTGATTGACGGTATGACCGCCAATCTCCATCCCTGCATTATGCAGTGCCCTGACCTGGTTCGAAGTCATCATAAGATTGCTGGACGGGATGACGGGAATGATGGCACACATTGCCTCTATCCGGGATCGCCTTGATTCAAGTGGAAGATATTTAAGCTCACCGAGCACATCATGAATAGCTTGCCGGCGTTGCTGAATTGTTCCGATCTCAAATCGCCCCAGACCCATTTTACTGAGATCGAGCATATCTCCAGGCGCCCGGCGGATCAATTCAATCAAGGTGTCGTTCCACATCCGGCCTCCATTGAGGAAACTGGTTGATACGAAGAAAGTGGCAGAAACACCGTACTTCTGCAAGATAGGCAGTGCGACTTCCGCATTGTCCGCGTAGCCATCGTCGAAAGTGATACATGCAGCACGGGGCGGCAGTTTACCTTGCCGCAAACCGTGTACCGCATCGAGAAGAGGTATTATTTTGAAGCAGTCCGCAAGTTGCCCTATTTGATGATCAAAAGTTTCCGCATTGCCATTCTCCGGAAACAAAGAATCTGGCTCAGATAATACGCGGTGATATATTAGTATGGACAAGCGATTGTGCAGCCCTCCAGGAGAAAGCAGGTTCATGAGCGCGCGGCTCGGAAGCCAGCCCCATGCTCTCCCAGATCTGGTAGTAGCTCCTACCCCGTTAGCCTCACATGTCTGCATAAGCGATACCCCGATGTGCCACCAAGCAAAATTTATGAAAAGAGCTTCTTAGAGAACAGACCTCCATGTTCTATCCTGAGTCCCGGGCAACTGGTTGTGATTGCGATGGGTTTAATTGTCCAAACTTGCGTTGAGAAGCATTACCTATTTGATCAATAACTGATGAGTTTTTCTCCTTCAGTTCCTTCTCGACAAGTAAACGTGTGGCCACCATCGCTGCCATCAAATAATAAGGCACATCAAAATAGAGAAGACTGAGGAATGTTCCTCCGACGGCAAATCCCACCATGCTAACCTGGATCATAGTCGCCAGATTGAATGCCCATTTAAGCTCTTTTAGGTTCGCCGTATTGCGGACAATCCAGGAACCCGTCCGCCAGGTCATTAAGCAGAGTAAAAGATATAAACCAAGACCGACAAAGCCATGCTCGCCAAGAGCTTGAAAATATATGCTGTGGGCAGCATGCACGTCCTCTGGATCAGGCGCATAACGGTAAAACAGGTCGGGCATGCTGACCTCGAAACCTCCGCCTATCAACGGACGGTCCTTAGCCAGATTGTAGGCCATCCACCAAGCATTGAAACGCCCCTGGACCGAGCCATCTTCTTCATAGGAGTTGATACTATCCATTCTTTCTGTCCACTTCTCAGGCATGAACGCAAGCGCTGGCGGAATAGCAAGGATTAAAAGTAACCCGATGCGAAGCTTGTGCTGACTTTTAAGCCACAGAAACGCGCACATGGCTGCAATCGCCAGCAGAGCCCCGCGTGAATAGGAACCAAGGGCAGCAAACGCGCAAAGTAACATGACTAACGTCAACCCATGGCGCACCCATGCGTTGGGAGAAATCATTTGCAGATAGTGCATCAGGGGAATGGTTATAATAAGCGCGAGAGCGATTTCATTATTTCCCCCGATGAAGGTGCCTTCAGGGCCCAATACCATATCCACCCCTCCGCCTACTATTGTAAAAATACCTCCCTTGATACCATAATAACCAAGTGAGACAACTATTACCCAGATGAGGAGTTGCACATGCTGTTTCGTCTTGATGAGCATGAAAGTTACGAAAGTCATCAGCATAATTTTTATTACCTTGTTCCACTGTTCATACGCTTCTTCCGGATACAAGGCAAAGACCGTCGTCACATTCATCCAGAGCACGAAAGCTATAAGCGCCCAAGTGATAGAGGTGAGAGGTAAGTTTTTGGACTCTTTAGTAAAAACTATACTTACCAGTGTCACACCGCCGATAATCGCGGCAAATGGAAATGACGTCGCGAATCCCCACCCTTGAGTATGAGGGCTCATTACGCTGATCCACACCCACATCAATGCCCCAACATAGGGTCTTTTGAAGACGGATGGCAACAAACCAAAAACGAGCAGGGTAACGAGGATATCTCTCATGATTTCTTGGTGAAATTTATCTAGCTATTGGTAATGCTTCCTAATTTACAGACAAAGAACCAATAGCCATCGATAGATGATGAAGGATATGTAATATTCTAATGAGATTACGCTTTTGCAAGCATCAGATGATTATTAAAAAATGCAACGAGAGAAAGTATTATTTGTATTAATTTGAATACCTTTTCTACAGTTCACCCTTTAAACCCATGCTTAAGATATTGCGTTGCTGGAGATATTCAATTACCAATGACACACAATCTTCAAGCGGCCACTCGCCTGTTCTGACCGCCAATTCCGGCTTCGTTGGTTTCTCATAAGGTGACGAGATTCCTGTAAACTCCTTTACCTCACCTGCCCGTGCCCGTTGATAGAGTCCTTTTACATCACGTTGCTCGCAGACATCAAGGCTGGCCTCGCAAAATACCTCGATGAAATCTCCATGTGGGAAAATGCTGCGTGCCCGTTGGCGGTCGGCACGGAATGGCGAAATAAATGCCGTCATAGCGATGACGCCCGACTCGACCAATAACTTGGCTGCTTCGCCTATACGACGAATATTTTCGGATCGATCCTGCACCGAAAACCCAAGGTCTGAACACAAACCTTGGCGGACGTTGTCACCATCCAGAACAAAAGTACGACAATTCAGTTGGTAAAGCTTCTCCTCCACAGCGTGAGCCAACGTAGATTTACCTGAACCGGACAGGCCGGTAAACCACAACACTACAGAGCGGTGTGCATTTAACCGCTCCCGGTAGGATCGCGTAATGGTGGCGCTGTGCCAAATTGTGTTGGTGCTTTTATTCATATCATCCATTTACCCCGTTTTGGCTAATCGCATGCCAAATTTTATCTACATCAATACATTACGGCTCATGAGAAGTTGCCTTCATTGAGCATGCAACCTCTGGCCCAAAATATAGGTAAGGAAGAGCATCTCATCTAGGACCAACGACGCAACTGGAAATAGGGGAAAAAAGTTTACCACGCATGCTGGAAAATTCTGAGGTTTGTTATGGCGTTGTTTCCAATTATTCGCTATTCGCAGATCCAACCCGACCGAGACCGTGCTTAACCAGATATTAGTAAGGTAACGGCAAAAGAATCCGGCCCTGAACCATAAGATGTCGCCGCACCGTCATATATTAAGTTGACCTACCACAAGATACGATTTTTCACTTAGGATATGGTTTTCACTTAGCATGCTCTAAACTCGACATGTAATGCGCCAGACCTCGCCGCATGAAATACAGAAAATGATGGGAGATTTTAGTGAAAGATAGTAATGCGTTAATCGTTTTAGGGATGCATCGTAGCGGCACCTCGTTATTAACGGGACTGTTAAGTCAGGTAGGCGTCAAAACGGGAAAGAGTTTATATGCACCTCAGAAAGGCGTTAATGAAAAAGGCTTCTGGGAACATGAAGATATCGTCGACACACATGATGAGTTATTGTTAAATCTCGGCTCGCAATGGGATGATTTGCTGCCCTTGACCGATAAATGGTGGGAAGATGTCAATATCAAACCGTTCGTTGATCGGTTAAATACATTAGTCCGGCGAGATTTCTCCACTGCCGATGTCTGGGCTCTCAAAGACCCTCGAATGTGCCGGTTATTGCCATTATGGTTTTCCATTTTTGCGGCGCAGCAAGTCAGACCAACTTTTGTTTGCATGAACAGAAATCCATTTGAAGTAGTCGCATCATTACAAAAACGAGATGGTTTCTCCAGTGAAAAAGCGTTGGTTTTGTGGCTAAGTCATTCACTATCTGCCGAGTTTCATTCCAGAGGTCTGTCAAGAGTTTTTATTGATTTTGATCAGGTCGTTAAAAATCCGGCTGAGGCATTATTAAAAATAGAGGGGGAATCAAAGCTGGTTTTCCCCATATCTGTAAATAAAGCGAACAAAAAAATTGATGACTTTGTTTCCCCTAATCTCCGCCATCACAAAGCCAATGCGGCGCTGCAACGGCCGCATGAAACTCTGCCCTTGATGGCATATGAGTTGTATCGCACCTTTAGTGAAATGGCAGGCGGAAATAAGAGTTCATACGCAGTGATTGATAATATTGCCACGGATTTTAGGGTCTACCAAAAAAAATGGAGCCCGGAATTAGTCGAGCAGCTTCGTTATCTTAATCGTGAACGAGCGGATTATAGGCGTAAGTTTTTTCAAATTTATAACTCGTTGAGCTGGCGGCTGGCTAAGCCGCTCTGGTTAATTGAAAAAGCGTTACGCAAGTATTAAGGCTCTGCGGACAAATCTTCGCATACCGCGTCGCTTGGCTCAGCCGCTGCCGCTCCACGAACAGAAAGATGCGTCAAAGCGATCCAGAAAGCGCGCAAGATCGGTCTCTGGCAAATAATTTATGCCCCCCGCACTTTTTCTGCCGCCCCCGGTTTCGAACTGATAGCACAAGGCATCGGCTCCGATGGGATTAGCGCTAGGGGCACGCACGCTTACGCTATAACCGCCATCCTGCCTATGAGTCAGAACAGCATGAGCATACCTTGGTTCGGTCTGGGCTAGATAATTGCCAAATGCACCGCTAATCCGGCGGCTCCAGGGTTGATCGGGAAGAACATATGCCGACCCACCAGAGTATGCTCGTTCAGGCCGTTTCGCTTTTGCCATGGCCATATCCGCTATATAACCCTGCCTGAGCGTCGCGAAAATAGATTCTCCAGTGATGAAGTCGAAGGGATTGGAATAGACGTGCAAACGATGGTAAAGCTCGGCTGGATGAAAAAAAAGATCATCGACAGTGTCGCCATACGCATTGTAGTTGAGGCACACTCCCAGTTCGCGCAGCATAGCCAATTCCTCAATGGACAAATTCAAAGGTGCTGCGGAGCATTTGGCACATTCCGGTAAATTGTCGCCGAACGCAGCCACTACTGCCCAGATCCCGAACCGACCATGAAGCATTTGGTTTACCAGCACACTGGTGCAGACCTCCGGTGAAGGATCAATTACCGCCTGTAGGGCGGGGTGCGTAGGAATATTGCCTGCGAAGTGATGGTCAACGTATGTGATTTCCGCTCCCTGTCTCAATAGATTTTGCAGCGCTTCGCGGTTTTTATCGAGTGAGATGTCGAGAGCGACCACAGCATCGCCGACGGAAGCATGCACTTTCTTCAACAGTTCGATATCTCGTTTAACGCCCGTAATGAGAATACTGTCGCGCGGCTCCGCCAATCTCAACTGATGCAGTGCGCATATTCCGTCAGCGTCTCCATTGAAAACATCAAAATTAGTCATGCGCTGCTATATTCATATCGAGCAAATCGTCAATTACTTGCATTATTAGCATAGGCGACTACTACTTACCATTTAGGTCGCCATCCAAGTAATGCAGCGGGTATATAAGCAAGACTTTTCAATTTAACAGGCGATTTCAGCCATGACTTCAGGAAAGAACGATTTGCCACTTTCAGGTTGCCCGAGGCGAGGCTATTAAGGCCGAACTCCATATGGTAGCGGGCGATATTTTTTCTGAATTGACGCTTTGTAATACATCGCCCGTCACGACTGCATAGTCCCCATTTTGCCGCTGCTTTGGATATTAACTCAGTTCGGTAATCTATACTCCTTGCGATACGGTTTCCTTGTTGTGGGTGCTGACGGTATAAGGTTAGCGGTCTTTTTAATTTTGTAAATGGATATTCCCGGGAAATACGTAACCACAAATCCCAGTCCTCACTATACGGCAGAGACTCATCGAACGTACCGCATTTATCGAATACTTCCGTGCGTATCAGCGCTGAGCTCGTCAACACCCAACAATCAAGTAAAAGTAAGTGATATATCCAACCGGAGAACTCCTCATCAACACCAGCCAAGCACGATGTCGGTTCAAAGCTGCTGGGGTCGGGAAACAAGCTTTCTGTGTCCGGATACCACCATATAAACGTACTGTAGACCAAACCAATCTCGGGATTACGACTCATTTCTTCTAACTGTAGTGCAAGCTTATCCGGAGTCCAATAGTCGTCATGGTCCATCAGGCAGATATACCGGCCAGTCGCTTCCCGTATCCCATAGTTACGAGCTGCACATACGCCTGAGTTCGCTTGAGTAAGCAGTCGAACTGGGGCGTCGTAGGATGCAACAATTTTTTGAGTGTTATCGGTGGATCCGTCGTCGACTATAATAACTTCCAGATTTTTAAAAGTCTGATTAAGTACGCTATTGAGCGTCTCCGCGATGTAATTCTCGCAATTATAGGTTGGGATAATGACGGAGACAGTTGGTTTCCGATCTGCCATGCTAAAGATACTTCTTTTAATTTAAGGGCTTGAAGAGATTATTACAATTGAAGAGGGGCCAAACACATAAACGGCCCACGTCTTTTGCGAACTAATATGCTGAAGACAGGTAACTGTCTCTGCCTGCCTGCAAGTGTTATAACTTCTTCCGCTTATATGGAGGTAGGTAATTTTAACCTGAAAATTTTATCCTTGTAGTGTACTAAAGTCTAATTGCTCTCCTCACAACGTTAGGTATGATGTTACATCCTCAATATACAAGCTCTATGATGAATGGAACAGCGAAGTTACCTTGCTTATAACAGGGTTTTGTCCGGCCATGAATTACTGGGTTAAAATTTATCATGAGAGATTTGCCTCCAGGCCCCGAAAACAAGATTGCAGTAGTTATTCCTTCATTTAGAGTTAAATCCCATATTAACAAGGTCTTAAGTAGCATTGGGCTGGAGGTCTGGCGAATCTACGTTGTTGATGACTGTTGTCCGGATGAATCCGGAAACTTTGTTCGGCAAAATTGCCGAGATCCCCGCGTGCAAGTACTCTGGAATAAGCAGAACCTTGGTGTGGGTGGAGCAGTGCTTGCTGGCTATCGTGCGGCGATTGCCGACGGCGCCAACGTTATCGTTAAAATTGATGGGGACGGGCAAATGGATCCGGCCCTACTGCCTCTTTTTGTCGCACCGATCATAGCTGGCGAAGCTGATTACACCAAAGGTAATAGGTTTTACAATCTGGAAAACGTTCGCTCTATGCCGCCCGTCCGGCTGATCGGAAATGCTGTTTTATCTTTTATGACAAAATTTTCCAGTGGATACTGGAATATTTTTGATCCGACAAATGGCTACACAGCAATACATGCTAATGTGATTCGCATTCTTCCTTTAGAGAAAATAAAAAAAAGATACTTTTTTGAGTCTGACATGTTGTTTCGACTGAATACCGTAAGAGCAAAAGTAATGGATATACCTATGCTGGCGCGTTATGCAGAGGAAGAAAGTAACTTGAATGTACATAAGGTGATAACAGAATTTTTTTGGCACAACATCGCAAATGGATGCAAAAGGATTTTTTATAGCTACTTCTTGAGAGATTTTTCAGTAGCTACCCTGGAATTGATATTTGGGCTGATACTTTTAATAGGCGGGGGGATATTTGGTGCAGTAGAGTGGTACATTCATGCTCGGCAAAGTACCTTCGCTAGCACCGGAACAGTGATGCTGTCCGCATTACCAGTGCTTTCCGGTTTACAACTGCTGCTCGCTTTTATAAATTATGATGTAGCGACGGTTCCCTCAAACGCCATACACGAGCAGCTTATTGCAGAAAACAAGGGCTAAAAGTGCTAAAAGGTACATTATGAAACCTGATCCCAATTATGAAGATTACGTTCAACGATGGTCGGAATTATATGAAAGCAATAATTACGACCAAGGTCTCGCAGGATATTTTCTTAGCAAAAGCCACGAATGGTCCGAACAACCTTTTGGGCCAGACAAACATTTCGCCAAGGTCTTGGAAGTCGGAGCTGGCTCCGGCGTACATATCCGATATGTTCGACACTCTTTTGAAGAATACTGGATAACTGATCTGAACCCGCCAATGCTCGATACTTTCAAATTACCTCCTTCGGTTAAATTTCATGGCCAACTCTTTCGACAACAAGAAAACGCAACTGCACTTTCCTTTTCAGATGGGACTTTTGATCGTGTAATCGCAGCCCACGTTTTAGAGCATCTATATAAGCCACATGAAGTATTAAGAGAGTGGACTCGGGTTTTAAAACCAGGTGGAGTGCTTACTTTACTGCTACCCTGCGATCCTGGCGTCGCTTGGCGTCTAGGCAGATATACCTCTGCGCGGAAAAAATTCATCAATGCCGGGATTGAATATGATTATTGGATGGCCAGAGAGCATGTTAATCCCATCAATTGCCTAATCTCATTTGTTCGCCATTATTTTACTGACATTACCGAGGAATGGCGCCCGCTTATGTTTCCTTCTATCGACCTGAATCTTTTCTATATAGCCCACGTGCGAACTTAGGTGTTGATAAGCTAGATGTCTATTTCACAGCTATCTCTAACCTTGATTTGTGTGTCTGCGATTTGTGTCGGGCAAATATTGTTCAAAAGAGCCGCCCTTGAAATTGAACAATTGAATGGCTGGTTTCATTTTTCAGTACTGCTCATGATCGGTATGGCTTTTTTTGTATATGGTGGCGCCACATTGATGTGGATACACCTACTCAGGACTATTGCGCTAACCGTGGCTTATCCCCTGATGGCACTAAGCTTTGTTGCCGTGCCGATTTTGAGTTGGTGGTTAATGGATGAACAGTTGAAGCCGAGCACTATTCTCGGAGGAGTTATTATCGTAATCGGCGTTTGGGTTTCGGTAGGGTCTGATAGGTGATTTCATGTGCTTAGGTTCAGTATTATGCGAATAGATGAAGGTACCATTTTTTGTAAATTCATAAGCTAGTTGAATATTGTTCCTTAACAAAGTTTTATTGCTGATTCTCGGATTGTTGCGGTTATCGCCACTATATCTATAACAAAAGAGAAGGTGGCACTGCATTCAACCGCTGACTCAAACTACCTGACTACATCTTTTAATTGGATAATTTGCGAAAACGCACATGCACAATTTAATTGCTATTGTGCTCATTCTATTCTCCGGATGGACGCTCTCCGCTCAATTAGCAGTCATACTCGGATTATCGCTTAACAATCTCATTGTCCTGGCCCCTGTCGCTATATTTGTTGCGGCTATCCTATACTTTCGCTTGGCATTTCCCAAAGCTGCCCAGCCATTTCCTGGTATAAAACAAGAGTACGGTACGGCGGCCATATTGATAGATCAGCCGCCGGTGCCTGTGCTCTTTTGGCTCTTTCTCGTACCATTCATATTGTATCTATCATGGCTAGCTTTCTGGATTAGCTCGCTTCTGGTTCTCCTTTATTATTCCTTCAAGCAAGGTTCAGCTGACAAGTCTGCTTCTTACGGTGCATCTAAACTACAGCGGAACGAGTACGCTGTTGTGCTTGGGTTTTGCATTGGTGCGGTACTGCTTACCCTTGCCGTGTCACGCAGTGATATGGATGACGCATTTTATGTGGCTGTCGCGGCATTTTCGTCAGGGCATCCAGATGAGCCATTGCTGGCATTCGATCCAATGCATGTTGAGCGAAGCTGGCCATTGATCTTTCCCAGCTACCGTTTTGCGACATTTGAATTGTTCGGCGGCGCATTAGCGCATCTATCCGGCATTTCTTCCATGGATGCGATGTACCGGATTCTTCCCCCTTTCTGGGCAGTTATAACGGTTTTGTGTATTTTTCTATATGCCCAAGAGCTGATGCCGCGCCGCTGGCTTCTGCTGGGTACGATAACTATTCTTTTTACTGTGATTCTCGGCGAAGCACACCGCGCTCCCGCTAATTTTACGTTTGTTCGAATGTTCCAAGGCAAGGCCGTGTATCTTTCAGCCATCATGCCTGCTATTTTTTATCTGACCGCGCGTTATCTTTCTCCCAAGGGAACTTCTGCCGATGTGTTTCTGCTTGGTTGTGCACAGATAACTGCTATCGGCCTGTCAAATTTCGCTATGTTAGCTGCCCCAATGGCTGGCGTCGGGGCGTTGCTTTCTAATTACACACTTTTCAACCAACAATCGAAAAAGAAAGTATGGTGCATTCTAGTTACGCTATCAGTTTCACTGCCTTACCTGCTCTCTGTAATGTTCAGTTCACAGGGAGTACCCTCGTTATCACATTTTGAAACTGAACTTCCATCTACTGTCTGGAAATCCGTTTTGGGATGGAGACAACACTATCTAGTCGCTGTCTTGCTGCTAGTTGGCCCCATCATGGCTGGCGATAGTTTGCTTCGGCGCAGACTCGCTGTCCCTATGCTTCTGCTCTTCGCTATTTACCTAAACCCTTGGCTTTCTCCGTTGATTTCCCGATTCATCACCACCCCACCAGTATATTGGCGGGTGATGTGGTCGTTTCCGGTCCTGACTGCTGCCGCAGCCGGCCTGTGTCTGATAATAGAGTATGTACTTCAAAATAAAGTACGAAGCAAAGCGCTGCGCATTTTCCCACTCATGCTTTCCGCAATAGTTCTGACTCTACTTGCTCTATCGGTTCCCTTTCATACTTTGCGATCTGACAACGACATACAGTGGGATTTCGCAGGAAGGAAGATTTCTCCAAGCAATTATCAAGTCGCACAAACAGCGATATCGACAATGAAGGATAACGCTGGCCGAATGCTCGCGCCAGATGAAATATCCGGTATTGTCACTATGTTCGAGAATCACCCAAAATTGGTAAATGCCCGCGGCTTGTATATCGATTTTCTCTCACCCGCGATGGATAAGCATGAATATGAGGATAGAGCACTACTTCATCGTTTCGTATCAGGAGTCGTCGAGCCAGGCCCGGCCGTTCGGCTAGCGCTGAATTCGATGGAGGTCAACAGCATAGTTATTCAACAGAGTAACGATTCTCCCGAAACCAAGCAATTATTGGAAGATGAACGCTTCAGGCGCATAGAAACTATAAACGGGTATGGCATTTGGTTCAGGATTACCCATTAACCCTGGAAACCAGGGCCTGTTAACAGGCCATAGAAAATAATGTCTAGCTCTTACGTCTTCCCAGAAATAATCTTATTGCATCCTGAAACAATTTTCTGTAGAAAATTCTCAGCATTAAATAGTAGATAATGGCGCCTGCTCCAATTTCAATGAGCAATCCACCGAAGCCATTCTGAACTCCAAACACGGCCTTGATACCTAGCACGGATAATGCCATTACGCATGAGGAAACAATAGCTGGACGGAGGCTTCTGCCTATTTTTACGAAGGAAACATCGAGCACAGCTTTGCTCATGCTTATAGTGAAAAGAACAACAATCAGCTCGGTAATCGCCAAGGCAATAACCAGACCCATTACCCCTTCATGCGCCCCTATCAATATTAGAGGCAACAAGACAACCAGCGCCACGATCGTGGACTTTAGGGCCAAGTCAGGGCGCCCCATGCTGTTTAACACCGGTCTCAGGAAAGACGTTGTCATTCTGAACGGCATCGCAATAGATAACAGCGCGAGGGGCGTAGCAACATCGAGCCATTTCTCGCCTAGTATCGTTGCCACAAACTCTTGAGAAACGCTAGCGGTGCCTAGCATGATGGGGAACAAACCGAGCGCTACGATACCGAGAGATTTTTCTAGGTAGTGCGTGGCGACATCGCGTTGATCCTGAAATTTAGAAAATGCGGGAAACATAATTGGGTTAATCACCGGCATGACTTTGACAAGTGGCAGTAGCGCAAACTGAAAAGTAACTTCAAAAATACCGAGCATTTCAGCACCCAGAATAGGTCCCGCAATCAGAATGGCGAGTTTGTCGGCAATAAGGACAAGCGATATCCATAAAAACATAATTCCACCAAAGGCTATCATTCCTCTTATTGATGAAAAACTCAAAGAGGGAGCGATAATCCAGGGTTGCAAAATCATCAGTAGGATCGTCAGAAGAATTCGGTTAATCATTACCCCTGCAACTAGCGCCCATACCCCTGCGCCTAAAACAGCAAGTGTCAATGTTGCGATAGCGGCACTGACACTTGCAATTAATTCAACAAATGCTCTCAACTTGAACTTCAATTCTCGATCGAGAAGCGCGTTTGGGACAACTCTGAAGGGAGTCAGCAAAAATACAAAAGCCAGTACCCTACCCAATAACTCAAGACGAGGCTCATTGAAATAGACGGCTATCAAGCTGGCCCCAAAGAAATAGATAAGAAAAAGCAGGCTATTGATTACCAGAAGCCAACCGAAAACGCTGCGCAATTCTTCTTCTCTAACTTTTTTTGCCCGCACCAGAGCAAGATCAAGACCAAGAGTGCTGAGGAGCATCAGCAGTTCTGCCGGAGCTTCCAGCATAGCGTTGAGTCCGTAGTCCGCTGGGCTGATAAATCGCACAACGATGATGGTGCTGAGCCAGCTGATGGCCTGCCCAATCAATCGAAGCATCACCGCCCAACGTGCGCCAGATAAAATCTTGTCAATTATTTCGGTATGGTTTTGCTGTTTATCCATGAGTCTGCGTTCATGGCGGAGCGCGCAACGTGAGCCGGCCAGTGTTTTTTGATTACTCGAACTGAGGCCTTCGCCTTTTCAAGGCTTGAAGGATGGTGTACTTTCTTAAGGGTTATTTTTTTCTCAGGGGGTCGCAGTGATTTTGCTCACGACATAACGAAATTTCCCTGATTTTTCTGTCGGAATTTCTGCCATCTGCTCGATCACGATATTAACTGCCTGGCCCAGTCTGGCCTTGAATCCCTGCTCAATTTTTGTGGTCACCTCCAGACTAAGCGCTGCTTCGCCAACCACCCATACACGGGTAAGTTCCAGGCTTTCCTGTATGATCTTGAAGCTCCTTATCTGGGGCATGTCGCGCAACACATAAATCAGCGCCAAGCCGTGAACAATGGTGCCGTCCTGGGCAACGAGAAAGTCAGTGCTGCGGCCCTGGATTTCCTTGAGGATGGGAAGTCCTCGCCCGCAAACGCAGGGCCTGCTATCTAGTGTGCCAATATCACCGGTGCGGTAGCGAATAAAGGGGAAATCTTTGGTAGCAAGATGGGTCACAACAATTTCCCCGGCTTTTCCGCAGGGTAAAGGTGCCCCTGCCTGATCCACGATCTCGACAATAATATCTTCGGCGGTTACATGCATGCCGCCCTGTTGACATTCATGCGCGATAAAGCCTGCATCACGGCCACCATAGCCGTTAGCGACCGGGCAAGCGAAGGTCTTGCAAATTTGTTCCCGCTGCTCATCATAGAGGCGCTCGGAAGTAACAAAAGCAACCTGGATGCCCAGATCGTCCATATGCCGTCCGGTTGCTTCGGCGTGGCAGGCAATATGAGACAATGCAGAGGGGTAGCCAAAGAGCATTTTTGGGCGCATGGCGCGTATCTCTTCCAGAAACAAGTCGAGCTTTTTTTCCGACATTTCAAAGGCTGGGAGCAGTCGAGTCCTGAACAAGCGGTCGCGAAGCGTACGAACAAAATCTTGCGCACCAAGCTCAATGGGTGAACCCCAGACAACCATTTCCCGGTCGCCGATATCGACATCCCACCAGCGTGTGGCACGCCATTTCGCGGCGACGTCGTGAGTGACACGTTCTTTGCCAATATAAAAAATCAGAGGTTCACCACTGGAACCACCTGTGTTAAAGCGATGAAGATTTTGCGCATTTTCCGATTTCAGTGCATCAGTATTGACCCGGATTTTTGATTTATCAAGTAGAGGCAAACGCGCGAGATCAGCAAGAGAGCGCACATCTTCCGCCTTGAAGCCAATCTCTGAGAATAGCCTGCGATAGTAGGGTACGTGAACCTCGGCATGCGTAAGCAATCGAAACAGCCTTGCGAGCTGAAGTTTCTGCAAACGAGTCTGATCCCACCATTGGGAGATCTCTAGCTCTTTACGCACCGTAACGCTATGATGATTTTTGATTTTTTCGTGAAGCGGGAAAAAAAAGCTCGATACTAACGACGTATACAGCTCTTTCTTTTTGTGTGAAGAAGTCTTCACTTGATACTCGCCATGGACCGGACCGGTTTTTCCAAAACCTGCTTGTAAATACCAAGCAAGCTGTCACGTACGTTTGGCCAGGTATATTGCTGCACGGACTCAAGTCCCGCTTTCCTCATCCGTTGCGCCTTGGCGGGATCATTCAGTAATGCCAGAATGGCATCCGCCATGGCTTGCGGATATTGTGCGGATACAAGCAAAGCCGTGCGTTCGTGCTCCACCAGATACGGCACCCCTCCAACATCCGTACTTACTACCGGAACACCACTGGCCAATGCTTCCAGCACCGAGATGGGCATATTGTCGACCAGGCTGGGATTAATCATGATATCTGCACTGTGGTAGAGAGTGGCCATGACTTCATTATCTACGCGACCTGTGAAAGTAACTGCATCCGCTATATCAAGGTCGGCAGCAAGTTGCTCCAGCGCCTGTCGCTCTGGGCCGGAGCCGGCGAGGATAAGTTTTGCTGCGGGAAACGTGCGTCTGACGATACCGAAAGCGCGTACAGCAGTGGCGTTGTCATAAATCGGCTCAAGGTTGCGCGTAACGATTATGTGCGGAAAATCTACCTTTGGTGATGCTTCGAAATTGCTCTCAGCCTTAAAACGGCTCAGATCGATGATGTTGGGCACGATGCGGGTAGAGAAGCCATGCTTAGCGAACACAGCTTCGAGAAAGCCGGAAGGAACAATAATCGCGTCCACTCTGGAGAGGCTTGGTTTAATCCAGGAAGAGGCTTTATCAAAGAAAGAGTCCGCCTCCCCCCCTCGGTAGTTAACAATAACTGGTTTCCCCCGAATGCTGGCAAGCCAGATAGCAGGGGCGACAAAGAGGTGCCATGACCAACCTGAGTTCGCCATTATGTGAAATAACTGCACTTCGTTTGCAGACCGCCAGAGATGAAGCAAGTATGGAAAAAGACGGAATACCGCTCTTATTCCTTTGAGCCTTCCGATCCAATGAGGACTATAGGGGCGGTTAACCTGAATCAGATCCACCGTTGCACCCTCTTCACGTAACAAACTCGCGAGTTGCAGCGTTTGGTTTGCCATTCCTCCGGAAGGAGGAGGTAAAGGTCCCACCAGCGCGATGCGCAAACCCGTCGCTTTCACTAGGACATTTTCCTGGAAAGGAGAGAACCATAGACTTTTTTATAGCGACTCACGCTGATGGGCCAGTTGCGTTGTGTCTCCACAAACCTGCGAGCTGCGGTACGCAGACCAGGCCATAGGTCTGGTTTGGAAAGAAGTTCCAACACTTTTGATGCCAGGGCATCCGGATTGCCTGCCCTGAAAAGAATCCCGGTTTCTCTATCCCGAATAAGTTCTAGATGCCCACCGACATCCGATGCGACAATTAGCCGCCCTTGCGCCATGGCTTCAAGAGGCTTGAGTGGTGTCACTAGATCGGTAAGCCGCATTTGCAGTCTCGGATAAACGAGAATATCGATTAAATTGTAATAGTGCTGCACCTGATTATGGGGAACACGACCGGTAAAAATTACTTTGTCTTCTATGCCTAACTGCGCTGCAAGTGCCCTGAGTTCTTCTGACTGCGAGCCGCCGCCGACAAGCAGGATACGAATATCGGGATTCCCCAGCAGCATTTTTGGTAATGCCTGTAGTAGGATGCTCAAGCCTTCATATGCATAAAAGGAACCGATGAAGCCCAGCAAAAGCTTGCCTTCAAGACCGAGATTCCTGGCAAGGCACAAATCGGGAAGCTGACCCAGGCTGAAGTTTTCAATGTTTACGGCATTGGGAATAACAGTTACTTTTTCCGCCGCGATGCCCCGAGCGAGAATATCTCCTCGCAGTCCTTCGCAAATCGTTGTTATCGCATCAGCCCGTCGCAGCGCGTAACTCTCCAGCCCACGGGTAATTCGATACCGGACTCCCCACTCGCGGCTGGTGCCGTGATCTACCGCTGCGTCTTCCCAGAATGCGCGGACTTCGTAGACAACCGGAACGCCCAGTCTGCGGCCCACGCGCAAAGCGGGCAGGGCGTTCAGGACTGGCGAATGGGCGTGCAGGATATCTGGCTTGACAATTCTAGCCACCTCGTCCAAACGCCGGGTAAGGCCATCGATAACAGCGGCTTGGTTAAAGACAGGCAGCCTCGACATTGCATTCTGGGCAACTGGCGTACGATAAAAATGCCATCCATCGACATCCTCCTCAAGCACCTGGCAATTCTCCTGCTTTGATCCGGTCAGGTGGATAGTTTCCCATCCCAGAACACGCTGTTCTTTGAGAATCGCGAGCGTACGGAACGTATATCCGCTATGCAGAGGAATGGAATGATCGAGAATATGCAGGATTCGCATTAATTTTCTACGAGAAAATATGTTAAGGACACTTCGTCCACCTGCTGTCTACGGCGAAATCGATGAATTGTTTCACTTCAATTTTCTCGCTTGCGGAGTGCTTCCCCATCCGATCAAAAACCTTCAGAAATCCTCATTAACAGTATTGAACGCGTATTGCGATCAGGGAGAGGTGCTTCCCCGCGGCTTCAGCTTGATCTCCATGCCCATATGGGGTAACGGAATAACCAGATCACCCGCTTGCTCCTTCTTCTCCAGATAACGGTACACCCGGATGGACAGGTCAGAAAATTCTGGTACGTTGGTCAGTACGGGGATTTCCTGAATCATCTGGAACCGCGGGTCGTCCAAAGCCTGCGCTAATAGCTTGAATTCGGGAAGATCCACCACATCACGACTTTCAATGACAATAATGCCGATACCAAAACGGTCGATCAACCGAACGACATCCTCCGTGGATTGCACATAGGAGACAGTGCCGAAGGATTTATGCACCGCCATGGATACCAAGATTTTATCGGCTCTTAATACAGCTTTTTCTTTTTTGGGATCGAGAGCACGCAAGTTGAAAATAAAATTGCCATCGTGTTTTCCGGCAAATAATATCAAGCCGGTATTTTCCTGCCTCACCACAAACTCAGCAGCCTGTTTGTATCCGGTCACATAGGGATGCGGCTTGCTCCAGGCAACATACGAATTCCATCCCGCAAGCATAACAAGCAACATGAATACAACTCTGCGGATATTGGCATTCCCTATGACCGCGGGACTCAATGGCATGCAGGCAAGCAGCGTCAGTGCCGGCAATGCATACAATATATAGCGCGGGACATTTCCGGGACCACCGCCAATTACCACTGTAGTAAATAGATACGAAGCTCCCAGCCAGAAAAATATTAAAAGATCTTGCGGCGTCCCTCTAGCACTTATCCTTAAAAGAAAGCCGCCAAAAAAAGCCAAGCTGAGCGGCAGTCCGGACACATCCCATAACGCTGACCAGAACTGCCCCCAGCGAGCAGGATTGAACAGTTCGGAGGAGTTTGACCCAAATAAGCTGACGAAGGAATTGACCGGCACACTACCAAATTTCAGCGCATGGAGCGCCAAGAGAGCAATGGCAGCGCTCACCATTGCGTATGCCAACAGGGCTTCCTGCCGCCATAGCAAGCGCCAGCGTCCTGTCAAAATCACATAGGCCAGCAACGCCGGCAATATGAAGACTGTAGTCTGCTTGAGCAGTAAAGTGCAGCTCAGCGCAAGACCGGTGATCCCCGCTCTCCTGAAGTTTGGGTTAGCCAGATAGCGATCAAATGCCAGGATCGAAACAATGATCATCGCAATCGCAGGGGCTTCCAGCATGACAGAACGAGTCCAATCGAGCACTCCAGGGGCAGAAAGATAGAGCAGGCAGGACAATATTGCCGCTTCACGCCCCCAGATCGGCCGCACCCAGGCATACCAGGCGGTTACGCCGACGAGGATAAAGCTCAGGATTGCCAGACGTGCGCTGGATTCTGCGATACCGAATGCGGCAAAGAAAAGAGACTCCACCACAGGGAAGAAAGGTGGATACCAATTTAGCGCAAGGGCAGGATATTGAGCGAAATATTGCAACGCGTATTCATAAGGTGCCCGAAAAGGCATATCCTGCCAAAGATCAAAAAAGAATACCCCATTCATGGCATGACGGGATTCATCCGTCCACCAGAATTCGCCGACATAGAGAGTCTTCCAGAACAGAAGGCCAACAGCCCCCCAAAGCATCAACAACCATAACATGTCGCCGATATCAAACCGTTGGCGCGATGAGCTGTTCGCCGGAGGAACCTGCGCAGGATATTGTCCTTCGGTCATACTTGTTTTCACAACTGGGCAACGATGTGCTGGATAACTTCGCTCTGAGATTCTTCCAATCCAAGCCACAGCGGCAGTCTCACCAACTGGTCGCTGAGCAGATGTGTTTGCGTTAACGTTCCGGACTTGCGTCCGTACTTCTCCCCCATGGGAGAGCTGTCAAGCGGAACATAGTGGAAGACCGTCCATATTCCGTTTTCCCTAAGGGCGGAAATAAAGTCGGTACGCCTGTCCAAGTCTGGCAACAATAGGTAATACATATGCGCATTGTGGGTGCAATCGGGTGGAACTATCGGTCGGCGAATTTTTTCTCGCTGTTCCAAGATTTCGAAATTTTTATGATATACGTCCCAGATATCAAGACGCCTTCTCGTGATGGAATCGGCATCTTCCATTTGAGCCCATAGGAAAGCGGCAATCAATTCACTCGGAAGGTAAGAGGAACCAAAATCCACCCATGTATACTTATCAACCTGCCCACGAAAAAAAAGACTGCGGTTGGTACCTTTTTCCCTGATAATTTCCGCCTTCTCCGCGTAGGATGGGTCATTCACCAATAAAGCGCCCCCTTCTCCCGAAATGATGTTCTTGGTTTCATGGAAGCTTAATGCCGCGAGATGTCCGATGCTCCCCAGCGGCCGGCCTTTGTAGGTGGACATAATCCCTTGCGCGGCATCTTCGACGACCAGCAAGCCGTGCTTCTCCGCGATTGCCATGATGGTATCCATCTCGCAGCTTACGCCCGCGTAGTGTACGGCCACAATTGCCCTGGTTTTAGGTGTAATTGCAGCTTCGATCAGGGTTTCATCAATATTGAGCGTGTCGTGCCGAATATCGACGAATACCGGTACGCCGCCACGGAGCACGAAAGCATTGGCCGTCGAGACGAATGTGTACGAGGGCATAATCACCTCGTCCCCGGGCTGAATGTGAATCAGGATAGCTGCCATTTCTAAAGCGGCCGTGCAGGAATGAGTCAGCAAAGCCTTGCGGCATCCAATGCGATGCTCGAGCCAAGTGCTGCATTTCTTCGTAAAAATGCCGTCTCCTGCAAGATGCCCATTGGCGTGCGCCTGGCTTACGTACCACAATTCTTTCCCTGTCATATAAGGTTTATTAAATGGAATCACGGCTGTGCTCATTCTGGGTTGGAATCGAGGATAAATATGTCACGCACGGGCAATAACGATCAAGCCGGAAACGACCATGACCGTGCCCAGAATGCTTTGCAGCGTAAGGGACTCGTTAAGAAAAAATACGGAAAAAAACATGACAATGACGAATGCAAGGCTCATGAAAGGATAAGCGTAGTTGAGATCAAAACGCGTCATGGCAGCCATCCAGGCCAGGGACGCAAGAAAGGCAGAAAAAAAACCGGACATAATCCATGGATTCAGGAATTGCTGGAGGAGAAAGAATATCTTATCAATACCTCCTTCCGGCATGCTGCGCGCTTGCCCCATCTGCCACTTTAGAACCAATTGACCATACACGGTGAATAGCAGGGTTAGCAGAATATAAAAATGTCCCGCCATATCGAATCGTCCGTTCATCTCTACCCTCCTGGAACCAATACCGAGGACAAGCTCCTCATCAAATCCGGCGGCCGCAAAACGGGCGTGCCAAAATTTCTACATAACTTTACACTCAAGTGTCGTTCTATCATCTTTAGAAAAACACCTTAAAAGCATTCCAATTTTGGGAAACATATTCTGGAAATCACCGGACGGTGACAAACTGCTCGAGGCTCTCCAAAGATAGAGCGCCGTTAACGTCATATTCGAGCACATACACTGGAATTTATAGCAAGCCTGTCGACGGTATATTATCAGTTTGCTTGTCCGATTTGCTGATGCTAATAACGGCTCCTCAGCCTTCTCGTCATCCCCATATATAATCTGGGGCCTCGGGCCCCGTATGAAACAGCAGATCCAGAATAGTGACACCATGTTCAAAAGGAGGATGAAACTGAGGATGCTCGGGATAGCCGCTATAATCTTTCCATACCAGTTCGATACCAGCCTGGGCGAACCTTGTCTCGTCGATGTAATTTTTGGCGGATGGGCCAGAGACATACAGCGTAGCCTCGGCCTTGGTCAGCAATTCAATTATGCGCTCCTGCTTTGCCTCAACGGCTTGGTACTGACGGGCATCCACAAACCGTGTGGAAATACCCAGGAATTGACGCGAGATTTGTTCGATGAGATATTGATTCAACTCGAAAAGATACTTCCACTTCCGCCCAAGATAAATATCTTCCAGAAACGGACGATACCGTTCAAAGTGAGGGGCCTTTGCATAATTGTGCCGCAGAGTTTGCCAATGATTTGGCTGCCACTTTGTTTCCGCAATCTCTACCTCATAGATCAAATGTTGCTGGGTGCCGTTGGTAGGCACCGTGAGCCATTCGGTGCCGCGGGCCGTCTTGATTTTATTTCGATTTCTCCAATCCCTAGGGGTGTACTGTACGTCATCATAGAAGATGAATAAATCGACGTCGTGGATAATATCGAAATAACCCTTCCACGGAATATAGTTGGTCTGGAGTATGGCCACCCGCAACGGGGACCTATTTAATTGTTGTATCACGGTTCCATGCCCCCGTCAGATGCCAGAACAACTCACTCAAGGTGGTAATCGACGTGCATGCCGGCGCGACACCGCTGGCACGTCGCGCCAAATCTAAATTGAAATTGAAGAAAGCGCCCGCTCTCTGTATGTGAAAAGCGTGCCGATAGCCTGCGTCAAAGGAACCTCGCATATCTCTGAACAGGTTATCACCCACCATGACAAGCCGATCGGGCGACAAGCCGAGCAAACGTGCGCATTCCCCGAAGACTTTTGGGTCTGGTTTTTGCGTTCCCAGTTCCTCCGTCAGGACCAGCGTATCAATCAGCGGAAGCAAGCCGCAAACATCCAGTTTTTGACGTTGGGAAGCGGGCGGATTATCGGCTAGTATGCCAATACGATAACCCAGAGACCGAAACCGATGCAAACTATCGAGCACATCGCGATAAAGAGGGCAATCTGCAGGCTGGACGTTGCGATAGACTTGTATCAGCCGTAAACGTGTCGTCTCATCCAGATCAAATTTCAAACAAAGCGCATCAAAAAGACGCGTGCGATTTCCCTCCTCAATGATCTGTAAGGCTGTGGAAAGAAATAAAGCCCGCTCGGGCAGAATGGCTTTTTTCTCGTTCCAGGTCAGTTCCAGCTTGCTGACCATCCAGCTTTTCTGGTCAAGGAGCGTATCGTCCAGGTCAAATACTATTCCCCGTATGCCATTTAGGCGAAAATCAGGGATGACGCGCTCCTCCAAGTATCGAAAAGTCCTCGCATGAGGACCCGTTGCGTACAAATTATCGGTATCACCGGTCTCACCAGTCAACAAAAAAGCTAAGGGATTGAGGCCGACAGCAAGGCTTAAGGGCATGGAAGTGCCCGCCCGGGGATTGAGGTCGGATACCCAACAGGTATCCCCAACCCGTAAAATTTGCAAATTCAGGGGTCCGCGCGCGCCCAGCGGGAGCAGACGCTCGATAGTGAGCTGTGCAACATTCCGGACATTTTCCGGTGCGCCAGGTTCACAAAGAATCGCAAGCCCACCCAGCGAGCGTATCCTGCGTCGGAATGCCAGTGGAGAAATATTGCCTGCAGTATTAACCGAAAAATCAACGGAGTATTCATCAAATACCGGTAAACAAGGTTGCCATACCAAGTCTTCGTTTTCCTCGATCGACAGTATCAATGAGGCTTCGAGATCCTGAAAGATGCGCACGCCGCGCCCACCCGAGCCACGCCGGGGCTTCGCAATCAGGGGAAATGGCGTGTTTGAATTGTGCGGCGCAACGTAACAAGGCAGGGACGGTAGACCCTCTCTTAGCAGCCAGCGATAAAAAAGTAGTTTGTCGCCTGCCACTTCGAGTAAGGGGATATCGGAAACATAGACAGTAGTATCCAACGCATGGAAGGCATCCCGATGTCGTGCTAGCAGCTCCAACTCATAGTTTGTGGATGCAAAGATCGCATTCACATTTTCACGCTCGCACAGATTAAGAATGAACTTCAGAAAGGCCTGCTCATCTCTCAAAAGAGGCGCCAGGAAGAAAGCATCGGCAAAATAGCGCGATACGTTTTCCGCATGGCAGTCTGCTAGCAGTACACGTGTTCCAGTTACGGCGCGTAGCGCTTTTATCAAGCCCAGTCCTTGAAATCCTCCACCAGAAACTATGAGGATACTACTCAATCTCATGCAGTGACTTCGACATAGATGGCGTTGGAAATCTCTGGGTAACCAGTGGAAACTTCAAGCAATGCCTGCCAGATAGCCGGCGAGAGATCCAGGCTGCTCAATTGGCTCGTGGTGAAGGGCTTCAAAAAAAGGCCTTCGACCTTGCCGATCTTGAAGCCCGTATCGCGGACCAATACTGATAGGGTCTGCAGGTCGAAATAGCGTTTGTGCCCAAGAGCCAGATCGGAGGGACTCAAGGCATACATGTCTTCCAATAACCCGGCCTTATGACCGATCAGACGGTGCAGCGAACATGCATTAGGCACAGCGATGAAGATACGCCCACCAGGAGCAAGAAACTGATGCAATCTATTGAGCACAAAGGAAGGATCATCTACATGCTCCAGGATGAAGCCTGCCTCAATGACATCGAAGCGTCCAGGAGCAGTGAATGTCTCAAAATATCCTTCGATCAGCTCCAACCCATCCGGCATGATGTCAATTGAACGACGAAAGTCCGCTATAATCTGTGGTGCGCCATCCACGACCACATAGCGCTTCAGCACACCGCTGGTCAGCTCCGCAAGTAAACGCCGGGCCACTTCCACGTAGCCGATACCCAAACTGAGCGCTGAGCCCACCTCATGCTTTTGAATGTATTGAGCAAGACGTCCGCCATAGGCCGACAGCATCAAGTAGTTTTCCTCCGAATAAGGAAACTCGCTTGTGTATGATTTTACATAGTTGTCCAGTTGTTCTACTTCTTGCATGTTTCCCCCTATCGATGAATATCTTTGACTATGTAATTCGGCCGGTTCTGCACCTGGTTGAATACCTTGCCGAGATAGATGCCGACTACCCCCAGTGCGGTGGTCAGAATACCAAGACTGAGGGTGATGACGGCCATTACGGAAGTAAAGCCCATCAGCGTATCATCAAACAATAGCTTTCTTAAAACCAGATAAAAAGCAAAAGAGAAACTAAGCAACGTGATGGTTATACCTGTGTTGAACAGCCAGATCAATGGTTGGGCCGAGAACGAACTTACTGCGTTGACCATCAGGCCGATGCGCCGCATAAGCGTGTAAGAGCTTCGCCCATCGCGCTGTTTTTTGAGAACGGGCAGACCGATCTGCTGGAACCCGGTCCAACTCATCATCCCCGCAAGGAACAGATTATGGTCCCCCATCTGTAGCAGCGCCTCGACGAAGCGGCGTGTCATGATCCGCTCGGTAACGATATTTTCCGGGATTTTAACGTCGCTGAGAAAATTGAATCCTTTCCAGAACAAGCTGCCGCTGATCCGCTCGAATCGCCCACCTTTACGCGCTTCCTGATAGCCAAAAACCATATCGCAACCCGATTCATTAAGTTTGCGGTAAAACTCTGCCAATACAAGAGGCGAGACTTCCAGATCACAATCAATAAGAAAGATTAGCTCCCCGCGAGCATGTTGCAATCCTGCCTGAGCTGCGTGATGATGGCCAAAGTTGCGGGAAAGATCCACCACCACTAATTGAGGAATATCCGACTTGCGCTCCAAGGCATAAGCTAGGGAATCGTCCGGTGAACCATCATTGACGAGCAATATCTCGAAATGAAGGCACTCCATGTCGGAAAGAACCTTTAGGCATTCGACCAAGAAACGTTCCAGAAACGGACGCGAGCGGTACATCGTCGAGACAATACTGATCTCGGTTCCGCCAAGTTCTCTTTCCACAATTTTCTCAGAGTTGCCCAATGAACGTTCTCCGCGAATCTCCTACCAATCGATGAAATTTATCTCTACTTTAACTTTATTAAGCGAGACCCCAGGCGATGGGAATCAGCCTTCTCAAGAATATTTCTTACAGTATTGCCTGGGCCTTCGAATAACTGAATATTATTGCTCATTGTCGTCCTGTACCATTGGATTCAGTCCTGATCGATCTTGAAAGTACTTGCTTATACAGTATGACGCGCTCCAGGCTGCATACATGATAACCCATGGCATAGCTGGAAAATGGAATCTCGGCTGTCCGGAAAACACGATCGATATAGCGGTCAGGTAAAGCATGAAGCAGTACCCAAAAAATACCCACGGCCAAGCCAGGATCTGTTTATTTCTTAGTATGGGAACGATCGCAAGAAGCGCCCCGACCAGTAAAAAACCATAAAAAATCTGATTTATCCATCTTACAGAACGAAATATATATCTTTCTTGTTGATAACGTGGATAGCCCGCCTCATATCCCCATTCAGCTTCGCCATCTTTAGCCCATAGGGCCCATATCTTAAGCGGAATAAGTTTCGCAAACCGCCCGGGATTTTCTTTGATCCATTCAATCGCAAGTTTTCTCGCTCGCCGATCCGATGCCACTTGATCTGGAACCGAGAAGTTGCGTTGAACTACCAACGAATCATTTTCTACGTAGCCTCCATCCGCGCTGGGATTGTTTCCAGTCAAAAGTGTTGCTCCTCCGTTGGTGGAGACAATCACAATTTCGCCAAAAGCCTGACTATTTCGCACCGCCCAAGGTACTAATACGGCTGCCATTATCAGATAAACAACTAATCCCTTAATGACATGCTCACGAAACTTATCCCGTTCTTCACGAACGAATAAGCGAAAAAGTATCAGGAAGCCAGGCAGGAATATAACCTGGGGTTTAGTCAAGGTCGCCAGCCCGAAAATAACACCGCAAGCTAAAATCCCCATCCATCCGTATCGCGCAATATATAGATACGTACCGAGGAGAAGTAAAAAAGTAAAATAAATTTCTGTTAGCAGGAATGGCGTGTAAGCCACATTGTTCGGATATATCGCAAGCAATAGAATCGCCATGCGCGCAGTGGTTTCGCTATGGAAGATTCGCCGCGTCACCCCCAATTGCAAAAAAAAAGTGGCTGCTGCCATAAGCAAATTGGCTATCTGTCCAACAAGCTGGTTCTGACCAAAAAAAAAGAAAAGAATACCCAGAAATCCTGGGTAACCTACTGGCCAATATGCGGTTGGATAACCGCCTTCTGAATAACCGTCCCCATTTGCAATACCCACTCCCCGGCTGAAATACCACCGTGCATCGGAGCCCATTTCAACGGGCACAAAAAAAATCAATGCTGCCCGTAATCCAACAAAAAATATAAAACAACCGGGTATGAAAAAACGCGAATCAAGCAACGAGTAAAAATAACCCATCCATATGCGAGGCCAATGCAAGGAGCTAATCCTTGAATTCGGGAGCATTCTTAAAAGTCCAGTACGAATTCAAGAAATAATTTATCAGCATCGCCGGAAAAATCCCGACAAGCTGGTGGATTTCCGGCTGTGTGTCGGGGAATAACACCGAGAGCATCACAAAAGTGGAATAACTTACCACCAGGGAAATTACGGATACCATATTGAACTTCAATCCCTTGACGCTCACATGATCATGAGATTTCCGCCAGCGAAAAGTCCAGTAATTGTTGAGTAGGAAATTCGTGATAATCGACGCCTCGATTGAGATGGGAGAAGCCAGATATTTATTCATGTTCATCTGAAGCAATAACGTAAATATTCCAAGATTCACAATTACGCCGGATGACCCCACTATGGCAAATTTGATAAAAGTCTTTGAATTATGTAATCGAATCCACCATGCATTCAGAATGAACTCGACAATGTCAGAAATTCCGAGTTTTGATTCCCCCACGGTCCGATCGATAAAATCCACCGGAACTTCTCTAATAATTGCGCCTAGGGATGCGGCTTTATGAAGCAAGGCCACCTGAAAAGCATAGCCCTGAACACGGAGGTCATCGAACACAATTTTTTTTAACAGTGTTGTTCTGATGGCCCTGAATCCCGCGGTACAGTCACGAACCTTGTAGATTCCCGCAACGTAACGAGCAACGATATTACCGCCCAAAGAATTCATACGACGCAGCAGCCCCCATTCCTGGGGGATCGAACCACCTTTGACATATCGGCTGCCAATGACAAAATCCGCCCCTTGATCAAGAGCAGCCATAAGTCGAGGCACATCTTCCGGTTTATGTGAGAAATCAGCATCCATCTCGAATACGGCATCTGCCTGAAGCTTATCCATTGCATAAATCATCCCGCGGACATATGCAGCTCCAAGCCCCGTTTTTTGTCCCATCAGCAAATGTACGTTAGCATAGATGCTTTGTTTCTCCCGCACGATGTCCGCAGTGCCATCGGGCGAACTATCGTCCACCACGAGAATATGCATGTCATGCGGAATCAAGATCTTCCCAAACTGTACCTGTAATGCCTCGATCATATTGCCGATGTTATGTCGCTCGTTATACGTCGGCAAAATCAATACAACCTTCAAAAACGCCATAGGTGTCCGTATCTTAAGGATCAGTTTGCAGATTTTTGGGATTTGACTACACAAACAACCAAAATATCTGAAGTTATTGTAATTACGTCATTTCCCAGAATACTTTAAATGGATTTTTTATCCTAGTACCGCGCGTAAACAATAGTTAAGGCATTCATCACAATAGCTGGAAACCCGGCACATTCGCCGTTTTTAAGCGAAGGGCTTTCTCCCGAAAGGTATTTTCTCGCTGCTAGTCAGCATCGGTCGGCTGAATTATGTAGTACTCCAGCCTTATCGGCGGCGTCCGAGCGTACCCGGATCCAGAAATAAGGCCTAGCCGTCGCATATCCGAACTATCCCAGGTCTGAAAAGAACTCGGGGCGACAGCATTAAGTTTAGATGCAAAGCAACTCTTCCTAGCTTAAAGAAAAGTTTCATTTCCAGACAGGCCAATCCTTACAGCGATCTGATGGTTGTGCTTGCGATCCATTAAATAGCAGAAACATTCTCCCGAACAGCTGTAAGAAATTACAGTATCCTCTGGTCTGTTCTCTTGGCGTAGTCTGTTAAAATGTTAACGCCGGCTTGGCTGATGGTAAATATTAATGGTCGGGCCGAATAAATCGGCTAATTAATTCGCTTTAGGATGCAATGGTAGCAATAGCGAGACCAAAAAACACGTTTTATCAAATGCTGCAACAATGGGGTTGGGGCAATCTCGGTCTTTTCGTGCTCAATAAATTTCTCTTTATGGTTTCAAAGGGAAACCTGAGATTATATAAGTATTACCTAATCGCCCAACCAGTAGCAAAGAGATCTTTACTTCCACCCGGCAGAGGCAAGAAAATAGAAATCAAGTTGATCCACGAGCAGGATGATATCGTCCACCAATTTCCCAGACCAGCGGTAGCAATACAGGAACGATTCAAACGGGAAGCGAAATGTCTGGTCGCTTTCAAAGATGGTCTATTTATCGGTTTCCTGTGGCTATTGCTGGGAAGTTACCAGGAAGACGAAGTTCGTGCCCGGTACACTCCGTTACCGCCGGAGCAGACGGCTTGGGATTTTGATGTGTATGTAGCACCCGATTTCCGTTTGGGATTAGCCTTTCCGCGCTTATGGGACGAGGCAAACCGGCTGTTATCTGAAAATAATATCCTATGGTCGTGTAGTAGGATTTCAGCATTCAATACTGGTTCGCTCGGTGCCCATGCACGCTTGGGAACAGTGTCGCTAGGCAGCGCCATTTTTTTTTATGCAGGTCAATGGCAAATCACGCTCGCTTCCCTATCACCTTATTTTCATTTCTCTCGCAACTCTGCCTCCTTCCCGGAGTTTCATCTCAATACTGAAGGACTCGGGAAAATGCCATTAGTCCCGCATGACAAATCCACCACGGAGTAATTTATGCAGCATCTTGAAGAAATAAGAAATATCTTGTCTGATGTATTGAGCCTCGGCGAGCGTAAGAATTCCTTAAAGGAGGACTCGATCTTGTTAGGAAGCATTCCAGAATTGGATTCTATGGCAGTTATTAACGTAATTACTGCGATGGAAGAGCACTTTGGCATCGTCGTAGATGATGACGAGATCAGCGCCAACACTTTCGAAACGCTTGGCAGCCTGACTCGCTTCGTTGAGCAGAAACTGGTGGAATGAAGGAGTTTTCGCGGAGTACTCCCGCCGAGTCTTTTTTTTTGCAAGCGGACTCCGGGAAACGGTTTTGCCTTTACCATGCTCCAAGCACCGATACAAATTGTCGCGGGGTAATCATTTATGTCCACCCCTTTGGGGAGGAGATGAACAAATCCAGGCGAATGGCTGCGTTACAAGCAAGAGCTTTTGCCGCTATTGGATTTGGCGTACTACAAATAGATCTCTTCGGCTGCGGGGATAGCAGCGGAGACTTTGCTGACGCGCGCTGGCATACGTGGAAGTGCGATCTGGCCGTCGCAAGAACGTGGGTTGAGATTCATGTTGCAGCGCCAGTCAGTATTTGGGGGTTACGGTTGGGTGCTCTACTCGCATTGGACTTTGCAAGAAGTTCGGAAAAAGTATTTGATCAAATCATTTTATGGCAGCCTGTACTCAGTGGAGAATCTTTCCTGACTCAGTTTTTACGATTACAGTTGGCTAATGAAATGCTAACCAAGAGCCATGAAAAGACGGGTGGCACAAGTACCTTGCGCAGTTTGCTGAGAGCTGGAAAATCACTTGAAGTAGCGGGCTATGAACTCGCGCCCAGCTTGGCAACTGCTATTGACAGTTTGAAGATAGCTGAACTAGCCGTTGCATCCAGTCCTATCCACTGGTTCGAAATCGTGGCTGAACAGGGCCGCAACATAACTCCAGCTGGAGCAAAAATTGTAACAGCATGGAAAGAAAATGCAATTGACCTGCATTTGCATCTTATATCCTGCCCACCGTTTTGGGGAACCCAGGAAATTTCGGAATGCCCTGAGCTGCTATCCGCCACCACAAATACGTTAGCTGCAGCTCATCATGAACTTTGAAGAACGTGCGGTTATTTTTTCCTGTAATGATTCCTGGCTATATGGAATTTTAACCTTACCAGAGCAAACCCGCTCCAGAGGAGTATTAATTGTTGTGGGGGGACCCCAGTATCGAGTAGGAAGCCATCGTCAGTTCACTTTGCTCGCCCGACATCTCGCCGCTAATGGGGTAGCTGTTTTGCGTTTCGATTACCGGGGGATGGGTGATAGTGAAGGGAACACGAGAACTTTTGAAGGCTTGGGGGATGATCTACGCTGTGCGATAGACAAGTTTTTTAAGGAAATACCCACGCTCGATGAACTGGTAATCTGGGGACTATGCGATGCAGCATCAGCCGCACTTTTCTACGCCCATCAGGATGAACGCATAACGGGTCTGGTATTATTGAATCCTTGGGTAAGAATGGATCAGAGTGCCGCCAAAGTTTATCTGAAACATTATTACATTAGGCGCATTTTAGAACCGGAATTCTGGACCAAGATATGGGATGGTCGTTTTGATTACTCCAGAGCAACTCAGTCTCTAAAAAAAATTGTTATCCAGGCTATGTCGGATAGCAACCCGGTAATCTCTGTAAAAAATGTCGAGACAACTTGTAGTCCAGGTAGTCTGCCGACACGAATGTTTGATGGCCTCAGCCACTTTAAAGGAAAGGTTCTCTTGATAACGAGTGGTAATGACCTTACTGCCCAAGAATTTTTGCATTTGGTTAAAAGTTCGCGTAAATGGCAAAAGTTACTAGCCTCTCCACAAATTTCGAGTCGAAATTTTCCGGAAGCCAACCATACTTTTTCACGACGAGAGTGGCGTGATCAGGTGGCTGTTTGGACAAGCGAATGGATTCACTCATGGTAGAATGTTTTTATAATCATAGCTCTAAAATATGGAACTTGAATATCTTTCTGGTGTGATAAGGCTAACCGACATTAATTCTTTTGTTTCCCGAAGACAATCCCATTCAGAAATCTTCTTTTCCAATAATCAGGGAGACTAAGGCCGATAGCCCTCAAAAGAGACTCCGCACCCCGAACCCAGGTTCTACACGAAGAATTTCCATTAGTGGCTGAAGGTCAATGTTCCCTATTGTTAGCGCAAGTTGAGGTACAGTCGGAGCATACTTAACTGTAGGAGTACTAATGAAAGCCGTATCCAGCATTGCTATATTAATAACCTCGATTATTTCAACAGGTCTTACGGCAGCCCCTTACTGTGGAGAACTGCAACTCGCAGGAGCGGGCGGTGATTATACCAATAGCGAATATAAGAGGAATTTAAAAACAGTTGAGGAATACCATTTTACGCCGAATGTCGAGAAACTGATTAGCGGGAGTACCGGAACTATTGCGGCAGATTTGAGCTATACGCTTATGATGTTTCCTAATCACCACCGCGCCCTGGCGGCATTTGGCAAACTCTCCTTGAGAGATAAGACCTTGAAACCGATAGGCGCAAGATATTCTATCGAGTGCTTTTTTGATCGCGCCATTCGGTTCAAACCAAGTGATGGCATTGTTCGTATGCTATACGGTAATTATTTGCTAAAAGCAGGACAAACCGATAAAGCTACCGAGCAACTTAAAGAAGCAGTTAATCTTGAGCCAGAAAACCCCAATATCAACTACAATCTCGGTTTGCTCTATGCACAAAAGAAGGATTATGAACAGGCAAAAATTTATGCGAAGAAGGCTTATGAACTTGGTTTCCCTTTGCCAGGCCTCAAGAACAAGTTGATGGAAGCAGGAAAATGGGAAGATTGATAATGCTTAGGGATTAGCTTCGGGAAGAACCTCAGCCTATCGTTTTTTGTAATGCCTGTTCGAGTTTTCGTGTTCTACCTATGTTCGGATGCAAGATGGGCTATGTACCAGTCCAGCACTTGCTTAAGCCCTTCGTCAATTCGATGCGTCGGCTCAAACCCTAGCATTTTTCGAGCTTTAGAAATGTCTGCTTGGGAATGACGTACATCCCCCTTCCTGAAATCCACGTACTCAGGACTATGGTTTCCCAGATGAGGAAACTTCTCAGCAAGCAGCATGCGCATCATTTTGTAAAGTTGATTCAAGCTTGTGCGCTCATTTATAGCCACGTTGTAGATCTGATTCAGCGCTTCAGGATTTTCAGCCAGCGCCGCAAGAAGATTGGCTTGAACAACGTTCTCAATGAAGCAGAAATCCCGGCTGGTTTCGCCGTCCCCATTAATATGCAGCGTCTGATTCCTGATAAGTGCGGCGATCCACTGGGGAATCACTGCCGCATAGGCACCATTTGGATCCTGCCTGGGACCAAACACATTAAAATAGCGCAGTCCTATAGATTCAGTGCCATAGCAACGGGCAAACACATCCGCATAAAGCTCGTTAACATACTTGGTGACTGCATAGGGAGAAAGTGGGCGGCCAATCACCGATTCCACCTTGGGTAAATCTGGATGATCACCATAAGTAGAACTGGATGCTGCATAAACAAAGCGCCTCACACAAGCATCCCGGGACGCCACTAGCAAATTCAGAAAACCTGAAATATTGCTTTCATTTGTGCAAATAGGATCTTGAATGGACCGCGGCACCGATCCAAGGGCTGCTTCATGTAATACATAATCCGAGTTTCTACACGCGTTCCGGCAGACTTCCAGTTCTCGGATATCGCCTTCAATAAAACTGAAATTAACCCAGGCGTCGTCCCCCACCCGCTCTTTTACCTGGTCAAGATTATGCCGGTAACCCGTAGAAAAATTATCTAATCCAATCACCTTCTGATTCAATGTAAGCAGGGCCTCCAACAGATTGGAACCAATAAAGCCCGCAACGCCCGTTACTAGCCAACGGTATTGATGATTTTCCAGATGCTGCAGAGCATCCTGATATCTTGTCATAGCGGGTTATCCTTCTTCCTTAAAGACGCCAGACATTGAAACCGGCCTTCCGGAGTGCCGCTTGGTCAAACTGGGATTTGACATCAATAAAACATCCTTTACTAATGATTTTGGCCTGAAAATCAGACAAGGGCCTGTCCAAAAATTCCCGATGTGAAACCGCTACAATTATCGCATCGGCACATGGAAGCTTTTCCCAGGGTTCTAAATTCAGACCATATTCATGACGAGCTTCTTCAGCATCCGCTATAGGATCATGGACGTGAATCTCAATTCCATAGGATTGAAGTTCACTTATCAGATCGGCAACTTTAGAGTTTCTCAGGTCAGGGCAATTTTCCTTGAAAGACAATCCCAGCACATTTATTCGGGCACCCCTGACATTAATGTCAGCCTTGATGATTTGCTTTATCGTTTGCTCTGCGATGAATTTTGCCATGCTGTCATTGATACGGCGGCCGGCTAGAATGACCTGGGGTATGTAACCGATCATCTCCGCCTTGTGGGTAAGATAATATGGATCTACGCCAATACAGTGGCCGCCCACCAAGCCAGGGCGAAAGGGGAGAAAATTCCACTTGGTACCGGCGGCCTGCAGGACTTCCAGCGTATCAATTCCCAGTCTATCGAAAATGATGGCTAACTCATTCATCAACGCGATATTCAAGTCACGTTGCGTATTCTCGATCACCTTCGCCGCTTCTGCGACCTTTATACTGGATGCACGGTATACGCCGGCAGAGATGACGCTTTCATAAAGCTTAGCAATTTTCTCCAATGTATCCTCGTTGTCTCCTGCCACTACCTTCAGAATAGTGGTGAGCGTGTGTTGCTTATCCCCAGGATTGATTCGCTCAGGAGAAAAGCCGACGCCAAAATCTTCCTTCCATTTCATACCCGAATATTTTTCCAGAACCGGAATACAGATTTCCTCTGTTGCGCCCGGATAGACGGTGGATTCGTATATGACAACGGTTCCTCGTTTCATATGCTTTCCAACAGTTTCGCTGGCGCCGACGAGCGATGCAAAATCAGGCTGGTGGGCAAGATCCACTGGCGTTGGAACTGCTACCACTATATAGTCGGCTTGCGACAATTCAGCCGCGTCGGCAGTCACAATGAGGTGACTTGACACACGAAGGTCATCTGCCGAAACCTCGCCGGTCGGATCTACATATCGTTTATAGCTCTCGACTTTTCTGCTGGAAAGATCGTAACCTATAGTCCGCCGTTTCTTTCCAAATTCAACCGCCAAAGGTAGTCCCACATACCCCAATCCAACTACTGCCACTACACTCATAAGTAATCTCCACTCTGTCTGTAATTCATGCCGGCATAAAATAACCGTCATCCAATTCGAGATTATCGGCCTTGATTCTCAAAAAAAACCTGTACTAAAGATCAATTCCCATACAGTTTGTACCAGCATATCATACAGGGGAATAATGATAGGAATGGCCGGCAAACCCAAGAAATATTTCCGAATGGCACTAAGCAGGATGGATATAGTTAATAAGAAAAATATGGAAGTCAAGCGAACGCAAGAACTTATGAATGCTTTCGTTTCTATACAACATATTGATAAATTGGTGAATTACAAATATAGTCAAATTATTAATTTCCACATGTTCTTGCATGCTACAAAAGTCAAATTCGAGCCACATTACGTATCTATACTCTGGAAATGGAGTTTGGTTGATGGCATCTATGAGTGATTAATATAGACGACTCCAAACTGACGTCTACCTGGTCTGGGATCTTTTCGACACAGAGATCTGTTAGTTTCTCTCCGGCGTCAGGAATCGAGTATGCCGCAAAGATTAGCCCCCAATGCAAATACAACCGTTAATGGAAATAAGGAAAGTTATATGTGTAACCTAAGCAGCGCTATTACAACCAGAAACTTGTCGATGCTTGTAATATCCATTGCATTGATCGGGGGAGGCGTGACCGGCTGTGACAAAGCCAAAGATACTCAAACCCTGATTTTGGAGGCTTCGCAATATCAACAAAGGGGAGATGACAAGGCTGCCATTATCCAACTTAAAAACGCTGTACAGAAAAATCCTGAGGACCCTGAAGCCCGCTATCTCCTTGGCAAGATTTATAACAAAACCGGCGATCTGCAATCAGCAGAGAAAGAACTTCGCAAAGCCATGAGCCTTGGAATGAGTTCCACCAGGGTATTGCCAGATTTAGGGCAAACCCTGTTGCAACTGGGTCAGTTCCAGCAGGTTCTGGATGAAACGAAACAGCTTTCTGCAGATAAGAATTCTGCCGAAATTTCAACGTTACGGGGAAGTGCTTTCCTGGCATTAGGCAAGGCCAAGGAAGCCAAGGATCTGTTCGAGCAAGCCCTCAAGGAAAAACCGGATTTTCCTGATGCGTTAATTGGATTGGCAAAATACTCGCTTTATGAAAGAGATCTTGAGGCTGCAATGAGCTTCACAGAACAAGCAGCGGCCCGAAATCCGGATCATGCCGATGTCTGGCTTTTCAAAGGTGACTTATTACGCGCACAAGGAAAAACTGACTTGGCCCTTGCTGCGTATGACCAAGTTGTGAAGTTGAAGCCGAATAGCTCCTCCGCTTATATCAATAAAGCCTCTATAGAAATTATCACGGGAAAATTCGAAGCCGCCCAAGCGGATATCGAAGCGGCACGCAAAGTGGCGCCCGGTAATCTGCTCGTTTTTTATACCCAGGCGCTGCTTGATTTTACTCAGGGAAAACACGCTGCCGCTCTGGAATCCTTACAGAAGATACTTAGTAAGGCACCCGACCACATGCCTAGCGTATTACTTGCGGGAGCTGTGCAGTTTGCCTTGGGATCATTACCACAAGCAGAGCAACATCTGAAACTTTTTATAGATAAAGACCCTGGAAATCTCTATGCGCGCAAGCTGTTTGCTTCAATTCTTTTGAAAAACCGTGAACCACAGCGTGCAATCACCGTTCTCAATCCAGCCCTCAAAGAGGTGCGACAGGATCCTCAACTATTCGCCCTCGCAGGCGAGTCCTATATGCAAGCCAAGGATTTTGCCAAAGCAACAGAATATTTTGAGAAGGCCAGCAGTATTGCCCCGGAAAGTGCGATGCTGCATACCGCCCTAAGTATGAGTAAGCTCGGGCAAGGCGAAAGCGCCCGTGCCGTAGCTGAACTGGAAAGAGCAACAAAGATGGACCCCAAATCAACTCAGGCGGGTATCCTGCTGGTCATGACTCATCTTCGCCTCAAGGAATTCGGCAAGGCGCTCACCACAGCGAAGTCTCTCGAGAAAGAGCATCCGGATAATCCCGTTATTCAAAATCTGATAGGGGGTATTTATCTCAACAAAAATGATGCGTCTAATGCACGCACAAGCTTTGAGAAAGCGCTCTCTCTCCAGCCTACGTATTTTCCGGCTGTGGTAAATCTTGCACAGCTCGATTTGCAGGAAAAGAAACCCGATGCCGCCAAAAAACGCTTTGAAGCGATTCTGGAAAAGGACAAAAAGAATATTGAAGCAATGACTGCGCTGTCCGCGCTTGCTTCCAGCCAAGGGCAGAATAAGGAAGCGACTTCATGGCTGGAACGATCCCAGGCGGAGAATCCGGATGCGCTTCAGTCCAACGCCCGCCTCGCAGCTCACTATCTCCGCTCGGGAGAAAAGCAGAAATCGCTGATACTCGCAAAAAAGCTCCAAGCTACGTACCCGCGCGACCCAGACATTCTCGATTTGCTGTCGCAGGCCCAGTTTGCAAATGATGACATGGCTGGCGCTCTGGAAAGCACCAATAAACTTGTCGCTATACTGCCGGAATCGGCGCTTGCTCAATTCCGGCTCGCTTCCATTCAGGTAGCAATGCAAAACTTGCCAGCCGCATCGGATGCTCTAAAAAAAGCGCTGGCGCTTAAACCGGATTATCTGGATGCAAAATTGGCGCAGGCTGTGCTTGAGGCGCGCAAGGAAAATTATGAGGGGGCGCTCGCGATTTCACGGCAGATTCAAAAACAACACCAAAAATCTCCTATGGGTTACATAGTGGAAGGTGATCTGCTTATGAAACAAAATCCTGCGCTTGCAGCAAAAGCTTATGAGCACGCCTTATCTCTCGATAAAAATCAGTCATCATTAATGGCAAAGCTGCATGCGTCGCTGACCCAAGCTGGCAAGGGTAAGGAAGCGAACGCTCGATTACACCAATGGCTGAAGGAGCATCCTGATGATGCATCTATTCGCATGTATCTCGCAGAATCTTATCTTGCAGACCGGCAGTTTAAATCTGCCATAGAGCAATATCAGATACTCTTACGGCAAAATCCGAAATATGTCCCTGCATTGAATAATCTGGCCACGGCTTATCAGCAGGAAAAGAACCCCCTTGCGCTGGAATATGCCGAAAAAGCTTATCAACTCGGTACCAATAGCCCGGCAATACTGGATACCCTTGGGTGGATACTGGTAGAACAAGGCAATGTCACGCGAGGGCTCCCGCTACTGCAAAAGGCAAGTTCCCTGGCACCCGAGGCAATGGAAATTCGCTACCATCTCGTACTTGGGCTGATTAAATCGGGTGACAAAGCTAAAGCCCGTAAAGAACTCGAACAACTACTGGCTACGGGAAAGAATTTCACCCATATCAGCGATGCCAAGGCATTACTGGCAGAAATGCAATAAAACAGACGTTAGGGGCTGCATCGGAACACTACGAGGAGGCAAATCGGAAATGCTCCTATGTGCTCCCGTAAGCTTCCCCCTTTAAGAGACAAGCAAGAAGTAGAACTTTCTGGCAGGATTTTGCCTGGAGGTTCACATGAAGAAATCGAGATTTACGGAAAGCCAAATTGTTGGGATATTGAAGGAAGCCGAT
>JBDTDT010000027.1:0-22368 GCA_039922995.1 Nitrosospira sp. | reverse complement strand
ATTTAACCTGGCATCCGCCAACCGGCGGGCTGATGACAGGCGAGTCACCTATTGTTTAACGCTCTGTAAAGTAACCCTACGGAGCGCGATCCTCGTTAATGGCTCCGCTGTCTGTTGCCAGACCCGGCGTTGAGGCCCACCGGTGCGGAGTCCAGCCGGATTTAGGCGGCTAGAGCGTAACGTTCGTCGTTTGCGACTATACTTTTCCAGATGTATTTACGAGGGAACTGGTCCTCGGTATGCCCTGCGCTGCTTTGCAACCCACGTCGAAGCCAGGTCGCCCCCGGCATTCTGTGCCGTAAATATTAGATGGTGATGAACTGGAAGAGTTCAATGCTCCACATTAAAGGAAACATTGGAACACTCCTCTTTGCTGTTAAATCAAGAGCCTAAGAAATTTTAATACGACGCAATGCGCGTCGCTTATTACACCCTACCTTGCTTTGTACTACTTGCACTATAACAGAAACAGGGCTTACAGGTAATCGAGCAATTCCCCCGGATGATCGATGAGATGCGTTGCGCCCCATGATTCCGGCGGGCTCGCGCTGCCGAGATAGCCATACATGGCGACGACCGGCTCCATGCCTGCGGCCAGGCTGGCCTGGACGTCCCGTATGTCGTCGCCCAGGTAGATGCATTCGCCTGGTGCGATGGCTATTGCGTTGCTCGCCGCCAGCAACGGCTCGGGATGCGGCTTGGAATGAGTCGTGTCGCCGCCGCTGACGACGCACGCGGCACGCCGGCTCAACCCCAGCGCCTGCATCAAGGGCATTGTGAAACGCGCAGGCTTGTTGGTCACGATGCCCCAGGGAAGCTGGCGACCGTCAAGCTGATCGAGCAATTCGGCAATCCCGGAAAACAGGCTGGTTTCGCGGCAAAGGTGCTCGGCATAAAAATCGAGGAATTCCGCACGCATGGCATCATAGCCTGAATCGCCCGGTTTGATGCTGAACCCAAGCCCAAGCAAACCACGCGCGCCGGCCGAGGCTTCAGTACGGATAAGCGCTATCGGCAAAGCTGCAAGGCCACGTGCGATGCGCTGCCGGTTGAGGGCGTAACCCAGATCCAGCGCGGTGTCGGCAACGGTGCCGTCGAGATCGAAGAGAACCGCTTTAATCATGGGAAATGGTCATCAGGCTTAACAGGTAAAAGCGGAAAAATGAGACGGTGAAGAGAGAATACGGAAAAAAAGGGTGATTCTGTCGTCGCTAACCTGCCATCACGCACGAAATGCCATGATGTAGTTCACGTCCGAATCCTGCTCCAATGCATAGACTTTGGTGATGGGGTTGTATGTCATGCCGATGATTTCTTTTATATCCAGCCCCGCTTCACGCGCCATGCGCGCAAGCTCGGAGGGCTTGATGAATTTTGCATAATCGTGGGTGCCGCGCGGAAGGAGATTCAACACGTATTCCGCTCCGATCACGGCAAAGAGATACGATTTCGGGTTGCGATTGATAGTTGAGAAGAAAATCCAGCCGCCTGGCTTGGCAAGTTCAGTGCAAGCGCGCACGATGCTTGAAGGACTGGGCACGTGCTCCAGCATTTCCATGCAGGTCACTACGTCGTAATGATGGGGCTGCTCTTTGGCGAGGTCTTCCACGGCGATCTTGCGGTAATGTACTTTTTTACCCGTTTCGAGAAGATGCAGCTTCGCTACCTTAAGGGGCTTATCCCCCAGATCGATGCCAGTGACATGTGCACCGCGGCCCGCCATGCTTTCCGACAGGATACCGCCGCCGCAGCCAACGTCCAGCACGATTTTTCCTGGAAGGCTGGCATGCCGGTCGATATAATCCAGCCGCAATGGATTGATTTCATGCAGTGGCTTGAATTCGCTGCTGGGGTCCCACCATCGATGCGCGAGTTGGCTAAATTTTTCCAGTTCCAGCGGATCGACGTTAACGCGGCTTTCCTCTTTCAATTTTTTTGCCATTAATTCTTCATCCCTTCCGCCATCTGTTCCCGCCAGTATTCCGACCTGAGCAATAATTCCTGCCCATTCAAAGTGGTTAATTCTCCGTCATTCAACAACATTTTACCATTTACCCAAACATGGCTCACATGTTCTCGCCCCGCGGCATAGACGAGGTGGGAAACCGGATCGTAGCAAGGTGCAAGTTCGAGGCTGGAGAAATCCACGGCGGTGATATCAGCTGCCTTGCCCGCGACTAGCGAACCGGTCAGGCTGCCCAGGCCTAACGCCCTGGCGCCATTAAGCGTCGCCATTTGCAGCGCCTGATAAGCCGGCAGCACGTCCGCCTTGCCGCTTTGACCTTTTGCAAGCAGCGCAGCGAAACGCATCTCCTCAAACATGTCGAGACGATTATTGCTGGCGGCGCCGTCGGTTCCGAGACCAACGTTCACTCCCTTACTTAGCAGAGAGGCAGTGGGGGCAAAGCCGTTGGCAAGCTTCAGATTGGAGGAAGGGCAATGTGCCACGGTGCAGCCTTGTTGCGCTATCAGCCCTATTTCCTCGCTGGTGAGATGCACCATGTGCACGGCGATCAGGTTAGGTCCAAGCAAGCCGAGGTTATGCAGGCGTTCTATGGGGCGTATACCGTACATTTTCAGGCTGGTTCCGATTTCATCGTCGGTCTCATGCAGGTGGATATGAACAGGCAGATCAAGCTGTTCCGCATAGGTGAGTACGCTGGCAAAAACCTTATCGCTTACCGTATAGGGTGCATGCGGGGCAAAGCAGAACGATAGCAGCGGATGGCGGCCATATTCGTCCCGCAGGGCCAAGCCTTTTGCCAGGTAGTCATCGGCATCGCTGGCATAGGGAGTGGGGAAATCAATAACTATCATGCCGATGGTTGCACGCATGCCGGCAGCCAATACCGCCTGAGCCGATGCCTCCGGAAAAAAATACATGTCGTTGAAGCATGTAACCCCGCCCCGCAACATCTCGGCACAGGCCAGGCGGGTTCCGTCGAAGACAAACCCCGCATCGACGTGTCGGGTTTCGGTGGGCCATATATGGTTGCTGAGCCACTCCATCAACGGCAGGTCATCCGCCAGACCACGCATAAGCGACATGGCGGCGTGCGTATGGAGGTTGACCAGGCCTGGGATCAGCGCATGGTTGCAAAGGATAATCCTTTCATTCGGTAAAAACCGGGATAGCGCTTCGGCATTGGGCAAAATTGCCTGGATAGTGCCCTGGTCGATGGCGATAGCATGATTGGGCAGCACTGTCCCGTAGGGTTCCACAGGAACAACCCAGCGCGCTTCCAGCAATGTATCGATTTTTACGGGACAGGCCATTTATCGGTAGATCAATAGCTCGGTAAAAAAAAACCCTGCACGACGGCAGGGTTTTAATTTTTAATGCTCGAGTTGAATTATTGCACTGTTGCCCGTGTGCCAGCTACTTCAACTTCAACGCGACGATCAGGCTGCAGACATTCGACCAATGCTTTGGTCTTTTTGTTGCCTTTGCATGTATCGCCCGTTACCGGATTGGCTTCGCCCTTGCCATCGACAAAGACTTTGTCCGAGGCTATACCCTTTTGTTTCACGAGATAGGCCTTGACCGCTTCAGCGCGACGCAGGGAGAGTTTTTTGTTGTAGGCATCGGCACCAAGGCGGTCCGCATAACCAATGGCAACAATCGTGTCATAGTTGACGCCGTTAAGTTTGCCAACTAGTTCATCCAGGGCTTGTTTACCGCCGGGTTTTAATGTGGCCTTATCGAAATCGAACAGCTCATCGGCAGATAATGACACTTTTTCTGGTTCCGTTACAGGCGCAGGAACAGGTGCGGGAGCTACAGGGGCAGGCGCTTCGGCTTGTTTGGGTTGTGGCACGAGATCGGGATCGCATTCATATATCGCCATGGCGGGGGTCCAATAGCCTGTGCGCCAACAGTCGCCGGAGGAATCCCGAGCCACCCCACCGCGGCCATCGCTTGCGTATCCTTCAGGTTGCACATCAGCCATGGCGGTTCCCGAGAACATCACTGGCAGCACGACCGCTCCAAGCAAAAGCTTCTTCGCTACTATATTTTTCATTCTATTGCCCCTTTTTCAGAAAAACTTCATTTCAAGATCAAATCATCCCTTAAATTCATGCAAATAACCGGCGCCGCCATTTTATATCAATGACACATTATTACACACTCACATTTCAATTATCTATTTATATATCTGTTCTTGTCAAATCATGTTGTTGCAGACGGCATGAATCCTCGCATATCGGGGTGACTTACATACGATCGGCATGCTAAAATTAACGGTTTTACGCAACGGTAACCGACTGGCATCCGAGGCAGGAATTTTAATATAACTTATTGTCTCTGATAGAAAAATATAACAATGGATCAATTCGCGAAAGAAACGCTTCCCATCAGCCTCGAAGAGGAGATGCGCCGTTCCTACCTCGACTACGCCATGAGCGTGATTGTAGGACGGGCATTGCCGGATGTGCGGGATGGTTTGAAGCCGGTCCATCGGCGGGCACTTTTCGCCATGCACGAGCTTTCGAACGACTGGAACCGCCCTTATAAAAAATCCGCGCGCATCGTCGGCGATGTAATCGGTAAATATCATCCCCACGGCGATACTGCCGTGTATGACACCATCGTGCGCATGGCGCAAAATTTTTCGCTGCGTTACATGCTGGTGGATGGCCAGGGCAACTTTGGTTCGGTGGATGGCGACAACGCGGCAGCCATGCGCTACACCGAAATCCGCATGTCGCGCATCGCCCATGAGCTATTGGCGGATCTCGACAAGGAAACAGTGGATTTCGGCCCGAATTACGACGGTTCTGAAAGAGAGCCGCTGATTCTGCCTGCGAAAATTCCCAACCTGCTCATCAACGGCTCGTCGGGCATCGCGGTTGGCATGGCGACCAATATTCCGCCGCATAATCTGAATGAAGTGGTGGAAGCGTGCCTCGCCCTGCTGAAAAATCCCGAAACCAGCATTGAAGAGCTGATCGACATCATTCCTGCACCCGATTTTCCGACCGCCGGCATTATATATGGCGTCGCCGGCGTAAAGGAAGGATACCGCACCGGGCGTGGCCGTGTCGTGATGCGTGCACGCACTCACTTCGAGGATATAGAAAAAGGCAGCCGTCAGAGCATCATCATTGACGAGTTGCCGTACCAGGTAAACAAGGCTAATTTATTGATCCGCATCGGTGAACTGGTCCGCGACAAGAAGATCGAGGGCATTTCCGACTTGCGCGACGAATCCGATAAGTCCGGGATGCGCGTCGTGATCGAGCTTCGGCGCGGAGAAGTGCCCGAAGTGACGCTTAATAATCTGTATAAAGAAACGCAGATGCAGGATACCTTTGGTATGAATATGGTTGCCCTGCTGGATGGGCAGCCGCGCCTGCTGAATTTGAAGCAAATGCTGGACGCATTCCTTCGCCACCGACGCGAGGTGGTAACGCGGCGCACGGGATTCGAGTTAAGGAAGGCGCGTGATCGCGGTCACCTGCTGGAGGGCCTGGCGGTGGCGCTTTCCAATGTGGATGAAGTGATAGCCCTGATCAAGGCGGCTCCGACTCCCGCGGTTGCAAAAGACTCCCTGATGTCGAAGGTATGGCGCTCCGCTCTGGTAGAGGAAATGCTTGCTCGCGCGGGCGTTGACACTCAAGCTTTCCGCCCTGAGGGGTTGCCACCTGAATTCGGGTTGGCCAGGGACGGCTATCGCCTGTCCGATGCGCAAGCGCAAGCGATCCTGGAATTAAGGCTGCAACGGCTGACGGGCCTGGAACAGGACAAGATCGTTGGCGAATATAAGGAGGTAATGAACAGGATCGCCGACCTCCTCGACATTCTGTCCAAGCCGGAACGCATTACAGCCATGATCACGGAAGAGCTTCTTTTCATCAAACAGCAGTTTGGAGACAAACGCCGCAGTGAGATTGTCATCAATACCCAGGATCTGAGTATGGAAGACCTGATCGCATCTGCGGATGTGGTCGTGACGCTGTCGCATAGCGGTTATATCAAATCGCAGCCGCTCGATGATTATCGCGCGCAAAAACGCGGGGGGCGCGGAAAGCAGGCGACCGGCACAAAAGAAGATGATTTCATCGACAATCTATTCATCGCCAACACCCATGACTATATCCTGTGCTTTTCCAGCCGCGGACGAGTGTACTGGATCAAAGTTTATACGGTGCCCCAGGGTGGCCGCGCCTCGCGCGGCAAGCCCATCGTCAACTTGGTGCAATTGGAGGAAGGCGAGAAAATCAATGCTATTCTCCCAGTTAAGGAGTTTGACGAAAACCGCTATATATTCATGGCCACTTCTTTCGGCACGGTGAAAAAAACCCCGCTGTCGGAGTTTTCCCGTCCTCGCACCAGCGGTATCATCGCGGTAGGCCTGGATGAAGATGATTATCTGATCGGCGTCGCGTTGACTGAAGGCAAACATGATGTGATGCTGTTTTCCGATAGCGGGAAAGCGGTGCGTTTCGATGAGAATGACGTGCGCCCGATGGGGCGCGGCGCCCGAGGGGTGCGTGGTATGAAACTGGGCAAGGGGCAGAAAGTTATTTCTCTGCTGGTGGCCGAGAGCGAAGAACTGGCAGTTCTGACCGCCACGCAAAACGGCTATGGCAAACGCACCCCGATCAGCGAATACACCCGCCATGGCCGCGGCAGCCAGGGCATGATTGCAATCAAGACCAGTCAACGCAACGGCAAAGTCGTTGCGGCGAAACTCGTCAGGCAGGATGACGAAATCATGCTTATCACTACCGGGGGGGTGTTGATCCGCACGCGCGTCAAGGAGGTTCGTGAGATGAGCCGCGCCACCCAGGGAGTGACCCTGATTAACCTGGACGACGGCGAGAAGCTTGCCGGACTGGAGAGAGTGGTTGAAACCGACGAGGAATAAGAGATACTAATGGAACGCATATTCAACTTCAGCGCAGGCCCCGCGGTATTGCCGGTAGAAGTGTTGCAACAGGCACGCGACGAAATGCTCGACTGGCAAGGCAGCGGCATGTCAGTAATGGAGATGAGCCATCGTGGCAGGGAATTCATGTCCATTGCCGCAACGGTTGAAGCCGATTTGCGCGAGCTGGTGGGTATCCCCGGCAATTACAAGGTTCTATTCCTGTCCGGTGGCGCTTCCAGCCAGTTTGCCATGGTGCCGATGAATCTGCTGCGCGGCAGGAGAAGCGCCGATTACGTCAACACCGGCGAGTGGTCAAAAAAAGCCATCAAGGAAGCAAAGAAATACGGCGGTGTGAATATAGTGGCCTCATCCGAAGATGCGAATTTCACGTATGTGCCGCCGCAAGCTGTCTGGAAGGTGGATCCGGACGCCGCGTACCTGCACTACACGCCCAATGAGACGATCGGCGGGGTGGAATTCAACTGGATACCGGATCTGACGCAGCTGAATGGAGATATGCCGCTGGTAGCGGACATTTCTTCTACCTTCATGTCCCGCCCGCTGGATATTACCCGGTTCGGGTTGATTTATGCCGGCGCCCAAAAAAATATGGGCCCCGCAGGATTGACTGTTGTCATCGTGCGGGAGGACTTGCTGGGCGCAACCGTGCCGGGCACTCCGACCATGTTTGACTACAAGATACATGCTGATAATGATTCCATGTATAACACTCCGCCAACCTATCCCATGTATGTCGCCGGTCTGGTATTCAAGTGGTTAAAGAAAAAGGGCGGGTTGGCAGCAATAGAGAAAATCAACATCGCAAAAGCTGCGCTGTTGTATGACTTGTTCGATACCACCAATTTTTATCGCTGCCCCGTCGCGAAACCCGATCGCTCACGCATGAATGTTCCCTTTACGCTGAAAGATCCGATACTGGATGACGAGTTTCTGAAACAGGCCAAAACACGCGGCCTCATCCAGTTAAAGGGACATCGCTCGGTAGGGGGAATGCGTGCTTCGATATATAACGCCATGCCGCTTGAGGGTGTAACAGTGCTGGTGGAATTCATGAAGGAATTTGCAGGTAACCATGCCTGAACGTGCGCACAAGATTTTCCAGATACTCACCCTCAATCAGATCTCAACGTTGGGTCTGAAGCATTTTACCGCCAGCCATTACGTGGTGGGGAATGACATGACCGAGCCTGATGCGATCCTGGTTCGTTCGCACAATATGCTGCAAATGAATATTCCGGGCAGCGTGAAAGCGATAGGCCGGGCAGGTGCCGGTACGAATAATGTTCCTGTAAAAGACATGAACCTGCGCGGTGTGCCGGTTTTCAATGCGCCGGGTGCAAATGCCAACGCGGTAAAGGAATTGGTGCTGGCTGGCTTATTGATGGCATCACGCAACTTGATCCCAGCAATTCGCTTCACTGAGAACTTGCAGGGGGATAATGCTACGCTGCACAAATTAGCTGAAGACGGCAAGAAACATTTTTCGGGAATTGAATTGCCGGGGCGCACCCTGGGCATTATCGGGTTGGGCGCTGTAGGAAGACTGGTAGCCGATTCGGCGATTCGGCTGGGCATGAAAGTCATTGGCTACGACCCGGAAATTACAGTGGACGCAGCCTGGAACCTGTCCGCCGAGGTCAAAAGAGCTGAAAATATCGAGAATCTGCTGCACCATAGCGATTTTATAACTTTGCATGTGCCATTACTGGAGGCAACACGCGGCCTGATTAATCACGAACTTGTGCAGAGCATGAGGAAAGGCGCGATTCTGCTCAATTTCTCCCGCGATGGCATTGTTGATGAAAATGCGGTATTGACTGGGATTGAGGCCGGCAAGATAAAATATTATGTGTGCGATTTTCCCAGCGGTGTATTTCAGCACCACCCGGCGGTAATTACATTGCCGCACTTGGGAGCGTCCACCCTGGAAGCGGAAGAAAATTGTGCAGTAATGGTGGTGAACCAGCTAATAGATTATCTTGAAAGCGGCAACATCACGAATGCGGTCAATTTCCCCAATATAACGATGGAGCGAGGATCTCCTTACCGCCTGGCGGTAGCCAACTCCAATGTACCCAATATGCTGGGACAGATTTCCACCAACATGGCCAAGGCAGGTCTTAATATTCATAATATGGGCAATAAATCCCGCGGCGAAATGGCCTATACCCTGGTCGATGTGGATAGTCCAGTACCAGAAAAAACGATAGCTGAAATTGCGGCAATCCATGGCGTATTGATGGTGCGCTACCTCCCAATCCTGGCTGCTGCCTGAATAGCCCGGAGAAACTCATCCGCGATGACCGCCCCACTCAAACAGCTACGGGACAAGATAGATGCGATTGACAGCGAGCTGCTCGAATTGATGAGTGCGCGCGCCGGCCTTGCTCAGGAGATCGGGAAAATCAAGCATGGCACGGCCTATCGTCCCGAGCGCGAGGCACAGGTACTGGCGCGGCTATGCGAGTTGAATCCCGGGCCGCTGACCAACGAACACATTGCGCGGTTATTTACTGAAATCATGTCGCTCTGCCGTTCCATGGAAGAACCCTTGACGGTCGCATACCTTGGCCCGCGAGGGACTTTTTCGGAAGAAGCCGCATTGAAGCGCTTCGGCAGTGTAGTGACAACCCTGGCGTGCAGCTCGATAGACGATGTATTCCGTAAAGTGGAAGCGGACGTTGCCGGGTACGGGGTTGTGCCGGTAGAGAATTCCACCGAAGGCGCCGTCGGCAGGTCACTCGATTTGCTGCTGCAAACCCCGTTAAAGGTGTGCGGGGAAATAAAACTGCCGATACATCAGCTTCTGCTCGCACGGCATGCCGATCTTGCGAGCATTGACAAAATTTATTCTCATCCTCAGTCATTCTCTCAGTGCCACGAATGGCTTAATACTAATCTGCCGCATTTGTCGGGCGAAGCCCGGATCAATGCGGCAAGCAATGCCGATGCGGCAAGATTGGCCGCAGGAGACGAAAATGCCGCAGCAGTGGCGGGTAAAAAGGCCGGAGAGGTATTTGGACTCACCATCTGTGCCGAGAACATCGAGGATGACCCAAACAACACCACGCGCTTTCTGGTAATCGCCGCACAGGAAGTCGCAGCTTCCGGGAAGGATAAAACTTCTCTGGTTATGGCGGCCAAGAACCGGCCTGGCGCAATACACGAATTATTGGCGCCACTCGCGGAGCATGGCGTAAGCATGAGCCGCCTGGAGTCCCGGCCTTCACGCGCCGGCCTATGGGAATACGTATTTTATGTGGATATCGAAGGTCATCAGCGAGACGCGAGAATCGCGACAGCGCTTGAAGAGCTACAAAAAAAAGCGGCGTTCTTGAAAATACTGGGCTCCTATCCTGCAGTTTAGCTTTTTGGGCCCTTTTTTCCGGGTTGGAATCCGATAACGCCATTTCAAATTATTTTTCTTCTCATTTGCGTATCTCTGCAATTCACTGATTTGGCTTTGTTCAAACATCATCAGAAATAAGCGGTGGCGAGAACAATACAAACGGGATGGCGAGAAACTGAGCACAATATCAAATGGCTATCATTTCTTTTCTAATGCGAATTGAATTATGAATCTCTGCGATCTCGCTCCTGAATATATCCGGGCCATTAGTCCCTATCAACCGGGCAAGCCGATTTCTGAATTGGCGCGGGAGATGGGGATGGATGAACGCTCCATCATCAAGCTTGCGTCTAACGAAAATCCGTTGGGAACAAGTCCGCTAGCGCTGGAGGCGATGATAAAAGCGCTGGATGAGGTAGCGCTTTATCCGGATGGCAGCGGCTTCGAGTTAAAGTTGGCGTTATCGAAACGCTATGCCGTATCCAGCAGTCAAATTGTCCTGGGCAACGGCTCCAATGACGTTCTGGAACTGGCGGCCCGGGTGTTCCTGAAACCGGGCGCGTCGGCAGTCTATTCCCAACATGCCTTTGCCGTTTATCCGCTGGTAACGCAGGCTGTCGGAGCGAGCGGCGTAGCTGTCCCCGCCAGGAATTACGGCCATGACCTTGACGCCATGCTGGATGCGGTCACGCCTGAAACCCGCATGGTATTTATCGCCAATCCCAATAATCCCACCGGTACCTTCCTGCCTGCCTCCGCGCTATTGCGTTTTCTGGAGCGGGTATCTCCGGATGTGCTGGTAGTGCTGGATGAAGCTTATAACGAATATTTGCCCAGCACTATCAAGGCTGACAGCATTGCGTGGCTGAAGCGCTTTCCCAACCTGCTTATCACTCGTACTTTTTCCAAAGCTTACGGCATGGCGGGCATACGCGTAGGCTTCGGATTGGCACACGCGGACATGAGCGGATTGATGAATCGGGTGCGCCAGCCTTTCAATGTAAATAGTATTGGCCTCGCTGGCGCTGCAGCCGCACTGGACGACGTAGAATTTGTGAAACGCACCTATACGCTCAATCAGGCAGGCATGCTGCAAATCACCACGGGCCTGCGGCAACTTGGCATCGAATACATCCCCTCCTATGGCAATTTTCTGAGTTTCCGCGTGAATGGCGGCAACACCCGCGCGATAAATGAAAGCCTCCTCAGACAAGGCGTCATTGTGCGCCCCATCGGCATATATGAAATGCCGGAGCATCTTCGGGTCACCATCGGGCTTGAATCGGAAAATCATAAGTTCCTGAAATCACTTGAGATAGCAATTGGAGAATCGGCTTGATCATCATAATGAATTGCGATGCCACGGATGAGCAGATTGGTTCGGTGGTTAATAAAATTCGAAGCTTCGGCCTTGATGCAAATATTTCGCGAGGCATGGAACGGACGGTGATCGGTGCCATTGGAGATGAGCGTAAACTCAATCCTGAAATATTCGATTCGCTGGCTGGGGTCGAATATTCCATGCACATCGTCAAGCAGTACAAGATCGTATCGCGCGAATCACACAAGCACGATTCGATCATAGACGTGGGCGGGGTATTGATTGGCGGTAACCAGATACAGATTATTGGTGGGCCGTGTTCGGTGGAAACCCAGGAACAAATGGATCTATCGGCGCAATATGTAGCCGCGGCGGGCTGCCATCTGATGCGTGGAGGGGCTTTCAAACCCCGTACCAGCCCTTATACCTTTCAGGGAAATGGCGAAGAAGGGCTGAAAATGTTCCGCAAGGCAGCGGATAAATATAACCTGCGCATTGTCACCGAGTTGATGGACGCGCGCATGCTGGACACATTTCTCAAGTACGATGTGGATATTATCCAGATCGGAACCCGCAGCATGCAGAACTTCGAATTGCTGAAAGAGGTGGGGCGCATCAATAAACCGGTAATCCTCAAACGTGGCATGTCGGCGACCGTCTCTGAGTGGCTCATGGCTGCGGAATATATTGCAGCGGGCGGCAATCACAACATCATTTTCTGTGAACGCGGTATCCGTACATTTGAAACGGCCTACCGCAACGTGCTGGATGTAACCTGCATTCCTGTGCTGAAAAAAGAAACCCATTTGCCGGTTATCGTTGACCCCTCACATGCCGGAGGCAAGGCATGGATGGTGCCCGCGCTGGCACGGGCAGCGATTGCTGCTGGTGCTGACGGGCTGCTGGTAGAAATGCATCCCAACCCGTGCGATGCCTGGTGCGACGCCGACCAGGCATTAAATCCGCAGGAATTTGAATCTCTCATGGGGTCGCTAAAAGGAATAGCGGGAGTCATTGGAAGGAGCCTGTAACCAGGGCCTGGAAATCAATCTTGGAAAATAACCGGTCGTAATTATGCCAGGCGTCGTGATCAGCAAACTGGTGATTATCGGCGTAGGCCTGATCGGCGGTTCATTCGCGCTGGCGTTACGCAAGGCGAATCTGGTTACCCATATCGTCGGCTTGGGGCGCAGCCGGGAGAATTTGCAACGTGCCCTTCAAGGAGAAGCGATCGATGAAATCGCCGACGACCTTCCATCAGCGTTAAATCATGCGGAGGTAGTGTTCCTTGCCATACCCGTTGGGCAGACCAGCGTCATCATGGCGCAAATATCCCCCTATCTAGAACCCGGCACAATCGTGACAGACGCTGGCAGCACCAAACAGGATGTAGTTGCTGCAGCACGTTCCCATTTGGAGCGATATCTGAAAAATTTTGTCCCCGGACATCCCATCGCCGGAGCCGAGCTAAGTGGGGTGGGTGCTGCCGATGCCGACTTGTTCCGCAACAAGAATGTGGTATTGACTCCACTGGACAACACCAGTGGCGGGGCAATAAAGCGGGTGACTGAATTATGGCAGGCCTGCGGCGCACGGGTCTCACAGATGAGCGCTGCCCAGCACGATGAAACTTTCGCAGCAGTGAGCCATCTTCCCCACATACTGGCGTTCCTGCTAATGAACCATGTCTCGTCCAGCGCCAAATATAATCCGGACGATATGTTGCGCTCAGATGATCTACTACGTTTTGCCGGCAGCGGATTCCGCGATTTCACCCGAATTGCCGGAAGTTCTCCGGAGATGTGGCGCGATATATGCCTTGCCAACCGCGAAGCGCTATCTGGGCAAATTGATGCATATCAGAACGAGCTGACTGCCTTGCGGAAAATGCTGGCATCCGACGATGGAGAAGCCTTGGAAAGAGTTTTCGCCAGTGCACGTGAAGCGCGGCAGCGATGGCTAAAAAACAAGTCTTGAGTTGGGAAATCACAGACTGAAAGAATCGTTCGGATTCCGGGTATGAAAATTGTCTTCTGGCATTCTCGGTGCTAACCCTCTAAGATTGTACTTGGAAATGTTCAGGTGACATGCGGTAGGCAATGGATCCCACCGTATTCGCTCGATGTAAGCGCACAGCTGATAGGATCAAATCAAAATCCGACCAGATTGGAGGAAACGATGAGCTTGAAAGAGAAATTGGATGATTTAAACAACATGGTAGTAAAGGGCGAGATTCTAGAATCAATGGACAAGTATTACCATCCGGATTGTGTGGTCGTGGAAAAAAACGATGTGGTGGCAAGAGGTCTTCAACAAGCCAAAGAGCGGGAGTCGGATCTTTTTGAAGGAGTTGAAGCATGGCTCAAGTCAGAAATCGTAGCCACCGCCGTAGGTGAAGACGTCACCATGACCGAGTGGCATTATGAATATAAACATAAAGACTTCGGGCACAAGAAGTTCGATCAGGTAGCCGTTCAGCACTGGAAAGATGGAAAGATCATCAGTGACCGATTCTACGCATTGTATTGAGCTTTTCGAGATGGCTCGTCGCCTGAATCCATCTATTACATGCGCTAACAGGCTTGGCTGAGTACTTCGACTCGTGAGGGTGGGCGAACCAGGTTTGGAACAGAACCGATACGGATGGAAAGGCGCGGTCGTGCTCTGTAATAAATTATGTATTGACCGTAGATCAGGCGTAATTTATCAGACCCATCCGTCTTTGAACTGCACCTTGCATAAGAACGTTGTATAACTTGTACCTTTCGGCGAATACTTTTTTGTTTCGTAGGTGGCGCAGAAAGGCTAGCCTGACCGTATCGTAATCGTTACCCTAAGGAGAACTATGAGACTATTTCTGCTTATTGTTGCGCTGTTCATGTTTACCGGCACAGCCTACGCTGCTGTCAATATTAATACTGCAACTCAGGCCGAGCTTGAGACCCTTCAGGGGATTGGGCCGGCCAAAGCCAAAGCCATTGTCGATCATCGCAAGAAGAATGGCCTGTTTAAATCGCCGAACGATCTGGAGAAAGTCCATGGCATCGGCCCGAGTACCATGAAGCGACTTCGCAAGGACATTACCGTTGGCGGGGCCACTGCGGTTCAGAAGGAAAACAAACCGGCTTCCAGGGAAGAAAAAAAATCGAATGCCAGGTAAGTTTGCGGGAATGATCCATGATTCACCGAAGCGCCTTGCCACGACTCTCTGCTTCTTTAACGGATTCCAGCGTTTGCCTGCGCAGGCAATAAGCCCGTCACGATTCTTTACGAATTAACCGACCATGTTTAAATCCATAGAAGACTTTGTTGGTAACACACCCCTTGTAAAACTCAAGCACCTGCCGGGAAAAAGCAGCAACGTCATCCTCGCCAAGTTGGAAGGCAATAATCCCGCAGGCTCGGTAAAAGATCGCCCGGCGTTGTCGATGATTACGCGCGCGCAAGAGCGCGGAGATATCAGGCCGGGAGATACGCTGATAGAAGCTACCAGTGGTAATACCGGTATCGCGCTGGCGATGGCAGCGGCGATCATGGGTTACCCCATCATACTGGTGATGCCGGAGCACCTCAGTATAGAGCGCCGTCAATCCATGAAGGCATTCGGGGCGGAAATTGTGTTGACTGCCCGAGAGGGCGGCATGGAGAAGGCGCGGGATGTGGCCGAGCGTATGCGTGACGAGGGTCGCGGCATCATTCTTGATCAGTTTGCCAATCCGGATAACCCGCGTGCACATTATGAAGGCACGGCACCCGAAATTTGGCGCGATACCGGGGGGGAGATTACCCATCTGGTGAGCAGCATGGGCACTACCGGTACAATTATGGGTTGCGCCAAATATTTCAAGGAAAAAAATCCGGCAATTCAGATCATTGGCGTACAGCCGGAAGAAGGCGCCCAAATTCCCGGCATCCGGAAATGGCCGGAAGCGTACTTGCCTAAAATCTACGATGCCAGTCGGGTAGACTGCATTATGCTGGTTTCTCAGGCTGAAGCCGAGGATATGACCCGGCGGCTGGCACGCGAGGAGGGGATCTTTGCCGGGATCTCGTCAGGTGGTGCGCTGGCTGCTGCGCTCAAGATTTCTGCCGAAGTGCACAATGCGATAATTGTTTCGATCGTCTGCGATCGCGGCGACCGTTATCTTTCCACCGGTGTTTTCCCAGCCTGAGCGAGGTAGCCATGTACCGCCGAGATTATATGTACGCAACGGACAAAGGGACAAAGTCTTTGAATCTTGGCTGGGGCTGAGTTAGCGTGATACCCGTACTTGTTTTTGATATCGAGACCGTTCCCGATATAGAGGGGTTACGAAAGCTTTTCGAACTCGGTCCGGAGCTTGTGGCGGCTGATATTGCCGACATGGCATTTCAGTCGCGCCGTCAGGCTGTCGGCAGTGATTTCCTGCAATTGCATGTGCAGAAGGTAGTGGCAATTTCTTGTGCACTACGCGACACGAATGATTTTCGCGTATGGTCGCTGGGAAACCCGGCAGATTCTGAAGCGGAACTCATCCGCCGGTTCTTCGAGGGTGTCGACAAATATAGTCCTCAACTGGTTTCCTGGAACGGGGGCGGTTTCGATTTGCCGGTACTCCATTATCGTAGCCTGATTCATGGCCTGCAGGCACGCCGCTATTGGGAGATGGGTGACGATGACCGCGAGTTCAAATGGAACAACTATCTTAGCCGTTACCATACGCGTCACCTCGATTTAATGGATTTATTGGCGCTGTATCAGCCGCGCGCCAATGCACCACTGGATGAATTAGCGAAGCTGATGGGTTTTCCCGGAAAATTTGGCATGGACGGTTCCCAAGTCTGGGGTGCTTTCCAGAAAGGTGAAATCGCTGCGATCCGCAATTACTGTGAAACCGATGTGGTAAATACCTATCTGGTCTTTTTGCGCTTCCAGCTCATGCGCGGTATTTTTGACGACAAACAATATCAACGAGAATGTGAATTGGTACGCTTCACATTGAGCAAGTCTCCCGAACCTCACTGGCAGGAATTTCTCGGTCAGTGGCTGTAGCCGCCTCTACAAATTACTGCCCATAAGCCAATTAATACGTATCGCATCGCGATTCAGGGAATCATTCCCCGGTACCAGCTATGATCGCTCCCGTCCCCATCGAATCGCTTGACCAGGAAGGCCGCGGAATTGCGCACAATGCAGGGGGTAAAGTCATCTTCATTGAAGGTGCGTTACCCGGTGAAGTGGTCACCTACAACTCCTATCGCAAGAAATCAAATTTTGAATTGGCGCAGGTTGGGCAGGTGCTCAAGTCTGCATATGCGCGGGTCACGCCGCAATGTAAGCACTTTGGAATATGCGGCGGATGCAGCCTGCAGCACATGGATGCACGCGCCCAAGTGGCGGCGAAGCAGCGCATTCTGGAAGATAACTTCAAGCATATAGGCAGGGTCGCGCCTGAATTAATCCTGCCCGCTGTATATGGAGCGGCCTGGGGCTATCGGTATCGTGCACGACTATCAGTGCGCTATGTCGCCAAGAAAGGTGGAGTTCTGGTCGGTTTTCATGAAAAGCGCAGCAGTTTTATCGCCGATATGGAGGCTTGCGAAGTCATGCCCTCGCGTATTTCCACGCTCATCCTGCCGTTGCGGGAATTGGTGGGGAGTTTATCCATCCGTGACCGCATCCCGCAGATCGAGGTATCGTTGGGTGAGGATGTGGATGTACTGGTCTTGCGCATCCTGGAGCTGCTTACCTCACGGGACGAAGCGTTACTCAAGGTTTTCGCCGAGCGGCATCACATTCAGTTCTTTCTGCAACCTGAAGGCAGCCCGCAGACGGCTTATCCGTTTTACCCGGAAAATGCGCCGGAGCTGAATTACACACTGCCGGAATTTGATATCGTCATGCCGTTTCATCCCACCGAATTTACCCAGGTGAATCCCGCCATGAACCAGATACTGGTAAGGCGTGCGCTGAGCCTGCTCGACCCGCAACCGGGGGAGTGCATCGCAGATTTATTCTGCGGATTGGGAAATTTCACGCTGCCAATCGCGCGGCGCGGCGCGCATGTGGCAGGTTACGAAGGCGGCGCGACCATGGTGCGGCGGGCCGGGGATAATGCGAAACGCAACGGGCTTGCTCATAATACGCAATTCATTGAAATCAACCTGTTTGAAATCAACGAAGCATGGATGCAGGGGCAGGGGTGTTTCGACAAGATGCTGGTTGATCCGCCACGCGAGGGCGCGATCGCTGCGGTTACTTGCCTGGGAGAGGGAAGGGCCGCGCCCACTCGCATTGTGTATGTATCCTGCAATCCGGCTACGCTAGCCCGTGATGCGGAAGTGCTGGTGCATGGAAAAGGATACGTATTGAAGGCCGTAGGGGTGGTGAATATGTTTCCGCACACTGCGCATGTTGAATCCATTGCGGTATTTGAAAAAGCCGCCATTTAGAAAAATAAGCGGAATAAACAAAGGCGGCTGTCACCAGCCGCCCTCTTTATCAGAACTTGCTCAAGCGCCGTCAGTCTCTTTCACCCGAGAACGCCAGCAGCAGATGCAGCAGGCTGGTGAACAGGTTATAGAGGCTGAGGTAAATACCCATTGTCGCCATCACGTAGTTGGTTTCTCCACCGTTAACGATACGGCTCACGTCAAACAGGATGAAACCGGAAAACAGCAGCACCGCAACCGCCGAGATGGCGAGTGAGGCAGCCGGCATGGCGAAGAACAGGTTGGCGATGGACGCGATGACCAGCAACACCAGTCCCACGAACAGGAAGTTCTGCATGAAGCCGAAATCCTTTTTCGTAACCGTCGCGATCCCTGCCAGGGTAAAGAAAATAATTCCGGTTCCGGCAGCGGCACTTCCTATCAGCTGTGCGCCATTCTTGAAATGAAGCGCATATTGCAGCATTGGCCCCAGCCACCAGCCCGCAACGAATGTAAATAGAAACAGTAACGCGATGCCCATCCCGCTGTTACGCGTAGCGCTGACCCCGAACAGCAGTCCCATCATTACGGCAAGCATCACCAGCGGCCCCATGATTGGCGCTTGCCCGAGGAAGGCAAAATTGGTGCTCATCCCGATCATTGCACCGAACATCGTCGGAATCATGGTCAAGCCAAGCATCCAGTAAGTATTGCGCAAGACCTTGTTGCGAGCAACTACAAGCCCGGTTTGCGCGGTCGAGCCAGAATATCTCAGTTCAGGTTGCATGACGTCTCCTTGGTTGACAAACTTATACATGCATAAGACTACGCATGTTTATGGAAAGTTGCAATCAATATCAACATTCCGATAAAGGTCTTGCTGGCAAAATCGGCGTCAAAACGGTATGATTCTTCGCCCGATGGTGAGTATCACGGAGGCGTGGCCGAGCGGTTTAAGGCAGCAGTCTTGAAAACTGCCGTAGGGGCAACTCTACCGTGAGTTCGAATCTCACCGCCTCCGCCAGAATTATAGTCTCGCACCATCTCATATCTATCCTTAAACCCTTTACCCATGGGGATTTAAGCCAGTTTTACCCTCTCACACAATATCATTACATATTGCACAATCTCAGATTATGATGTAGAGTGATTCGTATACAGTCTCTGCAGTAATAAAATGAGCGCACACAAGCTTTCTGCCTTAACAGTTGCCAAGATGAGTAAGCCGGGCGTCTATGGCGATGGCGCTGGTTTGTATATCCGCGTGACTGAAGGTGGATCCAAGCATTGGATATACCGCTTTACGCTTGCCGGCAAGGGTCATTGGATGGGATTAGGGCCCTATCCTGAGGTAACCCTTGACGAAGCCCGCGAAGCCACCTTAAAAGCCCGTAAAAAACGATATGCAGGCATCAACCCTATCAGCGCACGCGACGCCGAAAACGCACGAGCTCTTAGCCTGACATTCCAGCAATGCGCTGACCAATACATTGCCTCCCATCGTAGCGGCTGGAAAAACCCCAAACACGTTGGGCAATGGACAAATACCATTGCGACCTATTGCGGCCCGGTCATAGGGAAGCTGCCAGTCAACGAAGTCGATACCGGTTTTGTCATGCGCGTACTCGATCCGATATGGACAAATAAAGCAGAGACAGCAAGCCGACTCAGAGGAAGGATTGAATCAATACTTGACTGGGCAACAGTTCGGGGATATCGGGAAGGAACCAATCCGGCAAGGTGGAAAGGGCAACTGGATCATTTGCTACCGAACACAAGCCGGGTGAAACGAATAACGCACCACGCTGCGCTAGGTTACACGCAAATAGGTGAGCTGATGGCAACACTCAGGCAGCAGGCTGGAAATGGCTCTAAAGCGCTAGAATTCGCTATCTTGACCGCTTGCCGCTCTGGTGAGGTTCGGTTCGCTACTTGGGAAGAGATTAACCTCAAGGATAAGGTATGGGTTATCCCTGCCGAGCGCATGAAGGCCGGCAAAGAGCATCGCATACCGCTATCCGACTCCGCCATTGCGGTACTGAAGCAGATGGACAATTCGACAAAGCTGATCTTCCCTGGTCGGGATGAAGGCAAGCCATTATCCGACATGAGCTTGACGGCAGTATTGCGCAGGATGGACAGAGGCGATCTGACCGCGCACGGTTTCCGTTCAACTTTCAGGGATTGGGCCTCAGAGTCTACTGCATACCCTCAGCATGTCGCTGAGATGGCCTTGGCGCACACAATCGGGGATAAGGTAGAGGCAGCTTACCGGAGAGGAGATTTATTCACCAAGCGTACCAGGATGATGCAGGAGTGGGCGAATTATTGTAACCAGACACAGAGCGGGGAAGTGGTCCCGCTTAAAAGGAGCAAGACGGTGGCCTGACGGACTTCAGGCAATTGCGGGGTGAAAGGTGTTGAAGCACCGGACACCCCTGACCATAACAGTAACCTACACAGGAGGTTCACATCATGGCTAAGGCCAATTCTACACCAGTTCGCAAACTGGCAGCTGCAAAACCCAGATGCAAAAAAGATGACTTAGCAATCGTGATAACAGGACCCTACGTGGGCTACATATTGAGAGTAGTTCAGTATTTCCCATCTGCCACCATGGAGGATGGGAAGGTTATGTTGGCCGCATGGGAAGTAATTCATCCTGATGGTAATACAGACCACATCTGGTGTATGGAAGATAAGCGGCTTCTGCCCATTCGCCCTGGCGACATTGATGAAAGCGCAATAGACGAGCTTTCTTTGGTGAAGGGGGAATTAGCATGAATAAGAGAGTTAAATCGCTACCAGAGCTGAGCCTCGCCCCTGTAATTGAGATTTTCAATCCATCTTTCAAAGAAGTAGATAAAGGCACGGTTACCATGCTGCGCGGCCTATTGCGTCAGGCCGAAGCCGGGCAAATTAGCGGTTTCGTGTATGTTTTAATCAAGCCAGACGGTCATTATTCGGTGGATATATCAAGCCTAGAGCGAAACAATGCTACTTTTATAACGGGTGTGCTTGAGGTTTTCAAGGCAAGTTTGCTGGAAAAGATATTCCGCCGCCGAATACAGAAATAGCCTCCGAAGTTTCACGCCACCCCTAGCCCGGCCAGGCAAAAAGCGGAAACCTTCACCGCCTGGGGTGGCATCTTATTGAAGGCTGAGCCCGAAGGAGCCCGTTATGAAAAATTTCACAAAGTTTACCGATGCTGAGCGGGCTCGATTATTGGCTGTTTGGAAACGTCCATCAGAGGAAAAATTAGAGGCAATCAAGAAACTCATCGAAGCGGCTGAATTCATTGTTTCTGACGTGTTTGATAACGACAGACCTATTCCAGCATGGAGCGTGAAGGAAGCCAACAAAGCTCATACCGAAATAGAGAAGTATACCCGCTCACTCCGTTTGGCACTTGAACGGCTTCCGCAGGAGGAGGTGGGGAGACTCGGTATTCTGTCGGGAATTACGATGCAGGTATGGAAGATGCCGGAGCCCACTAAAGGATATGTACCAGTGCTGAGCAATCGTTTCATGCCCATAACCTTACGGCAACTTCAAATCATCGAATCCGTAATTAAAGAAGGGGACAAGTACCCGATTAAAGCCCTGCCCGGCCCTCATAAGCCATTAGAGAGGTTAATAATTAAAAGATTGATACTTGCATACAGTCCCGAGATAGGCGAAGCATCCAAATCTAAAAATGGTAATTTCTATCTATTCATTAAAGAGTTAGCTGAAATAACTGGTTTAGAAATTGGACACGATTTATTTAAGTCTGCTTTCCATTAACAAAAACGAGGGGGGATGTAATGAAAATAGTAGCTAAACCCGTTCTTACATCCTCCAGTCATTCGCTGCAAAATTCGGGGAACCCGTCTCACAAGGGCACAAACAACTTTATAGGATTAAATCAATATGAGGAAGGATTCTGACAATTTCAAATTGCCAGCAACTCAATTCATTCGCCAGTCTCAGCTAATACCTTTCATTGTTCCGTTTTCTTCTGCCACTTTGTGGAGAAAAGTTTCTGAAGGTACTTTTCCCAAACCCGAAAAGCTGTCTGAGCGCATCACGGCATGGCGAACTGATGACATCAGGCAATGGCTGGATTCGAGAAAGGGGGTGTGATGGACCCTACAAAAGAAAACGCCCCGGCTGGCACCAGGGCGGCATTCGAAACAAAACTGAACCGAGAGTATAAACGATTTCCGCCCTACGGGAAGCAGTTAATGCAGCTCCGTCAATCGGGCAAGATCCCGGCCCGCACCGTCATGGTGACATTCGATTGGAAGCTGGCCCGAGCTTACCCCCGTATCGTAATCAGCGACGACACACCCGCGGCTAAACTGAACTTCGATTATCTCGCCGGCCTGCCGGTGGAAGTGGTTTACCGA
>JBDTDT010000026.1:0-7096 GCA_039922995.1 Nitrosospira sp. | reverse complement strand
CCATAGGCGGATTTTACGCAAATGGAAGCGCCTGGCAATTCAGCCAGGAGGAAGCCATCCAGAAAATAGAAGAAGGCTCATGCCGTTTCTTCGTATCGATTGATGCCAGGTTTTTAAACGTAATCGTCGCCACCGGCCGAGCTGGCTGCAAATACCTGAAAACGGAAACTGACGGCGAATTTCCGACCCAGCTTCTCTACCTGTACGCCTGCGAATAAAGATATTATAAATGGCGTCATACATTCATTACGTCATAACTTGTATACGCTATTACGCCATGCCGTCATTAATGTATGCCGCGTTGAGGTATTGACTGTATGACGTAATGAGTGCTTGACATCATGGCGTCGATATGAATAAATGGCGTCATGCATCCATTACGTCATAACGTACTTTATGAAAACAATAGCATTTCTTAGTCAGAAGGGAGGCAGTGGGAAAACAACCCTTGCTGTTCATGCCGCAGTTGCCGCTCAAGAATCAGGAGAACGAGTTGTAATCGTGGATACTGACTTCCAGAAAAGCGCGACGAGTTGGGGAAATGCCCGTAATGACGAAATGCCAATAGTGGCTACGTCTGCCGCCGCTGATCTTGCAAGTGTTCTAAAGGCAGCTAAACACGATAAGATGACTCTTGCCATTGTAGATACCGCTCCACATGCCGCACCCGATGCGGCGCGCATTGCTCAGGCCGTGGATCTAGTTGTTATCCCATGCAGACCCACGGCATTTGACTTGGCAGCAGTGGGGAGTGCCGTAGAGATCGTGAAGGCCGCAAAAGCGCACGGAGTTTTCGTTTTAAGCGCCTGCCCGTTCCGCTCCCCGGAGATCTCGGAAACTCGCTTTGTCTTGGGTGAGTATAAATTACAAGTCGCCCCCGTAGAAATTACTGAACGCCGCGCGTTCGCACGTGCAGTTGCCTCCGGCCGATCTGTAACTGAGTTTGAGAGCGACGGCAAAGCAGCAACTGAAATTAGATTATTGTGGAATTGGCTAAAGGAGCAACTCAAATGAGTACTAAACAAACTGGACTTGCGGCTTTTACTCGCAAGCAAGCTATCGCACAAAATGAGGTCAACATAATAGCTGATGAACCTGCGACAGAACGCAAACGCGGGAAGGGAGAGGTAGTTTCTTTAACGGTGCGCTTGCCACGTGCAGATTGGGAGCGCCTCCATCAGTTAGCCGTTTCCGAAGGTACGAGCATACAACAACTTGCCGTGCGCGGTTTATCAAAGGTATTCGCAGATAAAGGCTTACCCGCTCTGCTGTCATGAATTAATGACGTTATGACGTCAAGTAGTCATTATCTAATAACGTCACTAAATCAGCATTGCAAGTAAATAGGACATTATCACTTATAGTAATGGTATTAAATAATGGGTAGGCCAATTTGAGTGAGTGGCTCGCTCGTTCTAATAGGGGCAAAATGTAAGCCTGAAGCTAGGATTTTTTACTATTGATAGACAAGAACCATCACTTTATAACCCGTAGATGCTGACGTGACTTGCTAGAACCACTGGGTTCTTTAAGTAGAACTTGCCCTGATGCGTTTTGCGCCTTAGTGTCTATTTCTGCTTTGCCGTTTTTCCTCAACCAATCATTGAATTTGTTAACTTTAAATCCGAGCATGTTGATAACTTTTTTCATTGAACACGGCACCTTAAACGGTGAGGATCTAACCTCCCAGATTGTCTTTAATCCTTTATTCACGCACGGCGTCCATTAGTGAAATCATGGGTTTTTGTCCCAATTCCTTGCCGATGACATTATCTCCCACCCCCGGTAAAGCTGGGTGCTTAGTATGATAATCACTATATCTTAAACACTCTGCCAGATGGGGTGGAGTTATTTAAATCACTCAAAAAACGGAGCCTCCTTTTCGGGTGGCTCCGCTCAAGCACTAAGCTTCTCCGGTCGAAGTAACGTTGATTTTCTTGGGCTGGACAGCTTTGCGTTTCGGAATGACGATTTCAAGCACGCCATGATTTGATTTTGCCGAGATTCCATCTGAATTTGCTGTATCCGGTAAGCTAAAGCGCCGGTAAAAAGAACCGTACTTGCGTTCGACTCGTTTATAGCCCTCTTCTCCGGTTTTTGTTTCGGTTTTCTTTTCACCTTTGATAGTCAGCACGTCATTCTCCATACTGATATCGATGTCCTCTGGCTTCACCCCTGGAAGGTCCGCTTGCAAGACGAATTTATCAGGCTCTTCCTTGATATCGACAGCCGGTGTCCATTCGGCTGTCGCGGTTGACCCCTCGTCGTTCCCACCGTCGCGCGTACGGTCCAATTCCCGGTGTAATTGATTCAATAAACTCCAAGGTTCATAACGAGCAATTGCCATATTTCCTCCATATAAGGTTAATGGTTAACATCATGCGAAAACACCAGACTTACCATTCCAATATGGTTCCTTTTGCTGCTTATTCAACTAGCTTTTCGAAGACGGCTGGATCACACTGTCCGGTGACGTAGAATGAGAATATCAACGGGAAGACGCAGAAGGGTGGCAGCAACCTAATCGCGCTTAATCCCAAGGTATCCTTTGCGTGAACAATATACAGGGAGATATGGATATGCCGGGGATAATCAAGCAAAATCACACAAATCTTTAGTTAGAGCTTGAAGAAATACCGGTGAAATTATTGGGGAGCCCATGGATCAATCTGAATACAGTATCAAACACCCGAATTACTGCAGAACCTGCGAAGGGTGGGGATTTAACAGGCTGTTGAAATTTCTCCTGATGCCTTCGGCTATCGACCACTGATGGCGACAAATTGAATTCGGCAAACCCCTTGCCAAGCCTGGAAACCGGATTTCAGCCGTTTTTCTGGCTCCTTTCGGGTTCTGGCCGCCTTTTGGCCAGCCCGCGGGCGGATTGCGACTAAACCGTATTCAATCGCCAGCCAAAGATCGTAGCCATCCGCGTCAGGTTGTAAGCAGCCAAGGTGAAGACGACTTGCGCCTTCACCTTGGTCAGTCCGATAAACTTTGCCTTGCGCAGGCCGCCGACGGTCTTGGCCCAGCCGAAGATTTCTTCCACCCGCTTGCGTTTTCTCAGGCTCACCGCGTAGCCGGCATGCCGCGTCGTGCGCCCATCGATGGCGCTACCGACGCTCTTCTGCGCGACATGCGGCGTCACACCGTGGTTTCGCAGGGCCGAGACGAACTCGGCCACGTCGTAATTCTTGTCGGCACCCAAGGTCGAGCCACGTTTGAGCGAGCGCGCTACCATCGCCTTGGCTGCTTCCCGCTCCGCCGTACCCGTGGCCAGCGTGGTTTCCAGGTCCACCGCCAGACCGTTGCGGTTCTCCATCATGGCATGGCCCAGGTAGCACAGCCGCTGACTTCTCGCGCTCGGCTTTCTTGTATAACCGGGCTTGCGGATCGGTGGTCGAGGCGTGTGTGTCGTTGCTGCGTTTTTCACCCTTGTAATCCACCGTCGGGTTGCGCCCGCCGTCTTGCGGCGGCTTGCTCGATCCATCCTTCGCCTTGAAACTCTTCATCGAGGCCCAGGCTTCGATCAAGGTGCCATCCACCGTGAAGTGCTCCGAGGACACCAGTCCCTGCCATTCGGCCAACTCCAGCACCTTTCCGAAAAAGGCGCGGCCCACCGCTTCATTCAGCAACCGCTCCCGGTTCTTGGTGAAGCTGGAGTGATCCCAAACCGGATCATCCATGTCCAACCCGACAAACCAACGGTAAAGCAGGTTGTATTCAATGTGCTGCACCAGTTGCCGTTCCGAGCGGATCGTATAGAGCGTCTGGAGCAAGCTCGCCCGCAAGAGACGCTCGGGTGGAATCGACGGGCGCCCTGAACCCGCATACAGCGCCTCGAGCTCGGCATGCAGCGTCATCAAAATACCATCCACCAGCGTCCGCAGCTTCCTTAGCGAATGCCCAGGCGGGATGCGCTCCTCCAGCGTCCGGTAGCTGAACATCGCGATTTGGGTTACGTCGGCGCTTCGCATAATGTCCCTGTCTCGTTGAATTCAATGACCCAATTATACAATTTGCATTGATTGGAAGGGGTTTTTCAACATCCTGTTAAGCCTCCCGAGTTTGATGATTGTCCCGATTGCCTACAGAAGGGTTTATGCCCTCGTTGTGGCGAGCCTTTAGATGAAATGCCTAGTTGTGCCGGTTGTGGCTGGGATCTTGCCATCATTAGCGGATCGCCGGACAGTCACAACCGATAGTTAAGAGTTTTTCAGGCAGTCAGTGAATACTTTATCCAACTCAATGCCGTCGAGTTGCCGTTCGCTACTTGGTCAAGCGAACTCACCCGAATGTATCCCATTCTCTGGCTAGTCATATCTCTCCTAAATTAATAAATGTCAGGATAGATTCCATGACCTCCGTGATTTGCAGTCAATAAAAACTTTATTGATCCTAAACTGACAAAATAGGTGTCAAGTATGATTGTCAGGTTTGGGTATACTTCAACCAGGCAAAGAACCGCCGAAAATTCTGCCGGAAAACATCGGAAGCAAGATTTCCGGTTGCTACAGCTATCCGACATGGTTTTTCGTTCACATTTCCCTGCTCATGCATACCCATTCGGCCTCTGGCACGGTTCCACCGGAAAACACCTGTTTGGTGACAGGCCGCGCCAACACTGGCTTTCCGCACTCGGCGGAAAATTCGGTGGTTTTAGCTTAAATCTCCTACTTGGGGCGCATGCATTATTAATTCCATGTTAAGCTTATCTTTATCTACATGCAAATTGTCTCGCACGGCTCTACGATGCGTCAACGAACCCTGATGACGTAGGTAAGCTGATACGACAGCTCAGCATGAACAAGCGTCGCGAACCATGGCAAGGGCCATGGCTCGCGATAATGATGACAGCTAACATACACTGGAGATACCTGCATGCAAAACATCGGACTATATGATTTGGCGGTTGCTGATTACGTGGCGCAGTCGGGCAAGTGGTGCAATGAATTTAATATCCGGGAAGATTTTCCTTACCATATGAAGGTGGAGCTGGCCGATTACGCCCTGTACGGCGCTCCCTTAGATAAATTGAACGAAATCGAGCGCGAAGCGGACGACTGGCTCGAGGCGGAGCGGGTCAGGCGCGAAGAGGCACGTCCGAAATTCAATTCGACGGCCGATTACATCGCGCAAACGGAACAATGGAATACCAAATTTAATATACCGAAATACTTGCCCTACACTGAGAAAGTAAAGATCGCCGAGGAGGTGGTGCGCACGCTCGACCGCGACAAATATGCCGGCCTTTTATCGGCCGCCGAGGCGTGGAGCAAGACGCAGACCAGCGGCGACGAGCCATTCGACAACTGGAAAGAACAGATCCGGCGCCAGCTTCTGCAAATCCAGACCGGCAAATATCTGATGATTTACGTACCCTACTCGAGCAGTTACATGATCAAGCAAGGCCAGCTTAAAACCATCAACTGGAATACTGGGACGGTGCTACTTCACAGTACGGTGTACAACAATGAGGTCAGCCTGTCGATTGAAGACATCAAGAGCGTGGACGAGAGCCGTAGCGGCTCAGGCGCGCTGGGCTCGGTGCAGAGCGCCGATTTGCGGCTCGTGGGCAAGGACTGGTATCGGGGCGACAAGAAGCTCTGAGCGAGCCGCTTTCATGCGCTAGCCGACACCATCGCGCCGGATACACACTGGATCGATGACTCTTGTCGGCGCGGATCGTGGTAGCATCAACGGGGCCGTCCGTTTGTCCGGCGGCCTGCGCATGTCGGGGTCTGGGGAGCAACGGACAGTCACTCACTTAAGGGAGACGCTCCCACTTGGCGGAAAATTCGGCGGTTCCGGTGTACACGCCCAGGCAGTACGTTTGGTTCAACGACTTCCTCTGTGTCGAGGGCTTAACCCGGTTGGCCGTTCCGCTGCACCTCAAACCCCTGGTCCACTCTGATTTTCACGGAAGAAGCCAAACGTATGTGATCTCGGATCAGCATGGAGGGCTCGGGCAAGCCATCGCCAAGCACTTCCACGACGCGGCCTGGCAGCGCTGCCAAGTGCATCTGATGCGCAACCTTCTCGGTCACTGCCAAGCTCCAGGCACCGCGCCGATGTTGCAGCCGGCGCCAAGCTTGTCTTGCATGCGTCAGACATGACGGAGGCACGGCGGCGGTTAACGGAATTCGGTGAGCGGTTTGCCAAGACGGCAGCCAAGGCAGTGGTATGCCTGGAGGCTGAATTTGAAGACGCGATGGCCGTAATGGCGCTGCCGGAAAAGTACCGCAAGCGACTTTACCTTTACGAGGTAATTGTCTTCTCATCGAGCCTGGCCAGCCATATCAACGTATTGCAGTAACAACGTGACAGCGATCACGAAATCCAGTCCAAGCAGGTACATCACCAGATCAATACCACCGCCTCCACCCTTCCCTGCCCTAGTGTCGAACCACTTTGAGTCCGTTAGCAGTAGTTCCCAGGCAAAACCAGAAGGCACCGAAATAAACAGCCGCATCGTGCGACTATCTTTCTCCGGCACGAAATCCACATCACGACGCCAGAACAAGACTCCTTCCTCTTTTAACCTGTCCAATATCCCTATTAACGGCAATGCGCGAACCTGAACCAGTTGTTCACTGTCAAAACATTTACGAACCATGCGCAAGCTCCATCTAGTGTTGTTCAACAAAGCTGCTTTTTAGGCAACATAGATATAAAACCTGGGCGCTTCGCACCCTGCTACTCGCGTTTTATAAACGCTGGGCTACTTGAAACCCCAAAACCCGGCGTCATCCATCCAATATCGGCAAGACAGCAGACTCTTCAGCAGGTAACTCAAAGCGCAAAACACGTTGAACAGATGCCGCAGTTACCTGATATACACCGTACTTAACATTACGTGCTTTTGCGGTGGCCAGTCTCAAAACAGGCTTGAGCACGTCATCGAGCATGTGCCGGTAGGTGGCCACGGTTTGCCTTGAAATCCCGGCGACGCGGCCAACGGCGATCTGCGTGAGTGCTTCGCCCTTCTGCAGTAGAAAGGCGCGTGCAGCGCGGATCTGGGATTCGGTAGATTTATGGCGCAGATCATGGGTACGCGCCGCAGCAAGCCGCTGGCGCTCTGCAAGGGGCAAATCCT
>JBDTDT010000025.1:0-2532 GCA_039922995.1 Nitrosospira sp. | reverse complement strand
ATGGTTGAGGTAATGCGGGTGTAGCCGGCATCGCTCAGCATTTGTTCAAGCAGCCGGACGTTGGCATCCTGATCATCGACAATCAGGATTTTGGCAGTAAGAATGTCGGGTTTACTTATCATTACACTCGCCTTTCTCTTTTATTAATGGCCAATTTTGCTCAGCCATCGCGTGACCGCTGTCTGTCCATTTTGTGATCGCATGTAACAGGTAATGCATAGGGAGAGCGTATTGGCAAACGGATTGCCGGAAGCTCCGGGTGTTATCCGCGGGCGCTGGAAGATTGATAGTGCCGGGGTCATCCGGAAGATATCCGGCAAGAAAAAACCTCTGTGAGCCCTATAGATGGACATATTTTCTGGATTAAACGCCGCAAGAATCAATATAAGTGAACAGGATTGTCGCTGATATCGGTCGATGCAAATGCTGCCGCTATTCGGCTTAGCGCTCTGTGCGCTAGCTCTCATAAGGAAATAGAAAGTGATTTTATTCGCGGAAGAAACCAAACTCCTTCAGGGATGGGAACCAGAGGCGGCGTAAAAGAGGAGGATTAGGCCCAGTAGCTGCGGAGGCTGGAACGTGTGTGAGCTTCTCCCGCTCAGGCTTTCATGAATGTCAGCCGGAATATGATTTGACCCTGATAAATTTAACTGGGATAATAACCTTCTGGCGCGGGGTGGAGCAGTCTGGCAGCTCGTCGGGCTCATAACCCGAAGGTCGTAGGTTCAAATCCTGCCCCCGCAACCAAAATAATTAATAGCCCGGCTCGTCAAGGTTGGGCTTTTTGCTTTCTGGCAACTCTTCAAGTACTCAAGCCATCTCCAGGCTCCATAAGCAAAAACCGTTCCGATGGAATTGCGTTTCTTATGCGACCGTAAGGAATTTTCCGCTCCTCATATATTCCATTCGCTTTCATGCTCGCTGATACCTCGTTATCGGATGTGTAGCTTACCTGTTTTAGTCCAGGTGTGTAGCTGATGAACGTTATAACGGATAACCTGGTGCATAGTGGCACGATCGATGGATGCGGTATCCTTGGATAAGGTTTTATTCAAACGCGTCATACGCGTCATCAATAAAGGAGCGGCGTGGAAACCGGGTCGTGGTTTTTGCATCCCTCCTGTTTGTTGACCGTTATATGATATAAGGAGAGAAAAATGGATCGGGTATCTGGTGTCATCATGGGTGCCTTGATTGGTGATGCGCTTGGGTTGGGGTGTCATTGGTATTATGACCTCGCCCAGTTACGCAAGGACTATGGACCATGGGTCGACAATTACACCACACCCAGGCCGGATCGTTATCACGGCGGATTGAAAGCCGGTCAGCTCTCGCAGACCGGGTTGATCTTCGTGATGCTGCTCCGGTCGGTAGCGGAGAACGGGGAATACAGGGAAGAGGATTTTACTCGCAGACTGGACGAAGAATTGTTTCCCATGTTGAACGGGACACCAGTATACGGACCGGGAGGATATACCAGTCAATCGATACGCGAGGCATACCGCAGGCGCGTGGAGCAGAAAAAAAGGGGGCCATGCCGATACCTTGGAAGCGGCGGAGCGCTGTATCGGTCTCGCCGCCCGTTATGCGAACCAGCCGCGAAGGGTTGCCGAGACAGTTTCGGCCAATTGTCTTCTTACGCAAGGCGATGAAGCCATCATTGCCATGACGACCGCCTACAATGTGGTTCTATCCCGATTGATTGCCGGAGATAAGCTGACGCCGGCAATTTCGGACTCGCTCATGCAACTTGTACACAGAGGGGAGCTGCCATTCCATGCGGTGACAAAAAGCAATCTTGCTCCGTCACGTCCCGTGATCCCGACCCACCCCGGGCAGGGCGCTTCTCCTCTCCGGATGCGCTGTTAACGCCACGCTATGTCGCGCTTGCTGCGTTGATCCGGATATTCGGATTGAACCTGCCTGGAAAGTATCGATTGTCTATGGCATGCCGTGTGCTATCTACCATCAACTTCCGGCCGCGTATTATCTTGCCGCACGTTTTACGAACGATTTCGAATTCGTCGTACTCCATGCCATAAATGGTGGGGGACAAAACATGTCTCGCGCGATGCTAACTGGCGCGCTGGTGGGGGCGCAGGTTGGGATTGAGGAGCATTCCCACACGTTTTCTTGATGGCCTCGAGAATGGGGAGGAACTGCTGGCGCTGGCGAAAAGAATCGGAATGCAGAGCTAGTGTAGTGCGCCATTCTGTTTAGCACTTAAAGCGGCGATTGGCGCGAATGACTTTTTGCAGGATATCGTTGGCCTTGGCAGTCCAGACGAAAGGTTTGGGACTTTCATTATGCTGTTTAATAAAGGTTTCAATAGCACCGATCAATTGAGGAACTCCGGTAAACACGCCGCGGCGCAGGCGTTCGCTGATGAGGTTGCGGAAGAGGCATTCGACCCTATTCAGCCAGGATGCGGAAGTAGGGGTGAAATGGATGTGGAAACGCGAGTGTTTCTTCAGCCATTGCTGGACCTTGGGGTGCTTGTGAGTGGCGTAATTGTCACAGATCAGATGAAGG